>JAPOHS010000019.1 GCA_029979325.1 Pseudomonadota bacterium | reverse complement strand
ATCAAATAATGCTGATATCATCAGCGGAGTATCTATAATACCACTTCCAGGACATACTCCCGGACATGCAGGCTTCAGAGTTGACGATGGAAATGAAAGTATGTTCCATATGGGTGACATAATTCATGTGCCAAAGCTTCAATTGAAAGAGTGTTTCAAGAAATAATCCCAGTAATAGATAGTTTTGAGATCGGAATGACCATAGATAAGGAAAAAGATGATGGCATTGAAACTTTTATTGCTGGACAAGAGGCAACTTATAAGCAGTTTATTTCTATTCTTGATAAGTTTTCAATCGAAGTCATCGACCCGAAAGACATGAAATTCGATTCTGAGAATCATGAGGCAATGAGTATTGTTGAGGATGAGAATACAGAACCTGGATATATTGTTAATGTCATCCAAAAAGGATACCGACTTCAGAATCGGCTTTTAAGACCAGCAAGAGTTATTGTTTCATCAGAAACAGAAAAAGACTGATATTTCCTTGAAAAATAATAAAGCGGACATATATATCCGTTAGAACCTACTTAAATATGGAGAAAATAAAATGGGTAGAGTAATTGGAATTGATCTTGGTACGACAAACTCATGTGTTGCTGTCATGGATGGTGATCAAGCTAAGGTCATTGAAAATTCTGAAGGAGATCGAACAACACCATCAATAGTGGCATATTCAAAAGAAGATGATAGGTTTTTGGTTGGACAATCTGCCAAACGTCAAGCAATTAGTAATCCTGAAAATACATTGTTTGCAATCAAACGATTGATTGGAAGAAAACATGATGATGATGTCGTAAAAAAAGACATTGATAAAGTTCCTTTTAAAATTGTCAAAGCTGACAATGGAGATGCTTGGGTCATGACAGGCGATAAAGAAATGGCACCACCTGCAATTTCAGCAGAAGTATTAAGAAAGATGAAAGAAACTGCTGAAAGCTATCTCGGTGAATCTATCTCAGAAGCAGTGATTACTGTGCCTGCATATTTTAATGACTCACAAAGACAAGCGACAAAGGATGCTGGAAAAATTGCCGGTCTTGATGTCAAAAGAATCATCAATGAACCAACTGCAGCAGCTTTGGCTTATGGCATGGATAAGAAACGCGGCGATAAAAAAATTGCTGTTTACGATTTAGGTGGCGGGACATTTGATGTCTCAATCATAGAGATTGCTGATGTGGATGGAGAAAATCAGTTTGAAGTCCTTGCAACAAATGGTGATACATTCCTCGGTGGAGAGGATTTCGATCTCAGAGTGATAGATCATCTTTTGGGAGAATTTCAAAATCAAACTGGGATGGATGTATCCAGTGATCCTCAAGCAGTTCAGAGGCTAAAAGAGGCAGCAGAAAAAGCAAAGATTGAATTATCAAATCAAGCACAAACCGATATTAATTTGCCATATCTAACTGCTGATGCATCAGGGCCTAAACACTTGAACTTGACATTAACCAGGGCAAAACTTGAGTCATTGGTCGAGGACTTAATTGTTCAAACAATAGAGCCTTGCAAAACAGCTCTCAGCGATGCAGGATTATCAACCAGTGACATCAATGATGTAATTCTCGTCGGTGGACAAACACGAATGCCAAAAGTTCAGGACGAAGTAAAATCTTTCTTTGGTGTTGAGCCAAGGAAGGATGTGAATCCTGATGAAGTAGTTGCTATGGGTGCTGCAATTCAAGCAGGTGTACTTCAAGGTGATGTAAAAGATGTATTGTTACTGGACGTTACACCATTGTCGTTGGGTATCGAAACATTGGGTGGTGTCACAACAAAGTTAATTGAGAAAAACACCACAATACCAACCAAAGCCGAACAAATATTCTCAACGGCAGAAGACAATCAAACGGCAGTCACAATTCATGTTCTCCAAGGTGAACGAGAGCGTGCACAAGACAATAAATCTTTAGGTCGTTTTGATCTAACAGATATTCCTGCTAAACCAAGAGGGATGCCACAAATTGAAGTAGCTTTCGATATCGATGCAAACGGGATCATTAATGTTTCAGCAACAGATAAAGAAACTGGCAAGGAACAAAAAATTGTAATCAAAGCTTCAAGCGGCCTATCTGATGAGGAAATCGAAAAAATGATTTCAGAAGCAGAAGCCAATGCAGACAGTGATAAGGATTTCCGTGACCTCGTTGATATTAAAAATCAGGCTGATCAAGTGATACATGCAACAGAGAAATCTTTGGAAGAACTGGGCGAAAAAGTTACCAATGAAGAGAGATCGACCGTTGAATCTGCATTGAATGACTTGAAAGATTCACTTAAGTCAGATGATAAAGACAAAATTGAATCCAAACTTAAAACATTATCTGAAGCTTCTGTTGGAATTGCTCAAAAAGCATTCGAAGAAGCTCAGGCAAATGCACAAAATGAATCTACTGAAAATGAAAACAATTCAGAAGATGAGAATGTGGTTGATGCTGAATATGAGGAAGTTGATTCTGAAGAGAGTAAAAATACTCATTAAATAAAAACGCATCAACACTAAATCAGACAGGGTTTTAATACTCTGTCTGGTTATATTTGGAAAAAACAATGAGTGAACAAGACTTATATCAAACTTTAGGCATCGAGAAGAACTCATCAGATGCTGATATAAAGAAAGCCTATCGAAAGCTTGCCATGAAATATCATCCTGATAGAAACCCTGGTGACTCAGCATCTGAACAGAAATTTAAATCCATACAAAAGGCTTATGCCATATTATCAGACAAACAAAAACGAGCCGCTTATGATCAATTTGGACATGCAGGAGTCAATCCACAAGGCGGTATGGGCGGTGGATTCAATCCAGGAGATGCTTTCAATGATATTTTTGGAGATGTTTTTGGAGATATTTTTGGCGGAGGAAGAGGGCAAACTCGAAGATCTTCAGCTCAACGAGGATCCGACCTCAGATATGAAATCAATCTGACACTTGAGCAGGCGGTTTTTGGTGACAAAATCAATGTTGATATCCCATCATATAATCAGTGTGATATTTGTAATGGTTCAGGAGCAAAAAAAGGAACAACTGCAACGCGTTGTGTAAAGTGTGACGGCAGAGGTGCAGTCAGAGTTCAACAGGGCTTCTTTACATTACAGCAAACTTGTCCAGACTGTAGAGGCTCTGGTGAAATGATAAAAGATCCTTGCTCAGACTGTTCTGGCGCTGGAAGGAAGAGAAGCAATCGAACCATTGCGATAAAAATTCCGCCTGGTGTTGATAATGCGGACCGTATTAGACTTTCAGGCGAAGGCGAGGCAGGTGTTAAAGGTGGACCTTCGGGTGATTTATATGTTGATGTCACCGTAAAGAAACATGAGATATTTGAACGCGAAGGCAATCATTTGATTTGCACAATTCCAATCAGTTTCGGTAAAGCGGTTCTAGGCGGTGTTGTAGAGGCTCCGACAATCGATGGCGCAGTAAACTTGACAATTCCTGCAGAAACTCAATCAGGAAAAACATTTCGCTTAAAAGGCAAAGGAATAAAATCCTATAGAGAGAATTTCTATGGTGATCTATATTGCACTGTTCAAGTTGAAACACCGATTAACTTAAGCGATGAACAAAAAGAAATTCTCAGAAATTTTGATTATTCAATCAACAACAGTAAAACAGATCATCGACCGAATAAGAAATCATGGACAGAAAGTGTCAGTGACTTTTTTAAAAGAATAAGCGAATAAAATATTTTTTTGATGACATCAGACTAATTTGAACCTAATATAGTTCTGGTTCCAAACTTCTCAAGGGAAGGGCTCATAAAGTCCTTCCCTTTTTTAGAACCCAAATAGGTACTGAAGGAAGAAATTTGAAAGACGCATTACTGATACTTGAAGATGGCACTAAGTTCTCTGGTAAGTCTATTGGCATTGAGTCTCATTCTGTTGGTGAAGTCGTTTTCAATACAGCAATGACTGGATATCAGGAAATCATTACAGATCCTTCATATCATAAACAAATTGTTACCTTAACCTATCCTCATATCGGCAATACAGGAACAAATGACGAAGACAATGAAAGCAAGGATTCTTTCTGCTCAGGTTTAGTGATTAGAGAAAGCTCCCCAATTTCAAGTAATTGGAGAAATCAACTCAGTCTTGAAGATTTTTTATTAAAAAATCAGATTGTAGGAATATCTAATATCGATACCAGAAAATTGACCAATCATTTAAGAAATCATGGCTCAATGAATGCTTGTTTGTCATCAAATGGATTAACTATCAATGAAGCATTATCTGAAGCAAAGTCATTCTCAGGTTTGGCCGGATTGGACCTTGCTAAAGAGGTATCAACCAAGAGTCCATACATTTTTACATCAACAGCTGATTCAACAAACCAGCAATATCATGTCGTTGCGATTGATTTTGGTGTAAAAACTAACATTCTCAATTTGCTTTCCAAAAATGGATGCAAGGTAACTGTGTTACCCGCTCAGTCTTCATTTGATGAGGTGATGAAGCATGACCCTGACGGTGTCTTTTTATCAAATGGTCCTGGAGATCCAGAACCATGTGATTATGCTATAAAATGTATCAGAGAACTGCTCAAGGCTGACATACCAATATTTGGAATATGTCTCGGTCACCAATTATTGGCACTCGCATCAGGTGCAAAAACAGAAAAAATGAAATTCGGTCACCATGGTGCAAATCATCCTGTGATAGACACTCAGACAGGTATTGTTTACATCACGAGTCAAAATCACGGTTTTACTGTCAATGAAATGACAATTCCAGAGAATGTTAAAGTCACACATAAGTCATTATTTGATCAATCCATTCAGGGCATTGAATTGAACGACAAGAATGCGTTTAGTTTCCAAGGCCATCCTGAGGCAAGCCCAGGCCCTCATGATATTCAACCCTTGTTTCAGAAATTCATCTCGAATATAAATCATGCCAAAAAGAACTGACATTGAATCGATATTAATTATTGGGGCGGGGCCTATCATTATTGGTCAAGCATGTGAATTTGATTATTCAGGAACTCAAGCATGCAAAGCTTTAAGAGATGAGGGATTTAAAGTTATCTTAATCAACTCAAATCCTGCAACCATCATGACCGATCCAGACGTTGCAGATTCAATCTATATAGAGCCAATCAACTGGCAAACACTTGAAAAAATTATAGACAAGGAAAGACCGGATGCACTTTTGCCTACCATGGGAGGTCAAACCGCTCTCAATACAGCACTTGATCTTGCATCGAGAGGCATTCTTGAAAAGTACAATGTCGAAATGATTGGTGCTTCGAAGGAGGCCATTGATACAGCAGAAGATAGAGAACTCTTCAAGGTTGCAATGGGGGAGATCAATATTGATGTTGCCAAATCAGAAATAGCAAATACATTGGAAGAAGCAATCAGTATTGCTAATACCATCAGCTATCCATTGATCATCAGACCATCATTCACACTGGGTGGCAGTGGCGGTGGAATCGCTAACAATGAAGAAGAGCTCATAACCATTGTAAAAAGAGGTTTAGAGTTATCTCCAACCACTGAAGTTTTAATTGAAGAGTCTCTTTTGGGTTGGAAAGAGTATGAAATGGAGGTGGTCAGAGATAAGAATGACAACGCCATCATTATCTGTTCAATAGAGAATGTAGACCCGATGGGCGTTCATACAGGAGATTCAATAACAGTCGCTCCAGCACAGACGCTTACTGATAAGGAATATCAAGTCATGCGTGATTACTCCATCGCAATACTCAGACGTATAGGAGTTGACACTGGCGGATCAAATGTTCAGTTTGCAGTCAATCAAGATAACGGAAGGATGATCGTAATCGAAATGAATCCAAGAGTATCGAGATCATCAGCATTGGCATCAAAGGCAACTGGATTTCCAATCGCAAAGATTGCTGCAAAACTTGCCATTGGATACTCTTTGGATGAACTCTCTAACGATATAACAGGAGGGCTCACCCCAGCTTCATTTGAACCAACCATAGATTATGTTGTTACAAAAATACCAAAGTTCACTTTTGAAAAATTTCCAGGCGCCAATCCAGGACTGACTACACAAATGAAATCCGTTGGCGAAGCCATGGCCATCGGAAGGAATGTTCAAGAATCACTGCAAAAAGCAATCAGAAGTCTTGAGAACAATCACGATGGTTTCACAGATATGGATGTTGGGGGAGACTTTGATGAACGACTATCGAATCCAAACCCAGACCGCTTGCTTTATGTTGCTCAAGCTTTCAGAGAGGGTTACAGTCTTGATAAGATCTATGGTCTAACAAAAATTGATCCCTGGTACTTAGTGTACATAGAAGACTTGATGAATATTGAATCAGAACTTAAAAATAAAGATATTGATTCAATAAACCATGAGAAGATGCAATCTCTAAAATCCAAAGGGTTTTCAGATGCAAGATTGGCAAACCTTCTATCAGTGAATGAGATCGATATTAGGAAACTCAGAATTTCTCAAGGAATTGTTCCGGTATATAAAAGAGTTGACACATGTGCTGCTGAGTTTAAAACGACCACAGCTTATTTGTATTCGACCTACGATGAAGAATGCGAATCAATGCCATCATCAAAAGATAAAATTATCATCCTTGGAGGTGGTCCAAATAGAATTGGACAGGGTATAGAATTCGACTATTGTTGTGTTCATGCTGCAATGGCCGTCAGTGACGCAGGATATGAATCAATCATGATTAATTGCAATCCTGAGACCGTATCAACTGACTACGACACTTCTGACAGACTTTATTTTGAGCCATTGACCTTTGAAGATGTCATGTCAGTGATTGATCTTGAGAAACCAAAAGGTGTTATTGTTCAGTTTGGAGGGCAAACTCCCTTGAAACTTGCTCAAGCATTAAAGAACGCAGGCGCACCAATCATCGGAACACAACCAGAATCAATTGACCAAGCTGAGGACAGAGAGTTATTTAAATCAATGGTTCAAGAATTAGACCTATTGCAACCATACAATGAAGTTGCAACCAATTTGGATGAAGCTCTAGTCAATGCAAAACGAGTTGAATATCCTCTGGTCGTCAGGCCATCTTATGTTTTAGGCGGACGAGCAATGGAAATCGTTTACAACGATGACGAATTAAGAACATACATGAAAGAGGCGGTAAAGGTATCCAACCAATCGCCTGTTTTATTGGATCATTTTCTCAATAAAGCCATTGAAGTTGATATCGATGCAGTTTCAGACGGAACAAATATCCTCATTGGCGGACTGATGGAGCACATAGAACAAGCTGGCGTTCATTCTGGTGACTCATCTTGTTCTATCCCAGCTTTCAGCCTATCAAATGAACTACAAGATGAAATAATCAGACAAATGAAGAAATTTACAAAAAAGCTTGGCGTCATCGGTCTCGTTAATGCTCAATTTGCAATCAGAAAGGATAAGATATTCGTATTGGAGGTAAATCCTAGGGCATCTCGCACGGTGCCATTTGTTTCTAAAGCAACAGGTCTTCAACTGGCCAAAATAGCTGCAAAAGTTATGATTGGAATCAGTCTCAAAGACCAGGGATATCTCGATCAAGTCATTCCTGAATTTTATTCTGTCAAAGGACCTGTATTTCCATTCAATAAGTTCCCAGATACTGACCCAATACTAGGTCCTGAAATGAAATCCACTGGTGAGGTGATGGGCACTGGTAAAACATTCGGTGAAGCATATATTAAATCTCAATATGCTGCTGGCATTCATATACCTGACAAGGGCAAAGTCTTTATTTCAGTCAGAGAGCCTGATAAGAATCAGAAATTAATTGACCTCGGTCAATTTCTAATAAATGAAGAATTTGAAATCATTGCAACAACTGGCACGGCAGAGTTCTTAAATGAGAATGGCATCGAATGTCAGCAAATCAACAAAGTCAGAGAAGGTTCGCCACATATTGTAGAGCTTATCAAAGAGAAAGATGTAGAACTGATCATCAACACAACTGAGGGCAAGCAATCGATCCATGAATCTTTTTCAATAAGAGCCGAAGCCGTGATCTCTGGAATAACCTATTACACGAGTCTTGAAGCTGCTTATGCGACGATTTCTTCTTTTGATTTTCTTGGAGATATTTCAGTTAACCGACTTCAAGACTATAATGTAAAGAATGGATAGGGCAATCATGACAATTAGAGGCGCAGAACTTCTTCGTGAAGAATTGAAGAATCTCAAATCAGTTGATAGACCAGAAATCATAAAAGCCATTGCGACAGCAAGAGAGTTTGGAGACCTGAAGGAAAATGCCGAATATCATGCCGCGAAGGAAAAGCAGAGTTTCATTGAGGGCAGAATAGCTGAGATTGAATCAAAACTATCCAACTCAGAAATCATAGATGTCACCAAACTGTCCGTTTCCAACAAAGTCATATTTGGAAGTACGGTAACTTTGCTTAACCTTGATAATGACAATGTCATCACTTACAAAATCGTTGGTGAGGATGAGTCTGATATTGAAAATGGATTGCTTTCATATAAATCACCATTGTCACGAGCAATGATTGGAAAAAGCATAAATGATTTGGTCGAACTCAAATCTCCTGAAACAAATCAAAGCTTTCAGGTTACAGATATTTCTTATCTCTGAGTTATGTCCAATCGTCATTGGAGGAAGTCCCAATCTGAGGATTTTTTTGTTAAAGACTCTAAACAGAGAGGCTATAGATCAAGATCAGTATATAAACTTCTAGAAATTGATCAGAAATTCAAAATATTTAAAAATGTAAAATCACTTGTAGATATTGGTTCTACTCCAGGTGGATGGAGTGAATACGCCAGTAAGAAGATTCGTTCTGGAAATTTGTTGGCACTTGATATTAACGCAATGGATCCAATCGAGGGAGTAAACTTTATACAAGGAAGCATTGAGGACAAAGTGATCCAAGATCTTATACTAGAGAAGAACAATAAAAAGAGATTTGACCTTGTAATCTCTGATATGTCACCCAATAAGACTGGAAACAAGGTGAGTGATCAATTTAAATTTTATAACATTGCTGATTCAATCCTTGAATTTTCCCAAATTGGACTTATATCTAAAGGGACGCTTGTCATGAAGGTTTTTATAGGCCATGGATTTGAAGAATTTAAATCTGAATTGAAAGAAAATTTCGAAAGAATTAACTACTTCAAACCAAAGTCATCAAGAAAAGAGAGTAGAGAAACCTACGTGATAGCAAAAAACATTAGGTATAATTAAATTTATGAACAATTTCTTTAAGAACACACTTCTATGGATAGTGCTAGCTATCGTCATGCTGTCTTTTTTTCAATCATTCTCTCCAAATTCTATGAGACAGCAAACGTTAGACTACTCCACATTTCTTGAATTAGTAAGAACTGGAAACGTGAGCGAAGTCGTTTTTGAGAATGAAATCATTAGAGCAAAAAGGATAAATGGCGACCGATTTGTGACCTACAATCCAGAAACCGACAACACAGCTCTCATTGGTGAACTTAATCGTTCAGGCGTAAACATCAGCGCCAGTCCTCAGAAGGAACAAAATTTATTTGTCAGTTTACTCATCAACTCATTCCCCGTGATCTTATTAATCGGTGTGTGGATATATTTCATGCGCCAAATGCAAGGCGGCATAGGTGGTGGAAGAGGCGCAATGTCTTTTGGCAAAAGTAAGGCAAAGTTACTCGGTGAAGATCAAGTTAACGTCACTTTTGCTGATGTTGCAGGTATCGAAGAAGCCAAAGAGGAAGTCATTGAAATCGTAGAATTTTTAAAAGATCCATCCAAGTTTCAAAGACTGGGTGGAAAAATACCAAGAGGTGTTTTAATGGTTGGTTCACCAGGAACTGGAAAAACATTGCTTGCAAGAGCCATTGCTGGAGAAGCCAGAGTTCCATTCTTCACTATCTCAGGCTCAGATTTTGTTGAAATGTTTGTTGGTGTTGGCGCCTCTAGAGTCAGAGACATGTTTCAGGAAGCAAAATCACATTCTCCATGCATCATCTTTATAGATGAAATCGATGCTGTCGGCAGACAACGAGGAGCTGGATTAGGTGGTGGACATGATGAAAGAGAGCAAACACTCAATCAGCTATTGGTTGAAATGGATGGTTTTGAAGACAATGTTGGTGTCATTGTCATTGCAGCAACAAACAGGCCAGACGTCCTTGATGCGGCTCTATTAAGACCTGGAAGATTTGATCGCCAAGTCGTCGTTCCACTCCCAGACGTCAGAGGAAGAGAGCAAATCCTAAAAGTTCACATGAGAAAAGTCCCGCTTGATAAAAACGTTAAGCCATCAATCATCGCAAGAGGTACCCCAGGATTTTCCGGTGCTGACTTAGCTAATCTGGTCAATGAATCAGCACTTATCGCCGCAAGAGGCAATAAAAAATATGTAAACATGGACGATTTAGAGAAAGCCAAAGATAAAATCATGATGGGCACAGAAAGAAGGTCTTTGGTTATGAGTGAAGACGAGAAAAAACTCACCGCCTATCATGAAGCCGGTCATGCCATTGTTGGTCTCAACATAGAGGATCATGACCCAGTTTACAAAGTAACAATCGTTCCAAGGGGAAGGGCTTTGGGTGTAACCATGTTTCTTCCAGAAGAAGACAAATACAGCATCAGTAAAAAGAGACTCATCGGACAAATCACAAGCTTATTCGGTGGAAGAGTTGCTGAGGAAATAATATTCGGAAAAGACGCTGTTACCACAGGTGCCTCAAATGATATTGAACGTGCAACAGAAATAGCCAGAAACATGGTCACTAAATGGGGTTTATCAGACAAACTTGGCCCACTTGCATACAGTGAAGATGAAGGCGAGGTATTTCTAGGAAGATCTGTCACGCAAACCAAGCATATGTCTGACGGAACTGCGAAAACAATTGATGAAGAGGTCAGGAAGATTATTGACCAAGCTTATTCAGTCGCCACTGAAATCTTAGAGAAGCATATTAAAAGACTTCACAATATGGCTGATGCGCTCATGAAATACGAAACCATCGAAGAATCACAGATCACTGATATCATGAACGATAAAGAACCCAGGCCACCTGAGGACTGGAATTCTGATGATTCTGACAAAGATGATTCATCAACACCAAACATCGGTGATCCCGCTACACAGCACTAAGTTCTAAACGAACTCCTTAAAAATAGTGGATTTAATAGCTGCCAAAGCTATACAATACAGCCCTTTATGAATTTGACTTACTGATGAAAGAGCAAAAAGAAAAAGTATTTGGAACTGATGGAATCAGAGGAAAGGTCGGCGAATACCCGATGACAATTGATTTTGCCATGAGATTGGCATCTTCAATTGCTAAGGTCATGACTCCCAATGGTGGCAAAGTTGCAATTGGTAAAGACACTCGAATCTCCGGTTATATGTTTGAATCAGCATTGGAATCTGCTTTTGTTGCACATGGTTTGGAGGTGATTTTGTTAGGACCGCTTCCTTCGCCAGCAATTGCTTATTACACCATCAAACAAAATTGTGATTTTGGAATCGTGATAAGTGCTTCACATAACTCATATGAATACAATGGTATTAAGATCATCAATCACCAAGGTGAAAAAATAGATCGCGAAATCGAGAGCATCATTGAGTCAAAGCTTTCTGATACGCCCATAACAAATACTGCAGAAACACTCGGGAAAGCAAAAATTTCAAATACTTCTAGAAACTTATATAAATCGCTTTTGATGTCAATATTTGCAGACATCGATCATCACTTACCGCTCAAAGGGTTTAAGATTGTTGTGGATGCTTCGAATGGTGCTGCTTATAAAATAGCACCTCAGGTCTTACTTGATTTAGGAGCCGATGTAATACCAATTGCTTGTTCGCCCAATGGAAAGAACATTAATCTAGATTGTGGATCTACACACCCAGAGACGCTCAGAAAAACAGTAGTGGCCACTGATTCAAATCTAGGAATAGCACTCGATGGTGATGCTGACAGAATTTTGATTGTAGATGAAGAAGGGAGTATTTTAGATGGCGACCAGATACTCTATATACTTGCTAAGGCAAATATTTCTAATAAATCATTCAATCATAAAGTTGTGGGTACCATTACGACGAATTCAGGTCTTGAAATGAAGTTACGCGACATGAATATTGATCTATATCGATCAGATGTCGGCGATAAGAATGTTTATTCGATGATGAAAAAAACCGGTGCCATCATTGGAGGTGAATCATCAGGACATATCATTAACTCTGAATACTCACCAACTGGTGATGCATTATTGATTGCTCTGATAATTATTAAAGAATCTCTCAATAAAGAATTAAAAATCAGTGAGCTTGTCAGCGATCTAGAACTTTTACCCGTCCTGAACGAAAACATTGATACTGAAGATTTATTAAATACAAATGAAAGCTTCCTAAGTGATCTTGCAAAAGAGATAAATTCAAAAAACCCTGATGGTCGAGTAATCATTAGACCTTCGGGAACTGAACCACTCATTAGAATATCAATAGAAAATAAAGACCAAGATGTCGCCAGTACTTTAGCGAAAGACATCATCGATGTCATAAAAGAGAATGGATAAAAAGTTCTACATTGCTGCAAACTGGAAGATGAATGCATCATTGGCATTCATTGATGAATATTTTTCTTCATTGGGATCAGAATCTAAAAACTCCAATGAAATGATCATATGTCCCCCTGACATTTACCTGCAATCTGTAACAGAAAAAGCTCCAAGCTTTGTAAAAGTAGGTGCCCAGAATATCTCATCTCATGATTCAGGTGCTTATACTGGTGAATGCTCTGGGCAGATGATTGCAGATCAGTCAGCACAATACGCAATCATCGGGCATTCAGAAAGACGTGAGTACCATAATGAATCCAATGACCTGATAAGATTAAAACTTCTCAAAGCCATTGAGCACGACATAGATCCCATACTTTGTATAGGTGAGTCGATCGAACAAAGAGATTCCGGTCAGACTCTTGATGTAATAAATGATCAAATCAGAAGTGTATTGGATAATGAAATATTATCATCAAATACAAACATGCTCATCGCATATGAACCAATTTGGGCAATCGGTACTGGACTCACAGCAACACCAGATATGGCAAATGAAGTTCATGCACATATTCATTCTGTACTGAGCGAAATGTCTCCAAATATGGTCCCAGTTCTCTATGGCGGTAGCATGAAATCATCAAATGCAAAAGAACTGCTACAAATGGAACATATTCATGGAGGCTTAATCGGGGGTGCATCACTTGATGCTTCTGAATTTTTAAAAATATATAATATTGCAGAGGAAATAAGAAATGGCTAATGCAAATTCACTATTGTTAAGTTTTCACGTAATCACAGCGATACTCATCGTTGTATTAATCCTTTTGCAAAAAGGAAAGGGAGCAGACATGGGGTCGGCATTTGGTGCTGGTGCTTCAGGGACACTTTTTGGTGCAAAAGGTTCTGCAAACTTCTTATCGAGAACCACAGCAGTTCTCGCAACAGTTTTCTTTATAACCAGCCTTACGCTGGCATATTTGAATAAGGGGACAGTCGTTTCTGAAAGTGTTCTGGATCAAGTTGAATCACCAATCTCTCTTCCGGATGAAACAACACAAAACTTACCTCAAATACCACAAGAATAAATAAACTCTAGCCGATGTGGTGGAATCTGGTAGACACGCTGTCTTGAGGGGGCAGTAGCGCAAGCTGTGCCGGTTCGAGTCCGGCCATCGGCAGAGAATCTATTTCTAAGAAAATCTCGAATTTTTTGAATGATAATAACTAAAAGATGTTACAATTCATCGCGGTTTAAGACACATTTAGAGTTTCCACAGAGATGCTTGAAAACTACCTGCCAATAGCAATATTTATAATCATAGCTGGAGTACTTGGCTTATTAATGCTTGGCTTGGGATTCCTCTTTGGAAAAGGCGCTAAAACCAAAGCAAAACTGTCCCCTTATGAATGTGGTTTTGAGGAATTTGAAGATGCCCGAATCCCATTCGATGTGAGATATTATTTAGTTGCCATCCTATTCATAATTTTTGATCTAGAAATTGCCTTCTTGTTTCCTTGGGCAATAGCGCTTGATGACATAGGTCATGTGGGTCTTATTTCAATGGTAATTTTTCTTCTTGTTTTGGTTATAGGATTTGTGTACGAGTGGAACAAAGGAGCTTTGGATTGGGATTAGAAACTGATAATAATTTAATTGATCAACAGGGTCCAGGGTTCATCATCACTTCAGTTGATAAGCTTGTAAATTGGGCTAGAACCGGATCGATGTGGCCTGTAACTTTTGGTTTAGCTTGTTGTGCTGTTGAAATGATGCATGCTGGAGCATCAAGATATGATACAGATCGTTTTGGTGTATTCTTTAGACCGAGCCCAAGACAATCTGATGTCATGATTGTCGCTGGTACATTGGTTAATAAAATGGCGCCAGCACTCAGAAAGGTTTATGACCAAATGGCAGAACCCAAATGGGTCATCTCTATGGGATCATGTGCCAATGGAGGTGGTTACTATCATCACTCATATTCTGTGGTCAGAGGTTGTGATCAAATCATACCAGTCGATATCTATGTACCTGGTTGTCCTCCAACTTCAGAGGCGCTAATCAACGGAATCATAGAACTACAAGAAAAAATCAAAAAAGAAGAATCAATAGCAAATGGATAGGCAATTGGATACAAAGGGTTTAGAGGATGTACTTCAGAAATATGAAATTGAAGTATCCATGAATCAATCCAATCATGAAATCAAAATAAATCCTGAGCAATTGATTGAGGTGGCTACTGCACTGAAGAGTGATCTATCTTTTGAATTATTGATGGATGTCATAGCAGTTGATTACCTGACATATGGCGATGTGGATTGGAAAACGAATAATGCGACCAGCACAGGGTATTCTCGGGCAGTCAAACCAACAATTATTCCTGAAATTGATGAGACATTTAAAGGCAGATTTGCTGTTTTTTATCAATTGCTCTCGGTTTCAAATAATCAAAGATTAACCTTGAAGGTTTTTACATCAGAGTCCAATCCACCATCAGTGCCATCACTTGTAAATATTTGGAGCAGTGCAGATTGGTTTGAAAGAGAAGCTTTTGATTTGATGGGAATTCATTTTGATGGTCATCCAGATCTTCGAAGGATCCTGACTGATTATGGTTTCATTGGTCATCCTTTTAGAAAAGATTTCCCAACCAATGGAAATCTCGAGGTGGTATATGATGAAGAAAAAGAGGAGGTTGTATATCAACCTGTATCAATTTCTACTCGACCAGGTGTGCCAAGAGTCATAAGGGATCGAAATGACTGAAAGCAATCTAACGCTTAACTTCGGTCCACAACACCCAGCAGCGCATGGTGTTTTACGGTTAATTATGGAGATGGACGGTGAGGTCATTACAAATCTCGACCCACACATCGGTCTTTTGCACAGAGGCACAGAAAAACTTGCTGAAATTAAACCGTTCAATCATTCGATCGGATATATGGATAGAATGGACTATGTTTCGATGATGTGTTGTGAGCATCCATATGTACTAGCAATCGAGAGTCTATTGGAGATTGAACCTCCCAAAAGGGCACAATATATCAGAGTCATGTACGATGAAATCACAAGAATCATGAATCATTTATTGTGGTTGGGTTGTCATGGTCTTGATATTGGGGCAATGGCCTTATTCCTATATTGCTTTCGGGAACGAGAGGACCTATATGATGCATATGAAGCCGTATCAGGTGCAAGGATGCATGCAACATACTATAGGCCTGGTGGAGTCTATCGTGACTTACCTGATGAGATGCCAAAATACAAAGCTAACAAGTTTATTTCTGAAAAAAAGGTCAAAAAATTAAACTATAACAGAGCAGGCTCATTGCTTGATTTCATTGAAGACTTTACCAACCGATTTCCATCTCTTGTAGATGAATACGAAACTCTTCTAACAGACAACAGGATATGGAAGCAACGGACCGTAGATATCGGAGTCGTGACTCCTGAAAGAGCCATGCAACTTGGTTTTACTGGTCCGATGCTAAGAGGTTCAGGCATTGAATGGGATCTCAGAAGAAATCAAAGCTACGAGGTATATGACGAACTCGACTTTTTAATCCCTGTTGGTGTCAATGGTGATTGCTATGATCGTTATCTCGTCAGAGTTGAAGAAATGAGACAATCTAATCTTATCATTCAACAATGTATCAAATGGCTCAGAGCAAATCCAGGTCCTGTCATGATCGAAGATCATAAATATAGAGCCCCAAAAAGAGACTCAATGAAACACGATATGGAATCATTGATATATCATTTTAAACACTTCACTGAAGGTTATTCTGTGCCTGAAGGCAACACATACAAAGCCATTGAGCATCCAAAAGGGGAGTTTGGCGTGTTTTTACTTTCTGATGGGGCAAACAAACCCTACCGACTAAAAGTCAGAGCACCGAGTTTTGCACATCTAGCAGCCATTGATGAAATGTCAAAAGGACACATGTTGGCAGATGTAGTATCGATCATCGGTACATTAGATATTGTATTTGGTGAGATTGATAGGTAGACATGAGCAAAGTTTTGACATCTCAAACCATTAAAGAAATCGACCATTGGCTAGGTAAGTTTCCAAATGGGAGGCAGCGGTCAGCTATCATTGGCTCTCTTCATGCTGCACAACACCAAAATCATGGTTTTTTAACATCTGAATTAATGGATGCAGTCTCAGAGTACCTGGATGTCCTAGGATTCAGGTCTATGAAGTTGCTTCATTTTATTCAATGTTTCAAACAAAAAAAGTTGGAAAACATGAAATATCCATATGCACAAATATTTCATGCATGCTCAGAGGCTCTGATGAAATTCTAGGCTATGTAGAAGAGAGGCTTGGCATAAGTGTCGGTGAATCAACACCTGATGGAAACATTTTTCTAAAAAAAGAGGAAGAATGCCTCGCAGCATGTACAGGTGCACCAATGATGATGGTGGATCATGCATATATTGAAGATCTTGATATCAAGAAAGTAGATGAAGTAATTGATAATTTGATGAGCAAATCGTGAGTAAACACAATCAAGTCATATATTCGAATGTTAATGAGTCTGACTCATGGACTCTTGATAAGTATATAAAGCAAGGCGGTTACAGCGTTTGGAAAAATATACTTGCTGATCAAACAAACAAAAGCACAGATTGGGTCATTGAAGAAGTCAAAAAATCAGGTCTCAGAGGCAGAGGTGGGGCTGGATTCCCCACTGGTCTCAAGTGGAGCTTCATGCCAAAAAATGACGATCAGAAATATATCGTTTGTAATTCTGATGAGAGTGAGCCAGGTACCTGCCATGACAGAGATATTTTGAAATATAACCCACATGCACTAGTTGAGGGAATGGCAATAGCGGGCTATGCAATCGGTGCAACCGTTGGTTATAACTATGTTAGAGGTGAATTTATGCTTGAATGCTATCCTCGAATTGAAGCTGCTGTTAAAGAGGCTTACGATGCAGGCCTATTGGGGATAGATATTTTGAATTCTGGTATAGATTTCGACTTACATAACTTTCTAGGTGCAGGTGCATACATATGCGGTGAAGAAACAGGTTTACTTGAATCATTAGAGGGCAAACAAGGAAAACCAAGATTCAAACCCCCTTTCCCTGCGAACTTCGGGCTATACGGAAAGCCCACAACTGTCAACAACACGCAAACACTCGCAAGCATCCCTAAGATTCTTGAGAATGGTCCTAAATGGTATGCAGATTTTGGCACAGAAAAATCACCTGGAACGCTAATATTTTCAATATCGGGCCATGTAAATAAACCCGGTAACTATGAGCTCCCATTGGGAATCTCATTTCAAGAAGTCATTGATGTTGCAGGAGGTATACTTGATGGTAAAAAGCTAAAAGCAGTTATCCCAGGTGGTTCATCAACAAAAGTATTGCCCGCCGATATCATAGAAAATTGCACAATGGATTATGAATCACTACAAGATGTAGACTCTGCTCTTGGAACTGGGGCCATGGTTGTCATATCAGAAGGGACATGCATGGTTAATTTATTGAAAAGAATTTCAAGATTCTACTATGCAGAGAGTTGTGGTCAGTGCACTCCATGTAGAGAAGGAACGGGTTGGTTGTATCGTATTCTCGATCGAATTACAAATGGAGAGGGTAAAGAGGGTGACTTGGCATTACTTGAGGACGTGGCAGGACGAATAGAAGGGAATACGATATGTGCCTTCGGAGATGCTTCAGCATGGCCAGTACAAAGTTTCTTAAATCATTATCATCATGAATTTGAATACATGATTAAAAATAACGGTAAAACAATGGCTGCATGATTGTGGAAGAGAATAAAAAAATCACAGTGACC
>JAPOHS010000199.1 GCA_029979325.1 Pseudomonadota bacterium | reverse complement strand
ATTGGGGTTATGAGCTAGGGAAAGAAGAGTTTCCTGATGTAACAATTTCTGAAGATGAATTATGGGATAAATATGATGGTAAGGCACCAGAAGGTAAAATTGTTATAAATGATAGAATTGCCGATAATATGTTGCAACAAATTTTAACAAGAACCGACGAATATGATGTACTTGCTCTTCCAAACTTGAATGGTGATTATATGTCTGATGCATGTGCTGCTCAAATTGGTGGGTTAGGTTTAGCACCAGGTGCTAACATTGGAGATGAAATCGCATTATTTGAAGCAACTCATGGAACAGCTCCAAAATATGCTGGTCAGGATAAAGTTAACCCTGGATCTGTAATTTTATCAGGAGTTATGATGTTTGAGCATATTGGTTGGAGAGAGGTCTCTAATCTGATTGTCAAAGCTTTGGAAAAAACAGTTTTAGACAAAGATGTCACTTACGACTTACATAGACAGATTGAGGGAGCTAACCTTCTAAAATGTTCAGAGTTTGGTGATGCAATTATTAAAAATATGGATAATGTATAGTCCATATTGATGCTTTATAAGGTGG
>JAPOHS010000198.1 GCA_029979325.1 Pseudomonadota bacterium | reverse complement strand
GCAGCTCAAGATGCCATTGAAATGGCCGGCATTTCTGAGGATCATTTAAATTCTGAAAAAACTGGAATTGTTGCCGGATCCGGAGGCTCATCTACAAGGGTAATGGTATCAACTGCAGATATAACTAGAGAAAAAGGCCCTAAAAGAATTGGCCCATATGCAGTAACAAAATCAATGGGTAGTTCCATATCTGCTATTTTAGGAACTGCATATAAACTAAAAGGCATCAATTATTCAATTTCATCAGCATGTGCAACAAGTGCTCACTGCATTGGCCATGGTGCAGATTTAATTAAGTCTGGGCAACAAGACATTGTAATTGCTGGTGGCGGTGAAGATCTTCATTGGAGTTCTTCAAACTTATTTGATGCAATGGGTGCCTTATCATCAAATTTTAATGACAACCCCTCTTCTGCTTCAAGAGCATATGATAAAAATAGAGATGGTTTTGTAATTTCAGGCGGTTCAGGAATGGTCATTCTTGAAGAAGAAGAGCATGCAAAAAAAAGGAATGCAAACATTTTAGCTAAGCTGACAGGGTATTATGCAACTTCTGATGGTT
>JAPOHS010000197.1 GCA_029979325.1 Pseudomonadota bacterium | reverse complement strand
CATTCCATTTAATTTTTGTAATTTCCATTGTTAATACCTTGTGTTTATAGATTGATTTTTTAAAAATCCTTTAAGTTCATTAATGTTTAAAATATTTTTATGAAAAACCGAAGCGGCTAAAGCACCGCTTGAATTTGTTTCTTTAAATACATCAACAAAATGCTTTTCACTTCCTGCACCACCTGATGCTATTAAAGGTACCGCACATTGTTCTAGAATCTTATTTAATTGTTCAATATCGTATCCGTTTCTTACACCATCTTGATTCATACAATTTAAAACAATTTCACCAGCTCCATAATCTTGAACCTTATTGACCCAGTCTGTTGTTTTAATACCAGTATTTGTAATAGTTTTTTCATCTCCAGTCTTAGAAAAAATTACATAATCTTTGTTTATTTGCATAGAATCAATCCCTATGACAACACACTGACTACCAAATTCTTTTGCTAATTCCTCTATAAGTTCTGGTCTATCAATTGCGGGACTATTTATAGATACTTTATCAGCACCAGAGTTTAAAATTTCTTTTGCATCATCTATATTCTTAATTCCACCTGCAACGC
>JAPOHS010000196.1 GCA_029979325.1 Pseudomonadota bacterium | reverse complement strand
GCATGTCAAATTATAGAGTTTGGAAAAATTTTTAAACCTGATCTTTTTTTGCAATTAAATCCCATTATAGATTTTATTGGTTTGCGTTTTCCAAGACCATTAACTACCAGTATTTTTGCATTTTTGTTATTATTAAATTTGATTATTTTTTTCTCAAAAAATTTCTTAGAAAATAAAAAAAATATTTATATTTTAGAAAAAAAATTTATTTTCAAAAATTTTCTAGAAAGTCAAAATTTTGTCAATGAAGTAGGAAAAATATCCGAAGAAGAAGGACATCACACTGATATTTTATTTGGTTGGGGTTATGCTCAAATTAATATTACAACTCATGCGATAGAGGGTTTATCTGAGAATGATTTTATTCTAGCTGCAAAAATTGATAAAAAAATTAAGATTATAGATAAAAGTATTTTTAAATTAAAAAAAGATGATTTGTTTAAAGATCCTAAAGATCAAATAGTCTTTTTAGAAAATATCAGATTTTATGAAGAGGAAGAAAAAAACGACCTTAATTTTTCAAAACATTTAGCTGGACTTGCAGATCTGTATGTAAATGACGCCTTT
>JAPOHS010000195.1 GCA_029979325.1 Pseudomonadota bacterium | reverse complement strand
ATCATCTTCAGGAACTTTATCTCCGTGTTCCTTCAAATTTTTCTCAGTTTCATTAATTAAGCTGTCTGCATGATTTTTTGTATCAACAGATTCTCTTTTTTTCTTATCAGCTTCAGCATTTTCTTCTGCTTCTTTAACCATGCGCTCAATTTCATCATCTGATAATCCACCTGATGCCTGAATACGAATTTGCTGTTCTTTGCCAGTAGATTTGTCTTTCGCAGAAACGTTTACTATGCCGTTGGCATCAATATCAAATGTAACTTCAATTTGTGGCATTCCTCTTGCTGCGGGCGGTATTCCTACTAAATCGAATTGACCTAGTAACTTGTTATCAGCTGCCATTTCTCTTTCACCCTGTAGAACTCTAATGGATACAGCTGGCTGATTATCTTCTGCAGTTGAAAACACCTGACTTTTTTTAGTTGGTATTGTTGTATTTTTATCAATTAGTTTTGTAGAAACTCCACCAAGTGTTTCGATACCTAGTGATAGTGGAGTTACATCTAATAAAAGTACATCTTTAACATCACCTTGTAAAACACCTGCCTGAATAGCAGCACCCATT
>JAPOHS010000194.1 GCA_029979325.1 Pseudomonadota bacterium | reverse complement strand
GGTCATCATTCGAACTGGCTCCAAAGTATATTGTTATCATTTATTTTTTTGGGGGAATCGGACAACAATCAAGGTCAAGAGGTTTGCATTTCCGTAATCTAGCAATTGCGAACATATTCACCAATAGAAAATGCAGAACTTGACCGACGTTCCATCAAGTTCACTCGTTTCCCCCAAGCTCACTCGACCGACGTTCTACCGAGCTTATTGTGTCCCCCAAGAAGGTGGTCGGGTGCAGGGGTTGGAGTCAAAATGTTGAGGGGGATTCCCTTACTTGAAAATAAAAAAGGTTTCTTGGTTGTTTGGTTTCAAATTTTCAAAGAGTCAATGATCCCATATTACCAAAAACAAATTTCATATGTTTTGATAGATATTTATCTCGTATCCAATATTGGATTTTCCGGCGCCCGTCTTTTCCAAAATTGACATGTGTTAGGGTTTCCAACATTTTGAGATATGCAGAAAGTTGAATGTTCAAAGATGTTCCCGCAATTTCTGAGATTTCTTGCAGCATTTCCACATAAAAATGGTGTAGAGACGTCGATATTTTGTGATTTTCAGAAGTTCCA
>JAPOHS010000193.1 GCA_029979325.1 Pseudomonadota bacterium | reverse complement strand
CTGCGTTTCCAGAGTCTGGAACTGGTACAACAATATCAGCATCTATATCATTTTCCTTAGCAAGTTCAGCACCAAGACTTTTTCGATGATCATAGGCTGTTTTACCATCAAGTATACTATCTGGCCTTGCAAAATATATATACTCAAAAACACAGGGTCTTGCTTTTTTGATTGGAAAAGGTTTAATACTTTTTAATTCTCCATTTTCAATTAAAAAGCCAGTGGCTCCCACAGAATAATCACCGGTTACAAGATTTGTTCCATGACCTATAGTTTCAGTTACATATAAAATCTTAGAATGACTTTTTAGTAATTCATCATAATTTAAATTTCCATTTTCAAAATAAAGATTAGTGCTTCCACCACTTCTTCCATTCGATTTTAAGTTTAATTTTTTTCCATTATAAGTATCAACCAAATAGTTATTTAGAATTCCATTGCTTACTAATTCTAATGTATCTGCTTTAACGCCTTCAGAATCAAAACATTTAGAGCCCATGCCTTTAACCAAATCTGGTTTATCTATAATATTGATTGAATTTGAAAAAATTTGTTGGTTTAATTTATCTTT
>JAPOHS010000192.1 GCA_029979325.1 Pseudomonadota bacterium | reverse complement strand
TGAAATTAAACTAAAGTCAGGAGGATATTTAGTTATTAACCCAACAGAGGCTTTAGTTTCTATAGATATAAATTCTGGAAGTTCAATAAAAGGAAAAAATGTTGAAAGCACTGCTTTAGATACAAATATTGAAGCTGCAGAAGAAATCGCAAGACAAATAAAAATTAGAGATTTATCTGGTCTAATTATAATCGACTTTATCGATATGCTTAGTTATGGAAATAGAAGATTGGTTGAGAGAAAACTTAAAGAAAGATGTAGAACTGATAGAGCAAGAATTCAGATTGGACGAATAAGTAACTTTGGTCTTCTCGAAATGTCTAGACAAAGATTAAGGGAAAGTGCAATAAAATGGAAAGTAACTTTAACTGACGAGTCTTTCGCACAAAAATTACTAAAAATTGTTGAATTAAAAGCAATTTTAAACAAAGCTAAATTTGTAGAATTAAAGGTTTGTGAAAAAATTTCAGATTTTTTAAAAGAAAACTTTGTAGAAGATTTAACTTATTTTGAAAAAAAAAATAAAATGAAAATAGATATAATTAGTGACAATACTTTAATTATACCAGAGT
>JAPOHS010000191.1 GCA_029979325.1 Pseudomonadota bacterium | reverse complement strand
CCCACCAGTGACTCAAGTTTAGCACGAGTTAGCTTCATAACCATATGCAGGGGTTGCCCTGTTTTCCCATCCATTGAAATGAATGGTTGGTTTATTTCTGTTTGATTAGCCGATGATAACTCTATCTTTGCTTTTTCTGCTGCTTCTTTTAAACGTTGCAAGGCCATTTTATCTGCAGTCAAATCAACGCTGTTTTCCTTTTTGAATTCATCAGCCAGATAGTTGACAATCCTCATGTCAAAATCTTCGCCGCCTAAAAATGTATCACCATTTGTTGATTTTACTTCAAATAGGCCATCATCAATCTCTAAGATAGTTACGTCGAATGTACCGCCACCTAAATCAAAAACTAAAATAGTTTCATTTTGTTTTTTATCAAGACCATATGCTAAAGAAGCTGCTGTCGGTTCATTAATAATTCTTAAAACTTCAATACCGGCAATTTTTCCAGCATCAACGGTTGCTTGACGTTGAGAATCATTAAAATAAGCAGGTACAGTAATTACAGCCTTTGTAACATCTTGGCCTAAGTATTCTTTTGCGTCAGTTATTAGTTTTCTTATAACTTGTGCCG
>JAPOHS010000190.1 GCA_029979325.1 Pseudomonadota bacterium | reverse complement strand
AAGAGTAGTTTTTTAGTTTTTTAGATTTCAAATATATTTTTAATAAATCTATAATTTCAAGTTCACCTCTTTTTGAAGGTTTAAGATTTTTGACATAATTAGTTACATTTTTTGGAAAAAAATAAATTCCAGTTATGCAAAGATCACTTATAAAATTTTTTGGTTTTTCCTTTAAAACTTTAATTTTATTTTTTTTTAAAAATCGATAAATTTTGACAGGATATAGACTAAGTTTTTTATGTGAATTTTTTTTTCTAAGATTTAAAATTTTACTTCTTAGCTTAGATTTACTCACAGACCTACTTTGAAATGTTTTCTAATTTTGCTTTTTTTACAAAATTTGATATTTGATCAGCAGCTTCATCAATTAAATTTTCATATTTTTTTTGATTATCGTCAATTTCTTGTTTTAAATTTTCATGATCAAGATTTAATTTTTCAATTTCAGATTCTTTTGTGTCCCTATAATCGTAAATTAGAGATTTTAGTTCTTTAAATTTTTTTGATAGATCGTTTAATTCTTCTTTTTTTTGATCTACTTTTTTCTTAGTTTCATAATATTCATCCATTATTTT
>JAPOHS010000018.1 GCA_029979325.1 Pseudomonadota bacterium | reverse complement strand
ATGATTTCTCTTTCTTCACTGCCAATGGTAATTCTCGGAGCTTGTAGCATATTGATAAAGACGATCAGAAAGAATAAAAAACCCAACCAACTTAGGATTCTCCCTGCTTTCTTTGCTAGTTGATTTTCCATATTAAATATTTTTTAAAAACTCCATTAGTAGAATAGAAATATTTTTTGCATCCAAGTCAGGTTCTAGATTTTTACCTTGAATGATTTCAATAATCGCATCCGACCTACAAGCTTTAGCCTTATTAAGGAAAGGATACATTACATCATCTTCAGAACAGAGTATCAAACATGGAGCCTTCGTTTTTTTCAAAGCCTCAATCTCATCAAAACCCCATACTGCATGATGCATTTGTTTAGCGGATGCCTCTGCTCGGATGGCGTCTAAAGTTTCTCGCTGTCTTAAACCCAAATTCTCACCGGCACCAAGGATATCTCCTGCTAATTTCCAGGCATTCAAAAGGTGTGTTCCATCTTCTTTAGGCGACCAATCGAGTCCGGTTTGATTATTCATCAGCTCTTTTTCTTCTTTTGTTGCGAGAAAAGCACCAATCAGAGTAAGTGATCTGATCCTATTGTTAAATTCATTCTCTACGTGAAGAGCTATTGAAGCTCCAGAGTGATGGCCCAGTAGGTGAAAATCTTTTATCTTGATATCATCCAAGGCTTCAACGATACATTTTCCATAATCTTCAACATTTGGATTTCCAGAAATGTCATCACTCATTCCAAATCCAGGTGTATCAATTGCAATAGAAGTATGTTGTGGCATGAGTTGAATGAGTTTTTCATACATCAATGAAGAGCTTGGTGTTTGATGAAGAAAAACAATCGGCGTTCCTTCGCCTTCACTAAATCTATAGTGGCATTGACCCATTGAAGTTTCTGTATATGCTTTTTGAATCATTCAGAAAGGGTGCTTTGTTTAGGCGTTCCATTTGATGATTTTATCGAGATGATAATGGATGCAATAAATAAAAGTGCATTGATGCTGGCTATCAATAGAAACGGTCCCATTGGAGATAAATCAAATAATCTGCCCCCGATAGCTGTTGCCACCAAGATGCCTATTGCTCCGAAAAAAGAGCTAAAACCAATCACAGTTCCGCGTTGCCTTAGAGGCGCTTCCTGGCCAATCAGACTTGCAGTGGCTATTACGGTTCCTATGGCACTGCATGAGATTAAAATAAATATTGGAAGATTGGAATAATTGAGTGGCGAGTCTACAAAGAAAACCAACCCATAAGAGATAAAACCCATTCCCATTGCTATAACCATTGCATGGACTCTATCGATTCGATCAATTATGACGCCGAATACGAAAGCCCAAAGCATACTGATCAAATTTGTTGCCACAATTACAGGAACGACTTTGCCCATTGACTCAGAGGGAGAGAGACCCATTGCATATCCACTCGTAATCGCCCATTGAGATATAAAGAGGCCGTTAATTGATACATCAGCTCGAGCTAGGAATGTTGCACCATATGCCAGTGCAATCTTTGGATTGACGATGGATTTTAGTCCCACAGAAATGAGTTCTTTTGTGCCAGGCTTTGACTGTGTGACCTCTTCAGAATCTTCTGGTACACCGCCTTTTAATCCCTTATAAAAGATAAAGGCAGATATCAATCCTATGATTGCAGCAATAAGCATTGTCATTTTAGCGGCATCAATTGCTTCATACCCATTGCTTTCTAAAATAGAAGGAAGGTTTCCAAGCACAATTGCAAAGCCCAAAACTCCAAATGCATTCAAAATTGAATGAACGCTCACAAACTTTCCTCGTGATTTTTCAGCAGGATAATCGCCAACCACAATCGCAAGAACACATGATAGGCATGCTGCACCAATTGCAAATATTGATCTGAAGATGAACAGCTCAGTGAGATTTGATGCATAAGGATATATCGCAAGACCTATAGAGATCAACAAGGTACCCGTGACGAAAACAGGCTTTCTTCCAATGCGATCACACAGGATGCCAAAAGGGCCTATCAGGAGAATTGCAATGATTTCTTGCAGAAATGCCAGATTCCCAGTAACTGTTCCTTGACCGCCCATCGGTATATCAAGAACTACAGTCAGAATATAGCCTTGAACAAAATTCATTCCTGCCAAAATGCCTATGCAAATAAAGCAAGCATAGAAGTAAGTTAAAGCATTGGTTTTGCTTATTCCTTTGGCAAGAAAGATTGGACCAATTTTCTGTGTCATTTGATTTGATTCATTACAGGCATGAAAAAAGTTTACAAAATAATGCTCTACAAAGAGTAACTAAATGTAACCGCGACTATACGATAGATTTAAGATTTTTAGCCCAATTTTTGATTTCATCATCAAGCTGCAGCTCAGAAAAATCATTTTTTTTGTATTGGGACTGAAAAAGTGGATGATTTTGCCTGAAACAAACAGTCGTTTTAAGATCTATTTTGCTCTCCAAGGAAGCATTGAGGGAATTGATCATTGCGGATCTCCAGTTCGATTCAGATCGAATAAGTTCTGTCACTTCATTTTGAAGCTGCCACTCATCCAGTTGAGGTTTTATATCCATGATTCCATCAATAACTGTGTTATACCAAGGCCAAAAAAGTTTTGAGTCTCTGACCATATGCCAATATTGGTTTAGGTGTCCTCCATGCCATTCTTTCTCAATTTCAGGCAATCCCTTTTCTATATATTCTTCAATAGAATCTTTATCCATAAACCATGGCTCAATAAGAATGAGATGATCTATACGGTTTTTATTTTCATTGATGAACTGTGAAAGGCACCCATGATGATTGATAATTGCGAGGCTAAAATGCTGAATATTTTGATCACTGATTACATCTGACACAGCTTGATTGAAAGCATCTAGTATGGGCTCATCTAAATCCTTCACTGACTCTCCGTGTCCCGGAAGATCAATCACCATCAAATTTTTATATTTTGATAGTTCATTTGATAAATATTGAATCGTCTTTGAAGAACCGCCAATAGGTGGAATGATCACCAGAGGATTTTGATCTGATCCATCACACTTTTTTTGTACACAGATATCACCAACAGCAGTTTCGATGAATATTTTAGTCAAGCCATCACTCATCAGTATGCATTCAGGGAGGTCGACAGAAATATTTTTTGAATGATTGAGGAGATGTGCTCTTGATTTTTCTAGTGCTTGATCTTGATCTTTGGATGATTCAACTAAAGTGGACTCTGACGGTGTCAAATCTTCTAAACATTTACACAAAGGATCCCATTCTCCAGCAGTGATCAATGCAGGAACCGAAAGCTCAGGCACATATTGTTCAAGGCGATACTCAAATGCAGCCCCATAAGCAGATCGATAATTATCTCCCGCTCGCATCACCTCAACAGCATTCTCATGCAATATGGATGGATCAGAAATACTGAATTCCATTCTGGCATCCAGTGTTCTTTCATGCCATGGAAAGAAAACCAATTGTTCTCTCATTCTCGACCACAACCAACTTAAATGGCCACCATCCCATTGAGGTTCAAATGGCGGTAAATATTCAGCTCTAATCTTTTCAAGCTCATCATCTGTGAGAACCAAAACACCATTGCATGATATGGCCTCGACTCTTTCTGAAAATTGGTGTGCGAGAGCAATTGATATGATTGCGCCAGTATGAAATCCATAAAGTCCGAACCGATCAATGCCCAATGCATCAGCCAACTCAATGGTTCCCTCAGCAATCTCTTCTATGGTGACTTTTTGGCTCTCTAATGGGTCAGAAGCACCAAAGCCAGGGGTATCAGGAGCAATCATCAAGAAATCATTTGACCACATCTCCATCAATGGCTTGTATTCATCAGCAGATTTTGGTGATTGATGTAATAAAAAGATAACAGGCCCAGACCCAGCAGTCAGATATCGCACCTGCCTCTCTCCAAACTTTCCTTTGATGGTTTGAAATTTTGTTTTGATTTTAGAGCTCATCCGTTTTGGTAATCTTCAGTATTTTTCATTTAGGAAGTTATAATGTGGCATCAATTTTAACAAATATTATTTTGATTATGACTAAAAGGTTAAGTGAAAAGGTGGCATTGGTGACCGGCGGCGCTTCTGGCTTTGGAAAAGCAACAGCAGAGTTATTCAAGAAAGAAGGGGCAGAGGTTTATATTTCGGATATCAACGAAGAAAATGGCAAAAAAGTCTCTAATGAGCTTGGGGTAACCTTTGTGTCTCACGATGTAACCAAAACAGAAGAGTGGATAGGTGTCATAGATGAAATAAAAGCACAATCATCTGGATTGAATGTGCTTGTGAACAATGCCGGTATTGGTTTTATGGCCGATATAGAGGCAACAACAGAGGAGGAATGGGAATTGGTTCACAAGGTTGATCTTGATTCAGTATTTCTTGGTTGTAAATATGCAATTCCATTGATGAGAGAATCTGGCAACGGTTCAATCATCAATATCTCATCTATATCTGGTATTGTTGCTGGCCATAATTTTGCAGCCTACAACAGTGCAAAAGCCGGAGTGAGGCATCTAACCAAGTCCGTGGCTCTTCACTGTGCTAGAACCACCGATACAGTGAGATGCAATAGTGTTCATCCAGTTTTTGCTCAAACTGAGATGATGAAATCATTTTTTGATAATCCCAATGAGGAGCTTGTATCTAAAATAGAGAGACAAATTCCTCTCAGAAAACTAGTCACAGTTGAGGACGTTGCCAACTCAATTCTATTTCTTGCAAGCGATGAGTCAAAAATGATCACCGGATCAGAGTTGGTAATTGATGGGGGCTTATCAGCTCAATAATTATTCGGACTGTATGAGGGGCACGGGATCTAAGACCCAACTCTTTTCTTTTCTTCTAGCAGGTGAGGGGATTGCATAAGCGGTTTGATGCTGAGTCTCTTTCATTTTCTGTAGATCAATTTTATAGCCTTTTTTGGTGAAGTCTTCCAATGAGCTTCTATACTCTCCAATGATTAAATCTGCAGGCACGAAGATTTCCTTAGTGAGTGTAGGAGGAGTCAGGACAGGTCTTAAATTATCAAGAACTTCTATGTCTTGATTTACAACCTCCATGTTTCTGCCCATGATCATTTCATCAAGATTTTCTTCCATCAGCCAATTTCTCATATTCACAAAAAAGATTTTGGTTTTGAACTCATTAATGGGTTGTTCAAAAAAATATTGATGGAACCAGTTTGAATCTTTTTTGGTGTGTATTTGTGTAATCAGAGTATTTGGGCCCCGATAACCACCCCAGACTGTTAACTCTCCATCACTTTTTCTAGCAGTCTCACCATAAGTCTCTTCATCCAATGGAGGTGCAGCATCAAATAGTTGCTCAAAGTCCGCACCGCGATCTACTTTGGTAACTTTAGTTGGATTAACTTTGTAATCGTTTCTGGCTCCTGAGAATCCATGAGTGGGATGAACGAACTCGTTGTGAGCTGGATCCAGTCCATTTTCTATTGATCTTTCGTAGTTATAATCGATGTCTATGATCGTTGTTTGATTTGCTCTCCAGCCTTCAGCTTCATATTCTTCAATCTCATATAAGCTTGGTCTCTCATCCTCGGGGAGGTCACCCAAGAAGGCAAAAACTATGTTGTATCTCTCGATGACCGGATAGCTGTCTACTTTGGCTCTACTGGGTATCTTTGCATCTGGCCCCATTGATGGTATTTTCGTGCATTTACCTTCTCCATTATATCTCCAACCATGATAAGGACAGGCTATTGTCCCATCCTCATGGCAAATCCCATTGGCTAAAGACCCGCCTCGATGGACACAAACATTGCTTAAGCAATGCGCAACACCCTCATGATCTCTAAATGCCACAAAATCCATGCCCAGAATGGTTGCTTTCTTAGAGCCTTCATCGATTTCATCACTCAGACAAACCGGATACCAAAAATTAATATACATATCTTTTTTCCTTTAGAGGATTATATAAATTTACTTTCTCATGAAGGCGATTACTTTGTAACGAAGTGTAACTCTATTGCTTCAAGTGAAAATTAAATTTCGACAGAACTTGGATCGTAATAGAATAAGCCAAGTTCTTCCTCATTCTTATGATCTTCTTTGGAATAGTCATCAGGCGTTTTTCCTGTAAATCTCATACCTGCTTTTTTTGAATTCTCAGTCACAAAGTGAGCTCTTTCTATTCTGGCTTTTTGATAGCGATCTATGATCTCATTTTGACTTGCTGAGTCAGCAATAATTCTCGATATCACAACACCGTCTTCAATCGCCATACTGGCTCCTTGACCCATAAAAGGTTCCAATGGATGAGCAGCATCTCCAAGAAGAGTGGAATATTCAGACGACCAGTTTTCTGATGGTGATCTAGCAAAAATTCCCCATTTGAATAATTCATCTCTGGGAGTAGCCTTGATGATATTTTTTACTTGTTCGTTATAGTCAGAAAAAATATCCATCACGATCTCAACATCAGATGGAATTGCCCATCCTTCCTCAGCCCATTCATCTGTGACCAGAAATGCTACATAATTATAGAGTTCACCATTTCTCACAAGGTACCTTGCAAAAACTCTGCCAGGAGCGATAAAAGCAGATGAGCCACATTCATCAAAATCTCCTTCTGATAATTCCGAAGTCGGCACAAGGCCTCTCCAAGCGACATAACCTGCAAATTCAGGATCATCATCTCCAATGATTATGTTTCTAACAGTTGAGCGATTGCCATCAGCTCCAATTACAAAATCAAATTCATATTTATTTTTCTCATTGAAGGTCAGTTCTACATGACCGTTTTTTTCTACGAGGTTTGTCAGCTTATGATTCACATAAATTTTACTCTCCGGATATGTCTTCATAGCATCTATAAATAAATTATGTACATCTGCTCTGTGTGCTTGAAATTGATATGCACCATATTTATCCATCATTTTTTCACCTCTTTCTAGAGGCACAATCACTTCCCCCGTTTCAAAATGTCTAACGCCTTGTTTGGCATGAGCCATCCCAACAGATTTTATTTGATCACCCAGGTTTAGGTAATTCAGACCTTTTGTAGCATTTGGAGTGATTGTAAGCCCCGCACCCACTTCTGATAATTCAGGGGCTTGTTCAAAAACTGACACATTGAAGCCATTCTGAGATAGACCAAGCGCTGCACTCATTCCACCTATTCCTGCACCAACAATGGCAATATTTAATTTGGACATTCTTAAATCCTTTTACTCAAGAGAGCTATCTTAATATTGATGCTAAAACCTTAACAGATATCTACAAAAAATCATCTACACAATTAAATCATTGTTTTTAGGATTGTTTGCTTCATAATTACAAAAAAAATTCACATAGCGCAATTTAAAAGGGGAGCAAGAGTGGCCAATGTGATGTTCATATTTCCTGGTCAAGGATCACAATATAGAGGTATGGGCACGGATTTGATTGAAAAATCAGATTCTGTGAAAGAGCTATACAATAAAGCCTCTTCTGTATTGGGTTACGACATTGCCCAATTATCATTCAAAGATGAAAAAAACGAGATCAATCTCACCAAGTATACTCAACCTGTTTTACTGACACACCAAATTGCCTGTTTTAAATATTTCTCAGAGGTCAGCAGTGGTGATATTAAACCCATGCTACTCGCAGGACATAGTCTAGGAGAATACACTGCTTTGGTTGTTTCTGGCAGCATCAGCTTTGAAGAAGGTTTAGAACTGGTTAGTAAAAGAGGCGAGTTAATGGGTGAGCATGGTTCTGGATCAATGTTGGCGTTGCCATTTGAGAAAGAAGAAGCAGTAAACATCATCAATCAATCGAACTGCGAAATAGCCACAGTGAATCAATTGAAACAAACCGTGGTTGGCGGGACTGATGAGGATATTCAAAAATTAGAAGACATGCTGAGAATTGATTTCCCAAAGAAAAGAACAGTTAAGTTGAAAACTGAAGGTGCATTTCATACCAGCCTAATGACAAAAGCAGCTGAAGAGTTCAAAGGGCACCTAAGTAAAATTACTTTCAAAGGTATGAAAGCACCTGTACTCTCCAATTTCTCTTCTGAGATACATAAAGTAGATGGAAGTGAAACAGCAGAATTGCTTTATAATCAATTATTTAAGCCAGTTGATTGGTTGGGGTGTATGCAGACAGCTGTAGAAATGAAAGTTGATTCTGTGATTGAGTTTGGCGGAGGCTTAGGTGACGGATTGACGCCAAATGAGAAGAGACCAAACCTTGAGGGCATAACAAAAAAGAATTTTAGGACTCTTCAAAGTGAAGCCAATTATTTCGCTGCAATTAATACATCTACAATTGAAACCAACGCGAAAGCAGTATGATGTCTTCAAATTCACAAAAATTTGTTTCCTTGATCCTATTTCTATTGCCAGTCTTTGTCAGTGCCAACATTGTCATTGACGGAAAGTTAGATGAGGCTGAATGGCAAGATGCTCAGAGCATTGAAGAGTTTTACATCATCAATCCCTTTAGCCTTGCAAAGCCAACACATGAGACGAAAGCATTAATTCACTCTGACGATCTGGGCATATATTTTGGTTTCGTAAATTCTCAGCCAGATGAAACCAGAGACAGAAGAAAGCACGGTAGAGATAATTTAAGGAATAATCATGACCGCAATGTTGTCGTCATTGATTTCGATAACACAGGCAATACCGCATACATGCTTGGTATTGCTCTCAGTAACTCAGTTGTCGACTATACCATTACAAATGAGAACCAAGTTGACAAGGATTGGGATGGGGAATGGTTCGCTAAAACCTCTGAAAGTGAGGAGAATTGGTATTCAGAATTCTTCATTCCATGGAATATGGTGCCTATGAATAGGCAGGATGGTGAAAAGCGAACAATTGGTGTGAGCGTGAGTCGAATGATTGAGTATCTTGGAATTGGTGTTGCTTATCCAGGTGCCTCATATCAGAGGCAAAAGTTTTTGTCAGTTCTACACCAGGTTGATGTTGTTCAATCCAATCCAAGTAGCTTGGACTTTTTCCCATACACCGTTGCAAATAATGACTTCATTAGTGATGATTCAACTGTTGATGTTGGTACAGAGATTATATATAACACTGGCTCAGGCGGAGAGCTTGTTGCGACACTCAATCCTGATTTTGGACAGGTAGAGAGTGATAATGTGGTGATCAATTACTCTCCAAGAGAGACATTTTACTCGGATAGAAGACCTTTTTTCACTCAAAGCCAATCTCTGTTTAATATTGAGCTTGATTGGTATCCAGGTTTTGAACTCTATTCAATTTTACATACTAGAAGAATTGGTTCTCGCCCCATTTACGATTGTTCCAAATACTCAGCTTCTGAGGGTGGAAGTGATGAGCTTGAAGAAGCCTGTAATGAGAGCAAAGTAAACACGAATGGCATAGACATGGCATTTAAATTCACACAAAGAGGGGAATCAACTGATTTCGGTGCATTTGCTACATTTGAGAAAGATGAAGATTTCAGCGAGGGCAGTAATTTTTATGCTTTCAGAACAATACGTAACAATGGTAAACATAAGTTAGGACACATGATTACACATGCTGATAAATCGATGATAGACAGACAGGCGACAGTCAATATAGTTGATTATCAATATCTTAGTGAGTCTGGACTAAAAGTTGAGCATATCACCATGCTTTCAAATATCTCTGATGAGGATAATGGTTTTGGCTCTCGTTCAAGGGTTTCATATAGGCCCAACAAAGCTCTCAGATTTGCATCTGAGCTTTATTATTTTGATGAACATCTAAATATTAATGATATGGGTTATCTCTGGAGAAATAATCTGATTGGATATGGTGGGTCAGTTAATTATTCAAAAACAGATTTTGATGATGATTCACCGTCAAAAAGTAGAAATTATAATTTTGATTATTGGGACCAAAACAATGCTGAACATGAAAACTTAGATCAGTTTTACAGCTTCAATTTTTGGCAGAGTTTTAAGACCACATCAAACATTTCAATCAATGCCAATCTGAGCTCCAAAGGCAAAGATGATGAAATCACTCAAGGCAGTTCAGTATCGCCATTTTTAAGGACTGGCAACGGTGGCAATGTCGACTTCAGCTACAGAAGTGCTCAATTGGGTCCATGGAAGTACTCATTTGGAATTGGCGTAGAGAGGAAAAACTATTATGCCTACACAGACAGAAGGCGAAGCGCTTCTATTGGCTTAGGTTATACCCCACAAGACAACATCAGAACATGGCTTAGGCTCAATCATTCCCGCAGATCAAATTGGACAATCAGAGTGGATGAAGATCTGTATGGAACATTTGCTCAAAAAAGAGTGGGCGTCGACACCGGTGTTACCTGGTATCCATCAGATAAGCAAGAGTTTACATTTAAGATCGATTTGGTTTCATTTAGAAACCAGCAAGCCAAAGCTTGGGAGTTGGATCAGAACGGCTATTTAAACCCATCAAATCGCTCTACAGACAGTATTAATTTAGGAAGCTTGGCATTTCAGATCAGATATAAATATGAGATTGCACCTCTCTCTAATATCTACCTTGTTTACACAAGAGGCGGAAGTGTTTTCTTTGACGACGAAGCAGGTAACTCAAGGATTTTTACAGACACTTGGGATGAGCCCCAAGGCAATAGATTCGCTGCAAAAATAAGATATCGATTTTAGTTACTTCTGTTCTATTTCAATCAACGTTCCGCAAAAATCTTTTGGGTGGAGGAAGAGAACGGGTTTATTGTGTGCACCGATGGTGGGCTCTCCGCTTCCCAATATGGTTGCACCATCTTGAATCAGCTTATCCCTTGATGCATATATATCATCAACCTCATAGCAGATGTGATGCATTCCACCTTTTGGATTTTTTAAAAGATAATTTTGGATTGGGGAGTCATCGCCTAGAGGTTCAAGTAACTCGATTTTTGTATTTGGAAGCTCAACAAAAACAGTGGTGACACCATGGTCTGGCATTGGAACAGGGTCAGAAACATTCGCTCCAAGAATGTTTTTATATATTTCGCTTGCAGAGGTGAGATCTGGGACAGCTATGGCAATGTGGTTCAGTTTTCCAATCATTGTGAATTCCTTGATTTGAAAATAGATTTTATCCAATTGGTAAATTTTTTCAGTAATTGTTTATCGGTCTCTATGATGTTCTGTTCAATCTTCTCTAGAATTTCATCCTCAGATTCCATCATGGAGATGATGAGATTTTTCTTTTTCTTTTTCTGCCATTTTTCATCTTGTGATGATCTATTTTCACTGAAAATATCACTCGAATGTAAATGACTCTTTAGCTTTAAAATCTCTTCCCATACTTCGTCGATGCCTTCTGATTTGAGTGCAGAAATTGATAGCACTGGAACTGACCAATTTTCATGCCTTGCTTTTTGAAGCTTCATTGCATTCTTATAATCAAGTACAGTGCTTTTCGCTGTGGCTTCTAGGTTACCGTCTGCTTTATTGACAATGAGAATATCTGCAAGCTCTATGATGCCCCTTTTTATTCCTTGGAGCTCATCACCACCACCTGGACTTAGAAGCACCAAATAGATATCGGTCATTTCAAGCACCTCTGTTTCTGCTTGCCCAACACCCAATGTTTCAATCAGAATGACAGAAAATCCAGCTGCCTCGAGGATCTGAATTGAATCTTTCGTTGCATGCCCTACACCCCCAAGATTTCCACTTGATGGGGAAGGGCGAATGAATGTTTCATCGCTTTTACTTAGGATATCCATTCTTGTCTTGTCGCCAAGAATTGAACCTCCGGTGATTGTTGAGCTTGGATCGACCGCTAGAATTGCTAATCGGTTATTATCTTCAATGATTTTTTGACCAATGGCTTCAATAAAGGTTGATTTACCGACTCCTGGCGGACCTGAGATTCCAATTCTAAGAGTATTTTCACTTGGTTTTGGTAGAGAGTTCAGTAGATCATCTGCTAGCGCTCGATCTTGAGGTTTTTTTGATTCGACAAGCGTTATGGCTTTCGCAATTGATTTCCTGTCACCCTTTTTTACTTGCGAAAGCAGCTCACCGATTGAATTCATTATCAAGTTAGTCCTCAAACTCCAGGATTTTTTGGTCCACTGATAGATTATCTCCTTCTGATCCCAATATCGATTTAATTTTTAGATCTTTTGATGCTCTGAGACTGTTCTCCATTTTCATGGCTTCTACAACAGCAAGTTCTTCACCTGCTTTGACTTCTTGTCCTTCTTCTACACATACTTTGATTAATAATCCTGGCATGGGAGAGAGTAAAAACTTCGACATGTCTTGAGGTATTTTTTCCGGCATTAACTCGTTGAGTTCTGCGACCCTTTTTTCTGATATCAATGCGATTGCAATTTTCCCCTTGTGAATCAGCTGATATCTGGGTTTTTTCCTTCTGACTTGAACAACCATATTTTTTCCATTAACCAAGCATGTAATTCTTGGATCATTGGATTGTGAATTGAGAGATAAATGGTATTCATTGTTGTTCACGTCAGTTACAAAATTATCTCCATCTTTTTTTATGACGATTTCAACATTCTGCTCCTCAAAGCTCACAATATATTTTTTCTCATTCACATGAAGATCATTAAGCTTCATTTGATCTGAAAGATGGCAAGCGCCCAATATTGATGCAAAAATTTCAAATTCTTCCTCGGTGATCAATTCGCCTTTGAAGCCTTCAGAGTATTCCTGCTCAATAAAATCTGTGGTTGTGTATCCAGATTGAAAAGTTTTATTGTGCATAATTGAGCTGAGGAAATTGAGATTATGAGACAAGCCATCAATGACATACTGATCTATTGCATTCATCATATTTTCAATTGCCTCATCTCTGTTTTCACCATGAGTAATCAATTTTGCAATCATCGGATCATAAAACATAGAGACTTCACTGCCTTCTCGAATGCCTGTATCAACTCTGACATTGTCTGAATGCTCTGGCGTTAGATATTTTGATAATCTTCCAATGGAGGGCATAAACTCACGATATGGATCTTCAGCATATACTCTCGATTCTATCGCCCACCCGTTTGTTTTTATGTCATTTTGTTTAATATCAAGCTCTTCCCCATAAGCCACCTTGATCATTTGTTCTACCAAATCAATGCCAGTTACCATTTCAGTTACAGGGTGCTCAACTTGTAATCTGGTATTCATTTCTAGGAAATAAAAATTCTGATTCTTATCAACAATAAACTCAACGGTACCGGCAGACTCATAATCCACTGCTTTTGCAAGCGCTATGGCTTGTGCACCCATCTCTTGTCTGGTTTGATCATTGATAAATGGGGAGGGCGCTTCTTCAACCACTTTCTGATGTCTCCTCTGAATTGAGCATTCTCGCTCACCTAAGAAGACAGCATTTCCCTTTTTATCAGCAAGGATTTGAATCTCTATGTGATGTGGTTCCGTGATGAATTTTTCTGCAAAAATTCTGTCGTCTCCGAAGCTGGCCTTACTCTCATTCTTTGCCCTTTGAAAGCCATCAATGCATTCATCATCATTATTGACGACCCTCATTCCTTTTCCGCCTCCACCAGCACTTGCTTTCAGCATCACTGGGTAGCCAATTTCTTTTGCAATTTTGACAGCCTCTTTTTCATCTTTTATTGCTTTCGTATAACCAGGAATGACATTGACACTTGCTTCTTCAGCAATCTTTTTTGACTCAATTTTATCTCCCATGCTCACAATTGCTTTGTGATTGGGTCCTATAAAAGCAATGCCGCTTTCTTCGAGTGCTTTAGCAAATTCTTCATTTTCAGAAAGAAAGCCATAACCTGGGTGAACTGCTTCAGCTTTGGTTTTTTTGCAAGCATCAATGATCTTTTCTATTACAAGATAGCTCTCTGCAGAGCTTGATCCACCAATGGAAATGGCTTCATCAGCGAGATCAGCATGCAAAGCGTTTTCGTCTGCATCTGAATAGATTGCCACGGTTTTAATGCCCATTTTTTTACAGGTCTGAATGACTCTACAAGCTATTTCTCCGCGATTTGCGATCAAGATTTTCTTAAACATATTTGTTCCTAGAGTGGGATGTTGTCGTGTTTACGCCAGGGGTTTTCTTGTTGCTTATTTTTAAGCATCTCAAATGATTCAATCAGTTTTTTTCTGGAATTATGAGGCATGATTACATCATCGATATATCCACGACTCGCAGCGATGAAAGGATTGGCAAACTTTTCAGTATATTCTTGAGTTCTTTTTTCTATCTTCTCATCATCACCAATATCTTGTCTGAAGATAATTTCAACAGCACCTTTTGGTCCCATCACAGCTATTTCAGCAGATGGCCAAGCAAAATTTATGTCGCCCCTGATGTGTTTTGAGCTCATCACATCATAAGCTCCACCATAAGCTTTTCTGGTAATCATAGTGACTTTTGGAACAGTTGCTTCGGCATAGGCAAACAGAAGCTTTGCACCGTGCTTAATGATTCCTCCATATTCTTGGGATGTGCCTGGCATGAAACCTGGAACATCAACAAGCGTTAAGATGGGGATATTAAATGCATCGCAGAACCTAACAAAACGAGCGGCCTTGATTGAGGAATTAATATCAAGACAGCCAGCCAGAACCATCGGTTGATTGGCAACCACACCAATGCTTGATCCATTAAGTCGAATAAATCCTGTGACGATGTTTTGTGCATATTTTGGTTGAAGTTCGAAGAATTCACCATCGTCAGCCACTTTATGAATGACTTCCTTTATATCATAGGGTTTTGAAGGATCTTGTGGGACCAAAGTATCAAGTGCTGGCTCCTCTCGGTCGATAGAGTCTTTGCAATCAACAATCTCAGGATGCTCTTGATTACTTTGTGGAAGATAACCCATGAACTCCCTGGTCATCAGAAGGGCATCAGTATCATTTTCAAATGTTAAGTCAGCAACACCAGATTTTTGACTGTGAGTGGATGCTCCACCCAATTCCTCTGCTGTAACCTCCTCATGAGTGACTGTTTTTACTACATCAGGACCTGTTACAAACATATATGAGCTATCCTCCACCATAAAAATGAAGTCAGTCATAGCAGGAGAATATACTGCTCCACCAGCACATGGACCCATGACAAGTGATATTTGTGGAACAACACCAGATGCAAGTACATTTCTTTTAAAGACTTCTGCATAACCACCGAGTGAAACGACACCTTCTTGAATTCTGGCTCCCCCTGAGTCATTCAAACCAATCAGAGGTGCTCCGTTTCTCACCGCATGATCCATAACTTTGCATATTTTCTCGGCATGTGTTTCTGAAAGTGATCCACCGAATACAGTGAAATCTTGGCTAAAAACATAAACCAGTTTGCCATTGATTTTGCCGTAACCTGTGACCACGCCATCACCAGGAATCTTTTGTTTATCCATATCAAAGTCAACGGCCCTGTGTTCAACAAACATATCCAACTCTTGAAAAGATCCATCATCAAGAAGGATCTCTAGTCGCTCCCTAGCAGTCAGTTTGCCTTTGGCATGCTGTTTTTTAATCCGCTCTTCTCCGCCACCTAATTTGGCAGCAGCCTTCCTTTTTTCCAATTCTTTTATGTTTTCTTTCATGCTCTTTAGAGAATCATTTCTATTACATTTAATGCTGCTTTTGTGATATTAGTTCCTGGACCAAATACTGCAGATACACCGCAATCTTTAAGTGCTTTTATGTCTTGTTCAGGAATGATTCCGCCACAAACGACCAGTATATTTTCTGAACCTTGTTCTGCAAGAGAATTCATGAGTATTGGAACCAATGTTTTATGTCCAGCAGCTTGTGTGGATACTCCAATGATGTGAACATCATTTTCAATCGCATCTCTTGCGGCTTCCTCAGGCGTCTGAAAAAGTGGGCCGATATCTACATCAAACCCCATATCTGCAAAGGCCGTAGCAATTACTTTCGCACCTCGATCATGTCCATCCTGACCTAATTTGACCACTAAAATTCTAGGTCTTCTACCATGAGACTTTTCAAATTCATTAACCTTATCTTCAACATTCATAAAATCTTCATCGCCCTCATACTCTTTTCGGTAAACGCCACTAATAGATTGAGAGACTGCCTGATGTCTTCCAAAGACATTCTCCATTGCCATTGAGATCTCGCCAACCGTTGCTCGATGTTTGGCTGCTTCAATTGCAAATGCCATTAAGTTACCATCATCAGCTGCACATTTTTCTAGTTCAGCCAATGCATTTTGACACGCTTCTTCATTTCTTTCTTTTTTAATTGATTCAAGCTTACTGATTTGTTGATCTCTGACACCCTCATTATCTATTGAAAGTATATCGACTTCTTTTTGATCCGTATTTTGATAAGCATTTACACCAACAATGACATCCTCTTTTTTATCTACCCTTGCTTGCCTGATCGCTGCTGATTCTTCAATTCTTAATTTTGGAACTCCTGCTTGAATTGCCTTTGTCATTCCACCAAGATCCTCAACCTCTTGTATGAGCTTTCTGGTTTCATTGATCATCGAACCAGTAAGAGCTTCTAGATAGTAAGAGCCAGCAAGCGGGTCAACCACTTTTGTCAAACCAGATTCTTCTCTTAGAATCAATTGAGTGTTTCTTGCAATTTGAGCTGAAAAAGGTGTTGGTAAAGCCAATGCCTCATCAAATGAATTTGTGTGCAATGATTGTGTTCCACCCAAAACTGCTGCCATGGCCTCTATGGTTGTCCTGACGATATTGTTGTATGGATCCTGACTTGTGAGACTTACGCCTGATGTTTGGCAATGAGTTCTAAGCATCAAAGACTTCGGATTTTTTGGAGAAAATTCTTTTTCTATCATTTCAGACCATAGAAATCTCGCAGCCCTTAATTTTGCGATTTCCATAAAGAAGTTCATTCCTATTCCAAAAAAGAATGATAATCTCGGGGCAAAGTCATCGATATCTAGGCCTTTATTCATAGCAGATCTTACATATTCCAAACCATCTGCCAATGTATAAGCAAGTTCTTGTGTGCATGTGGCACCCGCTTCAAGCATGTGATATCCAGAAATTGAAACGGTATTGAATTGAGGCAGATTGTGAGAACAATACTCAATGATATCAGCAACTATCCTCATTGAGTGATTGGGAGGGTAGATATAGGTGTTTCTGACCATGAATTCTTTGAGAATATCATTCTGTAACGTACCTTTGAGCCTTGACTGCTCAACACCTTGTTCCTCAGCAGCCACGACAAACATTGCCATAATGGGTATAACGGCACCATTCATGGTCATTGAGACAGACATTTTCTCTAGAGGTATTTGGTTGAATAACATTTTCATGTCTTCAACAGTATCAATTGCGACACCGGCTTTACCGACATCACCAGTGACTCTCGGATGATCTGAGTCATAACCTCTGTGCGTTGCCAAATCAAATGCTACAGATAGTCCAGTTTGCCCCGCTGCTATATTTTCACGATAAAACTTATTTGATTCCTCAGCAGTTGAAAAGCCAGAATATTGCCTGACTGTCCAGGGTCTTTTGGTATACATTGTGGCCCTTGGACCTCTTAGAAATGGCTCTATTCCAGGCATCGTATGTAGATGCTCTAATTCCAATAGATCCTCAGAAGAATAGACCGGTTTTACGTCTATGCCCTCTAGTGTATGCCAATCAAGACTTTCAATTTCATCTGTTTTCAGTTCAGATTTGGCAGCTGTTATCCATTTTTCTTTAAGTTTTGACACTAAGTGATATCTATTAATTCAAAGCTAGGAAATCATTCTACAGGTCAGTCAGATGATATTGAAAAGAAATTTCATCAAAATTCAAAGAGTTCGAAGCGATTCTTTTGCATTCACATCCCTTCATTCTATAATGATTCTAATTTCCAATTTACAAAAGGCTTTTAAAATGAAATTAGGTATCGGACTCGGTTACTCACCATCAAAACTCAAGATTCCTATGGATGACATACTATTTGCTGAAAAGATGGGCTTTGATTCGGTATGGGCTGCAGAATCCTATGGTTCTGATGCTGTATCGGTTGCATCTTATGTGCTTGCTCAAACCTCGAAGATAAAAGTAGGAACCGCAATCATGCAGATGCAGGCAAGAACACCGGCAATGACTGCAATGACCGCCATTTCATTAAATGCACTTTCTGATAATAGGTTCTTACTGGGGTTAGGACCATCTGGACCCCAAGTTGTTGAAGGCTGGTATGGGCAGGCATATGGTAGACCTCTGACCAGGACAAAAGAATATATATCCATCATAAGAAAAATAATTGCCAGAGAAGAGCCACTTCAATTTGAAGGTCATCACTACCAGATACCATTCAAAGGTGAGGGTTCAACGGGTTTGGGGAAACCATTAAAGAGCATTCTTCACAGTACAGCAGACCTTAAAATCTACACAGCCTCCATTACTCCTGCTGGTCTAAGATGCGCTGGTCTAAGATGCGCTGGCGAGCATCCCGTCCAGTGGGAAGCGCTTCCGTCTAAACAGTCCTCTACAGTCCTCTTCATTACTCTTCATTACTGATACTTCGTACTAAATGAAGTAAATCGGAACACTGTGTACATTTTCACCGTGTAAA
>JAPOHS010000189.1 GCA_029979325.1 Pseudomonadota bacterium | reverse complement strand
CCATTTTATAATGATTTATGTGATTATTTATCATCAGGCCCAATTGTAGTTATGGTTCTTGAAAAAGAGAACGCGGTTTTAGGAAACAGAGAATTAATGGGCGCTACAAATCCAAAAGATGCAGAAGAAGGCACTATCCGAAAAAAATATGGAATTTCAATAGATAAAAACTCTGTCCATGGATCAGATAGTGTTGAAAATGCTAAAATTGAAATAGATTTTTTCTTTAAAGATTAAAAGCTTTTAATATAGCTTTAGGATACAGTTTATGCTCTTGTACTAAAATTTTTTTAGCAAGTGAGGCTACGGTTTCGTTTTTTGAAATTCTGACCTTCTTTTGGAGAATAATCTTACCAGAGTCTAATATAGCATTTACAAAATGAACAGTACATCCCGAATATTTTTCTTTATTTTTTAATGCTCTTTCGTGAGTATTTAAACCTTTGAATTTTGGAAGAAGGGAAGGGTGAATATTTAATATTTTTCCATCAAAATTTTTAATAAAATTTTTTGATAAAATTCTCATAAAACCAGCAAGACACACTAAATCAATCTTATTTTTCTTCAAATCAAAAA
>JAPOHS010000188.1 GCA_029979325.1 Pseudomonadota bacterium | reverse complement strand
TTTAAAAAGGCTGAACCTGTGATTGATTGTTACAGTAAAAAAGTAAAATTAATTGGTCCTTGTGGAAGTGGTCAGTTAACAAAGATGATGAACCAAATGTGTATTGCTGGAACAGTCCAAGGTTTATCTGAAGCAATTAATTTTGGAATAAATGCAGGTTTAGATATGGATAAAGTTATGGAAACAATATCTAAAGGTGCAGCACAATCTTGGCAAATGGAAAATAGATACCGAACTATGACTGATGATAAGTTTGATTATGGATTTGCTATTGATTGGATGAGAAAAGATTTAAAAATTGCAATTGAGGAAGCAAAAAGAAAAAAATTTAAAAAAGTAAAATTACTTGGAACTGGCAAACCAATGAGAGAATTTATACATTCAGATGATTTAGCGTCTGCAATATTTTTGTGTCTTAAATTAAAAAAAAATATTCTTTAAACAATGTTTCAATACTGGTCAGAGCGATTTATCAAACTAGAGAATTTGAAGAAAGATTTCTCCAATTAGGGATTGGATATCGGGTGCTAGGAGGTATTAAATTTTACGAGAGATCAGAAATAAAAGATGCAGTTT
>JAPOHS010000187.1 GCA_029979325.1 Pseudomonadota bacterium | reverse complement strand
CCCGCTGACGGTGCTGCGGGACCGGCTGCACCCAGAGTTGAAAGGTTCGATCGGCGAGGGACCGAACCATTCGAACCATTCGAACCATTCGAATTCTTTCAAAATAGGAATTTCCTTAGAAAATTCAAAAATTTCAGAAATTTTCAACATTTTCTAAATTATCGGCGAAATTCCGACAAAATTTCATCAAAATCTGAGCAAAAATCAGTGAAAAGAATTCAAAAATAATGAATTTTTGCAAATTTTTGTTAGAAAATACGAAAAAAATGATGATTTTTTTCTGAAATATTGAGGTCTGAGCGGTGCAAAAGCATGTAAATCTTGTAGATCTCGTCAAGAGCTTTCCAACGAAGCGATATTCAAGGAGAATTCTCTGAGTATGTACTATCTATGCTACGTTCATTTGTCCATGTTGTTCAGTCTCTGACATATGTTTCTCCCATGCCATTCTTTCTCAATCCCTTTTCGAACAAAATCCTTATTTGGAATCCAACGAGTATTTACTATTTACTTGCAAAAAAATCAGCGTCGATACAGCCAAGAAAGACTTTCACAAAGTGTGTATGTGATTCAATTCATTG
>JAPOHS010000186.1 GCA_029979325.1 Pseudomonadota bacterium | reverse complement strand
GTATATCAGCTTCAGTTATTTCACCGTCACCATCCATATCTCCATCCCTAGATGTTCTGTCAATAGATTTTGTTATCAAGCTTGTAAAGGGAGCAAAGACTCTTGATAAGAAATCTATTATAAAAGCAGTTCTTGATAGAAATTTAATTGGGTTTCTAGAGGCAATAGTTTTTGGGGTAATCTCTCCTGCAACTAAAACAAGTAGAGTAATAACTATTGTTGAGAGTGCGGACCCTGCAGTTTCATCTCCATCTAGAAAATTAACAAATAAAATTGTTGATAAAGATGCCATGAGAATATTCACAAAGTTGTTTGCTACTAATATTCCGCCTATAGTTTTTTCAAGTTCATCTTTAGCATTTTTGATTTTTTTATTTCTTTTTGAATCAGAAAGTTGATGAATTTTTTCCCTTGGAACATAAGTAATAGCGGTTTCAGAGCCTGAAAGTAATGCAGAAAAAAACAGGCAAATTGCTATAAGTGCGATTATAAGATTAGTACTCAATATGTATATTTGATTTTAAAGTATTTTCTGTTTAAGTAAAAAGGTTTTTTAAATTTGTTTTATCCACAGGTTTTAAGAG
>JAPOHS010000185.1 GCA_029979325.1 Pseudomonadota bacterium | reverse complement strand
TCAGGCTCCATCTCTTTAGATAAGATTTTTAACATAGTGGATTTTCCAGCACCATTTTTACCAATTAGACCAATTCTATCTTTCTTGCCAACTCTGTATGTTATATTATTGAATAAATCATCTCCTTGAAAAGAAATAGAAAGATTGTGGACGTTGAGCATAAAGAAAAATGAAGAAATTGATATAAATTATCGACAATAAAGCGGGATGGACGGGATTCGAACCCGCGACCTCCTGCGTGACAGGCAGGCATTCTAACCAGCTGAACTACCACCCCGGTTGAATTTGATAGGCAAAAGTATCCTTTCGTTTATATTAAAAAAAGTAAAATATTAATTTTTTATTTATAATGATTAAATCTTAAGTAAATTTACCGACCAATTGATTTGATAATATGTCATTAGATTTTGAAAAACCTATCATAGAGCTTGAAAAAAAGCTTAATCAAATGAAAGATATTGCCGCTAAAAATGGTAAAAGTTTAGACAATGAGGCTTTATCTTTAGAGGATAAGATCATAGAATTAAAAAAAGAGATTTTTTCTAATTTAACAAGGTGGCAAAAGGTACAATTATCAAGACATC
>JAPOHS010000184.1 GCA_029979325.1 Pseudomonadota bacterium | reverse complement strand
AAGAATAAGAGCACAGACCTATTTATAGGGTTTTTTGGATATGAATTATTAAATAATTTAATTGGAGTAAAAATTAATAAACAAAAGAGTATTAATTTTCCTAAAGGGATATTTTATAAGCCAGAAACTAAAATTAATTTAAATGAAAATTTGATTTATGATCCAAAATTTCAACACAAAATAGATAGAAATTTCAAAATAAACATTAATCAAAAGTCATATACAAAAATTTTTGATAAATTTAAAAAAAAAATAAAAAATGGCGAAACATATCAAATAAAGATATGCACCAAATATAAAACAAAATCAAAAATTAATCCTTTAGAATTTTTTTCAAGATTATCAAAAACAAATTTAGCCCCAGAAGCTTTCATGATAAGAGATAAAAATTATTCAATTATAAGCTGTTCTCCAGAAAATTTAATTACCAAAAAAGGTTATGAAATATCTACGAAACCAATAGCCGGCACAGTAAAAAAAACAAAAAATTTAAACAAAGCCAAAGCATTAAGTTTTTTTAAAAAAAATCTTAAAGAAACTAAAGAGCATAATATGATTGTGGATATGGAGAGAAATGATTTATCA
>JAPOHS010000183.1 GCA_029979325.1 Pseudomonadota bacterium | reverse complement strand
AAAATGGTGTTAATTTAGCAACGGCATCAAAATAAAAAAATAATTTACATGTATTTATTAAATTAAAAAAAGAAGTGTTGAAAGAGAGTGAGAAATGTTTGTTTTCTTATTCATATTTAATGAAAAAAAAAGAATTTTAAATCAATTTAATTTCAAATAAAAAAGGCGACTAGGTCGCCTTTTTTAAAAGAGAATTTAAAAGAAACTTAATTCAAAGCGTCTTTTAAACCTTTTGCAGCTTTAAAAGCTGGGGCATTTTTCGCTGCAATTTGGATTGTTTCACCAGTTGCAGGATTTCTACCTTCTCTCGCAGCCCTGTATCTTGACTCAAATGTTCCAAAACCAGCAACAGAAACTTTATCGCCGTTCTTCATACCATTTGTTACGCCACTAAACACGGCCTCTACAGCTTTTTTAGCATCAGATTGTGACAATCCTACTTCTGCCGCAACCACGCTTGCTAATTGATCTTTATTCATGCTGTTTAGCCTTTCTTTATTGGATATTTTTTTAAATACCCTATAAACATTATACTTTCTATATCTGGTTTGTCTTTAAATACGAAATTTGTTGACTTTTTTTAAAA
>JAPOHS010000182.1 GCA_029979325.1 Pseudomonadota bacterium | reverse complement strand
GATTTTTCAATAGCAAAAGTTTCAAATACAGATTTTGAAATTAAAGATGGTTCGATTTTAATTGCAGCAATCACTTCGTGTACAAATACTTCTAATCCAAATGTACTTATAGGAGCAGGATTACTTGCAAAAAAAGCAGTAGATCTTGGTCTTCAAGTAAAACCATGGGTTAAAACATCTTTAGCTCCTGGATCTCAAGTAGTTACAGACTATTTAGAAAAAGCAGGATTAAATATTTATCTAGATAAATTAGGATTTAATTTGGTTGGATATGGATGCACAACATGTATTGGAAATTCTGGACCATTAGCAGAAAATATAGTTGAAGCTATACAAAAAGAAAATATTTATGGTGTTTCAGTTTTATCAGGAAATAGAAATTTTGAGGGAAGAATTTCACCACATATAAAAGCAAATTATTTAGCATCACCTCCATTAGTCGTTGCCTATGCCTTAGCAGGACATATGAGTTTTGATTTATATAAAGATTCTTTTGGAAAAGATAAAAATGGAAAAGATGTTTTTCTAAAAGATATTTGGCCGAGCAATAAAGAGATTGAAGAAATTATGTTAACCTCTTTAAATTCT
>JAPOHS010000181.1 GCA_029979325.1 Pseudomonadota bacterium | reverse complement strand
TAATGATTCTTGATGGGGCTTCATTTGGTTGGAAAAATTCTCTAGGATGAGGCTCAAAAGTCATTACCGCAGATTGCATGCCCTTATCTTTCGATAATTCGATCACCTGATTTATTAAAGATTGATGACCCAAATGAATACCATCAAACACTCCAATGCATACTGATGATCCTCTATCAAAGCCAAGGATTTCATCATTGATTGATTTAAGATTTATCATAGTCACTTCCTATGCAAAGATAGGATTATTATCTATTCTATAGAGTTGCAAGAAACTCTATCATTCCAAGAACGGCCTCAGTTGATTCAATTCCTTTATTGCCTGAACCCTCGCCAGACCTCTCTATGGCCTGCTCCATTGTGTCGCATGTGAGCACACCAAAACCGACTGGAATATTCGATTCTAAACTGACCTTGGTCAGACCTGCTGCTGTCTCTGTTGCAATATAATCAAAATGTGGTGTCGCTCCTCTGACAATTGCACCCAAAGCAATGATTCCACTTGGTTTCTTCTTTTCTGCAACATTCTTTACTGCAAGCGGTAACTCATATGCTCCCGGCACTTTGAAAACCTCAGGGTCAGATGGATA
>JAPOHS010000180.1 GCA_029979325.1 Pseudomonadota bacterium | reverse complement strand
ATTTAGAGGCCAATGGAGACCTGTTCGCCGCGTCGTCGAAGCGCACTGCCCAGCGATCATCTGGGAAGCAGCGAGGCTCGCTAGAGGTTGAGGGAGGACTAAGGACACCAGTGAATAATTATAAAAAATAATGAATAATTTTCACAAAATTCAGAATTTTCGGCAAATTTCGAATTTGTTTTCGCAAATTTGATTGAAAAAGCGATACACGTCACTCTTTTCTGGAATTTGTCGCGAAATCCGGACAACATTTCATCAAAAATTCGCAGAAAAATGCAAAATTCGACAAGAAAATGGAAAAAATGGAAATCCAATATTCAATCGCGAAAAAATGTTGACGATTTTTGGCTGAAATTTTGAGATTGGAGAACGGTGCAAAGGAGTGCATTGTGTAGATCTCGGCGAGAGCTTTCCAACGAGTATTTACTTGCAAAATTTGGTTTCGATACAGCCGAAAACGAGCCTGATTCAATTTTTTAGATTTTTTTACCACCCAGGGATTTAATTTGCCCTATGTATCCCATCCAGGTGGGACCACGCCCTTGACCGCATCACCTGCACCTAGCGGGACGCCCAGGTACTGCACTGCAC
>JAPOHS010000017.1 GCA_029979325.1 Pseudomonadota bacterium | reverse complement strand
AAACAGAATTTCAAATAACTATTAGATAATGACGCTTACTAAATCAGACATTGTAGAAGACTTAAACAATCAAATTGGACTGAACAAAAGAGAAGCCAAGGAACTTGTAGACAGTGTATTTGATACCATTAAACAAACCCTTATAAATGGTGAAGAAGTAAAGGTCTCTGGATTTGGTAATTTTCAGCTTAAAGATAAACCCGCAAGACCTGGCAGAAATCCAAGAACAGGTGAGGACGTGGAAATTACAGCAAGACGTGTAGTTACTTTTAAATCTGGACAGAAGCTAAAAGAAAAAGTTAAATCCATAGAAAAATAAATGAATAGAGAAGATTCACAACTTCCTACGATTCCTTCAAAAAGATACTTTACTATCAGTGAAGCAAGCAATCTATGCAATGTTGAAGCGCATGTTTTGAGATATTGGGAGCAAGAGTTTTCTCAGCTGAATCCAATTAAAAGAAGAGGTAACAGAAGATATTATCAAAGACATGATGTCATGCTCATTAGGCATATCAAGGAATTACTCTATAACAATGGTTACACAATAAAAGGTGCCAAACAGAAACTTTCTGATGAGGCATCAGATCAAGAAACAAAAAGCAGTACTGTTTCTGCAATCCGTTCTGAGCTTGAATCAATCATTGATTTGTTAGACTAACCAATATTTAAATCGGGGCGTGGCGCAGTCTGGTAGCGCACTTGACTGGGGGTCAAGTGGTCGCTGGTTCAAATCCAGCCGTCCCGACAAAAAAAGAATTAATTTTTTGTATGTCCGTTAATGACCCTTGATATTTGACGCCTCGAGTAACCAGTGTCAGCAGAAATTGCATCGATAGACCAGTTCATCTTATTCAATTCAAGCACTCTGAGATGTCTATTTTTGACCGTTTTCATGCTCTTATTGGTGACCTTAAGTAATTTTTCAATCGATTCTGTCAGAATTTGATTATAGTTCTCATCATCCGCTATGGTGCAGTGATCCCATAACATCATCAAGTTATAACAGGCATCTTCTGCATCATCCCTTTTTAATGCTTCTCTTAAAAAATGTGCTCTAAAAATAATATGGCATGCATCTTTGAGCGTGTCTTCAACAGACTCATCATTGAGATAATTTTGAACTGCTTTTATTTCGGCCTGTATACCATAAGACGAGAGTACCAAACCGGCTTTAAACTCCAATTCTCTTATCACGTTATCAACAATATTATTCAAAAGCTTAGTCCAATCTGGTTATTTTTAGATATGATTATCATAAATTAATTTCTTAAAGTAAAAATGGCAATGAAAAGTACAAATGCTTACTACTTATTACTGGCTCTTATCACAATCCTTTTTGTGAGCATAATCTTCAACTTTGCAGCACCGATATTATGGTCAATCGTAGTTTCTATAATCTTTTATCCTGTGTATGAGAAATTTCTTTTGATGACGAATAAAAAATCACTATCGAGCATACTATCATTGATATTAATTTTACTGCTAGTCATTATCCCCTCCATTGGAATAATGGGCTTGATAGCAAATGAACTCATCAATTTTATAAATTCTTTTGATGATTATAGTCTTGAGCGTTATGTAGAAATGATTCCAAATGAATCATTCATTAATGATCTGCTTGCTTGGACTGGTTTGAGCATTGCTCAACTGACTGAAAAAGCTGACGATTTTTTACTCACGGCTTCAAAAGTATTTTACGAATCAGTCTCTACAATATCGGCGAATGTAATTAACTTTTTTATTTCGTTATTCCTTTTTATATATCTGACTTTCTTCTTCTTAAAAGATGGTGAGAAAATATTAAAGCATTGCATGGATGCATTTCCTATGAAGAATGAAGATGAAAGCTATCTTCTAAATGAATTTCAGAAGACAACTCGAGCGACAATTAAAGGGACCATTATTGTTGCTCTTGCACAGGGTTTTCTTGGGTATGTCACGCTGTTTCTACTTGGTATTGAAGGAGCATTAATTTGGGGTGCTGTGATGGCACTATTAAGTATCATACCTGCTGTAGGAACGATACTTGTATGGCTGCCCATTGCTCTGGTCTTATTTGCAAATGGTCAACTCATCGAGGCCTCATTATTGATTTTCTCTGGGATATTTATCATAGGAATGATTGATAATCTTCTGCGACCAATTCTTATTGGCAAAGAAACAAAAATACCCGACTATCTGATTTTATTGACAACAATAGGGGGGATTTCAATTTTTGGAATAACAGGGTTTATCGTCGGGCCAATTATTGCATCTTTATTTATCTCAATCTGGTCATTGTCCTCACGCGTATAGCTCTCATATGACAAAACACATAGATAACCTTAAACAGATAGTGGGTGATCCAAATGCTCTTGATCGTGAAGAAGAAATCCATCCATTTTTAGAGGATTGGAGAGGACAAATTAAAGGATCGACACCTCTGATTCTGTTTCCAGAAAATACTGATGATGTTCAAAAGATTGTCCGTTACTGTCATCAAAATGACATAAAAATTGTCAGCCAAGGAGGTAATACGAGCTTATGTGGAGCCAATGTTCCAAACTCATCAAATGAAAGACTCGAAATTGTAATCAATACTTCAAAAATGAATAAAGTGTTAGAAGTTGATTCATTCAATCAGTCGATCATTGTCGAGAGCGGCTGTATTCTTCAGAACATTCAAAATACTGCTGAAGATCATGGTCTTCTGTTTCCATTGAGTTTAAGCGCAGAGGGCACATGCCAGATCGGTGGAAATGTTTCCACAAATGCTGGGGGGGTTAATGTGCTTAAGTATGGTATGGCGAGAGATCAAGTGATGGGCATTGAAGCTGTTCTGCCTGATGGATCAATATTTACTGATTTAAAATCACTGAGAAAGAACAATACCGGGTATGACTTAAAGCAACTTTTTATCGGCGCAGAGGGCACCTTGGGTGTTATAACAAAAGTGAGTTTGAGGCTCTCATCCAGTCCCAAAAAAGAGATCTCATCAATGGTTTCATTAAAGAATGTTAGTGATGCAATCAATCTTCTTAAGGAAACAAAAAAAAGATTTGGAGACAATGTCACTGCTTTCGAGTTCATCAGTCAGTCATGTTTAGTTGCAATAAATGATTTAATGAGTCACATAAAGCTGCCATTAGGGCATGAAGATTCATGGCAGGTCATTTTTGAGGTCATCAATCACAGTGAGGAATCTTTATCAGAATTCCTCGAAAGACAATTATCAGAAGACCTTATTACGAATGCATTAATAGCTAAAAATGAAAAAGAAAGAAACGATTTTTGGCTTGTCAGGCACAGCATCTCTGAAGCAGAGAAATTGTCAGGAAGAGGTGTGCATCATGATATTTCACTGCCCATTAAGAAAATTCCTGAATTTCTAGAGACAACAATCCCAGCGATGGAAAAAGTTGCTGGAAAATCTATTGTGTATACATTCGGTCATCTTGGTGATGGAAACCTTCATTTTACAAAAAAACAGCCTGAAGACATGAATGGAGACGATTTCATGAGGTTTGCAAAAGAAATCAATTCTGTCGTTCATGAAAATACTGAATTACTTGGTGGCTCTTTCAGTGCTGAGCATGGTATTGGATCTAAGCTGAAAGATGATTTGATCAAGTTTTCTGATCCGACAAAAGTAGATTTAATGAAAAAGATTAAAAAAACATTGGATCCAAAAAATATCATGAACCCTGACAAATTGATCGATATCTAAACCTTGAATGAATAGTCTTTATCAGGATCTCTTTCATTATTGGGCGGGTAGCTTTTCCTTTTTTCACTAAAATATTGCTCTCTATGATCTCCATCCGTCTTTCTATTATATGTGATGTAAATATTGCATCTTCTATCAGCTGACTTATTCCCATCAGATCCATGAGGGACATAACTGTTAAAGAGAATAATATCACCGCTCTTTGTTTCAATAGGCTGCAAATCAAGGTCTTCCAAATAATCTGGATTCAATGGCTCCCATAATGGGCCTGCTAGTTTATCTATGTACTGTCCAGAGACATCAAATTCAACACATGCGTTTGTTGTATTGCTATCTTCCACAGCAATTAAGGCTGAAATAAACTCTGAGCCATATTTATCCCATCCTGCCTGAGAATCCTGATGTAAATGATCAGGCGGTGATCCATGTGGCTTGTAATTAATTTTTTCTTTGAGAAGAGTGGGGTGGTCTGCGAGTAGGGTAGAAATGATTTCTATCATTGCCTGATCATAGACTACAGATTTCAATACAGGGCTGGTTTCAATAAACTTTTCAATTCTGATCAGAAGCATTTCATCTTTATCTATCTGGGACTTCTCATAGTATTTCATTGGTCCGTTTTCTATTGGATCCAAAACATCTAGGCGATTCACTTCATCAAGTATTTTTTTCATAATATCTGAATGAAAAAAATTTATGACTAGAAATCCTTTCTTATTAAAAGTTTCAATTTGAGAATTACTGACCATTATTTATTTTGACTTATTTCTTTTTTTAAGCTCAATTGAAACATCGTTCATTGATACATCTACTGAATGAAGCAAAACCATCATGTGATAAAGAAGATCGGCACTTTCCCAAATGATTTCATCTTTATTTACCTCATTGTTTAAGTATGCCACAGCCAGCTCTCCGCTTTCTTCAATTACTTTTTTAGCGATTTTATCTCTACCAGATGCCAAAAGATCTCGAGTATAGCTCTTATTAGAATCAGTGGATTCTGCTCTATCTTTGATTACTCTCTCTAACTCATCAATAAAGTTTCTCTCTTTAGCCGTCATAATCTAACCTCTATGTCGTTCTCTTTTAAATATTTCTTTAACTCATAAATTTTCAGAATGCTTTTATGAAAAACAGAGGCTGCTAGTGCTCCGCTCACATCTGATATATGAAAAACGTCCTTAAAATGATTCATTTCTCCTGCACCCCCTGATGCAATCAAGGGAATGTGTGTAATCAATCTCATCTTTTTCAATTGTTCAATGTCGTAACCATGTCTTACGCCGTCTTGATTCATGCAATTTAAAACAATTTCACCAGCTCCTCTTTCTTGAACTTCTTTAATCCAATCATTGACGAATCGACCAGTTTCACTTGTTTTGCTTGGATCACCGGTATTGCTAAAAACTTTGTAGTTATTTTCATCTTGAAAACTATCAATCCCGATCACGATGCATTGAGTGCCAAACCTTCTAGCCAGTTCATCGATTAGATCTGGATTGTTTATAGCAGGTGTATTGATCGATATTTTATCTGCTCCATAATTTAAAACTTCTTCTGCATCTCTGATGGATCTGATTCCTCCTGCCACACAAAACGGAATATTAATCTTCTCAGCGACGCGATTCACCCATGACCTATCGACAGACCTGCCTTCGGGACTTGCAGTGATGTCGTAAAAAACAAGCTCATCAGCCCCCTCGCTTGAGTACCTCTGTGCTAATTGTAATATATCTCCTACAACTTTATGGTTCCTGAATTGGACACCTTTGACCACTTGGCCGTCCTTTACGTCCAAGCATGGAATTATCCTCTTTGTAAGAATTGCACTACCTCTTGTTCCGTTATTTTATTTTCAAGCAACGATTTCCCAACCACCACTGATGACAGTGATATTTTATCCAATTTAATGAGATCATCGAAGATGCTGACTCCACCAGAAGCAATGATATTAATCTGATTGAATTGAGTATTGATTTCATCATATAGATCGATGTTTGGTCCTTGAAGCGTTCCATCCTTACTGATATCAGTGATTAAGAAATCTCTAAATCCATTGTCTATAAATAAGCTCATGGTTGGTATGAGACTCATTTTTGAATCCTTCTGCCAACCATGTATACGGATGGAAGGCTCACCATCACGAATCAGAACGTCCAATGCAATAATTATTTTAGAACGCATTCCAGGACTAAGCGATGAAATAAAATGTTCAGTCTCTTCAATGGCATAACTTCCAATTACAACTTTATTTAAATTCGAATTCAGCCAGTAATTTATTGATTCTAGCGATCGAATTCCTCCGCCCATTTGAACCTTGAGATTTGTTTGGGAAATGATTGAATCAATGATTGACTTGTTTTTGCTGACTCCGTCTCTTGTTCCGTTCAAATCGACCAAGTGTAAATGTTTGCAACCGAGAGATTCATAATGGGTGGCTAATTGTAGTGGATCTTTTTCATAAAAAGTTACCTGATCAAAATCACCTTTAAGCAGCCTGACACATTTCTGGTCAAGTAAATCAATGGCTGGTATTAAGTTCATGCTCATAAATTTACAAAGTTCTCTAATATTTTTTCACCTGGTATGCCAGATTTCTCAGGATGAAACTGCGTGCCATAAAAGTTATTTCTTTCGATCACAGCAGAAAAATCAATTGGATATCTTGAAACGCCAATCGTTTCATCGCAGATTGGAACGTAATATGAGTGAACAAAATAATAATATTCTCCATCATTGAGATTCTTTGTTAGTTTTGAATCAGTATTAAAATGAACTTTATTCCACCCCATATGTGGCACTGGGTAATCTTTTTGATTTTCAAAAGGTCTGCATGAATTAGCAATGATTCCCAAACATTCTGTATCGTCTTCCGATGACGCATCCATAAATAATTGCATGCCCAAACAGATGCCCAGAGTGGGCTGTGATAAATTTGATATTTCATTTATCAAATCTTTCTGTCTCAATCGCATCATCGCATTCTTTGCAGCCCCAACCCCAGGTAAGATGATGTGACTGGCTTGTTTTATCGATGCGATGTCACTTGTGACTTTAACATTTAGATCAATCCTCTTTAATGCAAATATCAAAGAAGCCATGTTGGAACCAATTGAATCAATGATGGCAACTTTATTTTTCACGATTAAAGTGAGCCCTTGGTTGATGGCACGCCAGATTTTGAGGATTTCTTTATTGCTTGCGAAAAAGCTCTTCCAAAGCACTTAAAACACGATTCTGCTTTATGGTGATCATCGTCTCCAGTCACACTGATATGAATATTTGCTTTTAAGTTTTGACTGAGTGTATAGAAAAAATGAGCAATGAGTTCCGTTGGTAACTCACCAATAATCTCTCTCTTGAATTCTCCGTCGAATTTAAAATATGGTCTTCCTGATAAATCCATTGAAACCGTACACAGGGCATCATCCATCGGGAGTGTAAATCCATATCTTTCTATTCCTGCCTTCGAACTCAATGCACGCCTAAGTGCGTCTCCTAGTGTGATTGCCACATCTTCAACGGTATGATGTTCATCTATGTGTAGGTCGCCTTCACACTTTATTTGAACAGAAATACCTGAATGTTTAGCGAGTTGCTCCAACATGTGATCATAAAAGCCAATGCCTGTTTTTATATCAATTACACGATCCGATGAGAGGTCTACATTTGATGTAATGCTGGTCTCATTGGTTTTTCTGGTGACGGTCGCTTTGCTATCAGAACTTAGGATGTCTTCTTTTATTTTTATCCAAGCATCCTCATTGTGTGGATCAATTTTTATTCCAGGAAGTTTAATCTTATTAGCCAGCTCTATATCGGTGTCTCGATCTCCAATGACATATGATCTTGATGTATCAATATTGTTGTGTGTTAAAAACTCTGATAACAGACCAATCTTAGGTTTTCTGCAGTCACAGTTGTCAGTCTCAAAATGTGGGCAAATAAATATTTCTCTGAAAATCACTCCTTCGGAATATAGGGTATTGAGCATAAAATTCTGACATAACTCGAATTGCTCTTCTGGAAATGATTCAGTTCCCAACCCATCTTGATTGCTAACCATGACCAGCTCATACCCTTCATTGCTTAATTCATTGAGTACACGAATGACATTGGGTACAAACTTTACTTTTTTCAAATCATCAACTTGAAAATCATCTGGCTCATAAATAATCGTTCCATCTCTATCGATAAAGAGAACTTTTAAAGGCAGTTCATTCATTATTTTAGTCCCCTAATTAATTTTTGATTTTGTTCAGTCGTACCGACAGTGATTCTTACACAACTTTCAAGCAATGGTTGATAGCTGACGTCTCTTAATAAAAATCCTAAATCTTGAGACTTTTTACAAAATGCTTTGGCATCGTTGACTTTAACAAGTAGAAAGTTTGTATATGATGGGAAAACCTCTATGACTTCATCCAGTGACTCCAATTCTTTCTCGAGCCATTTTCTGTCTTCAATGATCGTTTCTATGTTTCTTTTTGATATCTTAATCCCTTCTTCAGAAAGACTTTCAATGACCGCATTCACAGCAGGGGTGCTGAACGAGTAGGGTGGTATCACTCTCTCAATATATTGACAAATTTCATTGCTAGAGATTAAAGCTCCACATCTCACACCAGCCAGGCCAAATGCCTTAGATAAAGTTCTGAGAATAATAACATTGTCAAATTTAGACAAAATCTCTTGATAGATTTCATCACTGTCAAACTCAACATATGCGCCGTCCAGAACTACAAGACCAGAATCTGAAAAATATTCGCATACACGATAAATGGATTCTTTGCTGAACTTGTGTCCGAGTGGATTTGAAGGAGAGCAAATAAATGTCAGCTTGGCTTTACTTGGATCAAATGTTTCCAAGGTCTTTAAATCCAGAGAATAATTATTGTCTTGATCAAGGAGGATTGTATGCATCTCAATTCCCTGAACTTCAGCGTAAAATTTATACATCTCAAATGTAGGAGGAAATACCAATATTCCATCCTTATTTGGAATGCAAAATGTTCGGATCGCAACGTCAATGGCCTCTGTGCTTCCTCTGGTGATGACTATATTATCACTTGATATGTCGAGGTATCTTGCCACCGTGTTTCTGATTTCATCGGGTCTCGCATCTGGGTATAGATTCAATGAATCTTTAGATGCAGACTGAGTCACGGAATATGGACTTTCATTTGCATTCAATCTGACTTTATCCAAAACTTTGGTGGCTGGGATATATGGTCTTAAATTTAATACCTCAGGACGAATCAAGTCTTTGATTTTCATTTCTTAATCCTCACTTCTACGGCTTTTGCATGCGCTTGAAGTCCCTCAGCCATTGCTAGGTTGATTATGTCATCTCCAATTGATTCCAATCCCTCTTTGGATAAGCTTTGCACAGATATTGACTTACAAAAGCTATCCACAGACAAACCGCTATAGGATCTAGCAAAACCTGCTGTGGGTAAAACATGATTTGTGCCACTGCAATAGTCTCCCGCTGATTCGGGGCTCCACTCACCAAGGAATATAGAGCCTGCAGAGTTTATTCTTGGAAGAAGATCTGCTGCATTATCACAATTGATGATTAGGTGCTCAGGCGCATAGTCATTTGAGATATTCAATGCTTCTTCGATATTGTCAGTGAGTATCAGCATGGAATTTCTCATTGATACTTCTGCAATTTCACGAGTGCTGATTTTTGCCATTGCACTATCGATCTCCATTGCAACATCTTTGAGAAATGAATCATTCTGGGAAATTAAAATTACCTGAGAATCAATTCCATGCTCAGCTTGTGAAAGCAAATCATAGGCGATAAATTCTGGGTTGGTATTGCCGTCTGAAATGATCATTACCTCAGTCGGTCCTGCAGGCATATCAATTGAAACGGGAAGATTCAATGAGGAAATGATTTGTTTCGCTCTGGTTACCCAACTGTTTCCTGGGCCGAATATTTTATCCACTTGGGGAATCGATTCTGTTCCCAATGCCAAGGCTGCAATCGATTGTGCGCCTCCCACTTTGAAAATCTTATCAATCCCACTTAACTTTGCTGCAACCGTGACTGCATCATTGACAAGACCTGAATCATTTGGTGGTGAAACAATCACAGATTCCTTGTTTCTAGCCAGTGAAGACGGGACACCAAGCATGATTGCGGTGGAAGGGAGTGGATTATTCCCTGCAGGTATATAGAGTCCTACCTTTTCGATGGGTCTTTTTATTATTTGACAATTTACACCGGGTTTTACTTCTATCGGATTTAAATCACTTTGAAAGTTTTCTTGATGGAATTTTTTTACGTTTTCAATTGCATTTTCAATCGATTGAATTAACTCTCTTGATACCGTATTAAATGCAGATTCAATCTCCTTATTACTCATCAAAAAATCATCTATCTTGACCTCATCGTAAATACTCGTGAATCTTTTTAGAGCTTCATCACCGTCAGCTGCTACATCCTTAAAAATCCCAATGATAGTAGAATCTTGGTCCTCTATACTCTGGAGATTGGGTCTCTGAATGGATGTTATTTTTTCATCTTCAGTCAGGTCATTCCATTTTATGATATTGAGCTTCATAGTCATTACATCAACATTTTTTCTACTGGCACTACCAATATAGATGATGCTCCCACTTCCTTCAGCTGCTCCAATGTTTCCCAAAAGACCGTCTCTTTGCAAACAACATGAACCGCAACTGTATCATCCACACCATCCAAAGGAATGACAGTCGGTGATTCGGTACCAGGAAGAAGCTTTGTGATCTCATTAATCGCATTTTTAGGCGCATGCATCATGATGTATTTGCTCTCATTCACTTGGAGAACACCATTGATTCTTTCAATGATTTTCTCAATCCACATGCTTTTAAATTCTGACTGCTCTGATTTTGACTTAAGCACAGTTGCAACACTCTCCAAGACTGTCTCTCCTGGCACTAGATTATGAGCTCTTAGGGTATTGCCTGTTGATACAAGATCACAAATGGCATCCGCCTTACCCAGGCTTGGCGCCAACTCAACAGCACCTGAAAATTCAGTAACATGTGCATTAATTCCATTCTCTGCAAAGTAATTTTTTACTGTAAACGGATAACTCGTTGCAATTGTTTTTTCATCAAGGTCATTTACAGATCCAATGCTTGAGGATTCAGGATATGCAAATGAAAGCTTGCAGTGTCCAAAATCAAGCGATGACTCAAGGTCAAAGTTAGAGGATGATTGACTCAATTCATATGAGAGTTGTTTCTCTCTTGCAACGTTTGCTCCAACTATGCCGATTTCACAAAGGTTTTCCTGAATCAATCCAGGGATATCATCATCCCTGACAAACATGATATCAAATGGCATATTTTCGCCATATCCTATCAGGCGGTCTTTGGTATGACTGATGATCAGCCCACATTTCTGGAGTAGGGTGATGCTGTGCTCTGTCAACCGGCCAGATTTCTGAATTGCAATTTTAATTCTTTCGTTCATTTATTTTTATTCTCTCCAATGCCACCTTATAGCCATTTGCTCCATCAAATAGAAACCTTGCAACCCTGCCGATAGTTGTCAGGCTCACTCCCGTCATTGTCTTTATTTCTCTATATGTGTATCCCTTATCCAGAAGTTCAGCCACACTCCATCTGTCTTTAATGGATTCAAATTCTGCGGGTGTAAAAATATCATTGAAGAATGAGCGATATTCATCCACATCATTCAATGACATTATTGCTTCATAGAATCGCTCTTCAGCAAGCTTTTCTTCTTTCTCAGTTAAAACTCTTTCTATTTTCATCTTTTTACCTATGTTTTAATGTACTAATGTGTTAGTACAGAATGACATTATAGGTATTAAATGATTGAATACAAGAAGAAATTAACAAGTAATTAAATTATTTTTGAAAGTATGGCATTGCCCATTTCGTCAGTTGAAACATAATCATGAGATGATAAATCAGCTGTAAAAATCCCATCATTGAGAACCTCTTCAACAGCATTCTCAATATCATTTGACTCTTCAATTAGATTGAGTGAATGCTTCAACATCATTGCCACAGAAAGGATCATCCCACTTGGGTTTGCAAGCCCTTTGCCTTGTATATCAGGAGCTGAGCCATGAATAGGCTCATATACACCAAAGTTATTATCTCCAAGCGAGGCAGATGGAATCATGCCTATAGACCCTGTCAGCATAGATGCCTCATCTGTAAGAATGTCGCCAAATAGATTTTCAGCAACAATCACATCAAAATCAGCTGGACGAGAGAGGAGGTGCATAGTGGCAGCATCAACAAGAAGGTGTTCAATTTCTATCTCAGGATATTCATTTTCTATCAAAGCGGTTGTTACAGATCTCCAGAGTTGTGATGTGGCCATTACGTTCGCTTTATCAACAGATGTAAGCTTGTTGTTTCTCTTCATTGACAAATCTGCTGCAACTTTGACGATTCGCTCTATCTCTGATGCAGAATATTCACATACATCTTTAGCGTAGTCTTCAGTCTTCTCTTTTTCTCCGAAATAAATACCGCCTATCAATTCTCGTACAAATAAAATATCAATGTCTCTCAGTTTTGCATTTTCTATTGGTGAATTATCTATCAACTGGGGATAAGTTTTTATTTGTCTTAAGTTTGCATAAACCCCTAGATCTGATCTCATATCAAGCAGTCCTTTTTCAGGTCTTGTTTTTGCTTTGGGATCGCTCCATTTCGGACCGCCTACAGCGCCCAAAAGAACTGCGTCAGATTTTTTACAGAGGTCTCTTGTTTCTTTTGGGTATGGATCGCCAGTTTCATCAATTGCAATGCCTCCAAATAATGCATCATGCAAAGTAAATTCATGCCCATATTTCTGTTCAATTGCATTCAGTATATTTAAAGCGTGCTCTGTAATCTCAGGCCCAATACCATCTCCAGCCAATACGGTAATTTCTGCTTTCATTTATTGTCCTTTCTTTTCGAATGCATTAATTTGATCTTCGTGATTCATGATGAATCCTAGCTGATCTATACCATTCATTAAGCAATATCTTGAAAAAGGCTCAAGATCGAATCCTTCGGTCATTCCATTAGAGGCCTGAATGATCATTTTTTCGAGACTGACAGTCACTTCAATCCCTTCATTATCAGTCAACATTGCATGAAACTCTTCAGAAACCGTGAGAGGCAATAGACCATTCTTTAGTGCATTGTTCTTGAAAATATCTGCAAATGAGGTCGATATAATTGCCTTAAACCCATAGTCAACCAGTGCCCAAGGGGCATGTTCACGTGATGATCCGCAACCAAAATTACTGCCGGAAATTAAAACAGAACATCCGTCTGATTTTTTCTGATTCAATGGAAACTGTTCAACTTTATTTCCATCCTCATCAAATCTCCAATCTGCGAATAACCCATCACCAAGTCCATCTTTTGTTGTAACTGTTAGAAATCTGGCAGGGATAATTTGATCAGTATCAATATCATTCACTGCCAAGACAACAGTTTTAGAACTAAATTCAATAATCTTTTCCATAACCTTAACTGTATTTTCTTGGGTCTTCTACAGATCCTGCAATTGCTGATGCAGCAGCTGTTTTTGGACTTGCAAGAATTGTCCTAGCTCCTTTCCCTTGTCGCCCTTCAAAATTTCGATTACTGGTGCTGACGGCCAATTGCCCATTTCCAACAGTATCACCATTCATTCCAAGACACATCGAGCATCCTGATTCACGCCATTCTGCTCCTGCTGATTCAAAAATTTTATCGAGCCCTAAACTTTCTGCTTCTTTCTTTACAGCCTGAGATCCCGGCACAACCAATGCCCTTATTCCATTTGAAACTTTTCTGCCCTTGAGAATTTCAGCCGCATCTTGAAGATCAGATATTCTTGAGTTTGTGCAACTTCCTATGAAAACTACATCAATCTCTTTTCCAATAATGGGCTTGCCGGCTTCAATCTGCATATAATTCAGAGACTGTTTATAACCAAGATCACCATTTGATTCTGGTACGGTATCATCAATTTGCATTGCCATTCCTGGATTTGTTCCATAGGTGACCATCGGCGATAATTGATCAACATCAATGCTTACTTCTTTATCAAACTCAGCATTATCATCGGTAACCAATCTAGACCATTTCTGCATCGCTTCTTCCCAATCTAATCCTTTTGGCGACATTGGTTTATCGATCAAGTAGTCGAAAGTTTTGTCATCAGGAGCAAACATTCCTGCTCTTGCACCAGCTTCAATGCTCATATTGCAAATGGTCATCCTTTCTTCTAAAGAAAGAAGGCTTGCTGTTGAACCTCTATATTCAATAACATGCCCAACACCACCATCGACTCCAACTTTTTGAATAATCTTTAGAATGATGTCCTTTGCAGACACACCTGATTTGAGCGCGCCCGTCATATTCACAGCAAATGTCCTGGGTTTTCGCTGAAGAAGACATTGAGATGCCAAAACATGCCCAACCTCTGTTGTACCTATACCAAATGCTAGCGCTCCAAATGCACCATGCGTACTGGTATGGCTGTCTCCACATACAATGGTTTTCCCCGGTTGCGTGGCACCAAGTTCAGGACCAATCACATGGACGATACCTCTCTTATCTGAGCCAAATCCATGGAGCTCAATTCCAAACTCATCACAATTCTTGATCATGTCTCTGATTTGGTCAGCAGGTCCTTTTTCAGCAACGATATCAAGATCAGCTATGCTATTTACAGGAAGAGTTGGAGTGGAGTGATCCATAGTGGCCAAGACTTTATTGGGATCCCTCACTGACAAACCTTGATCTCTCAGAGACTGGAAAGCCTGGGGTGTCGTGACTTCGTGAATGAGGTGGAGATCAATATAGAGTATTGCAGGCGTCTCTTTGGTCTCCTCAACAACCAAATGATCCTGCCAGATCTTTTCAAATAAAGTTTTTGGAGATTTATTCAACGGAAGTCAACCAATCCCATTTATCATCCGATTCACCATTGAACAAACCAAAAAATACATTTTGAATGCTCTCAGTGATTGCACCTCTTTTGCCTTCACCAATCTGGATTCTATCGACACTTCTGATTGGGGTAATTTCTGCTGCAGTACCGGTGAAAAATAATTCATCGGCAAGATAAAGCTCTTCCCTTGTGATCTTTCTCTCAATGCAGTCGATATTTAAATCATTTGCAATTTTCATAACTGAATCTCTTGTAATCCCATCTAAAATTGATGAACTCAGAGGAGGGGTTATCAGAGAACCATTTTTCACCATAAAGATATTTTCGCCTGCTCCTTCACTGACAAATCCGTCTGAGTCAAGGCAGATGCCCTCATCGTATCCGTTTTCTTTTGCTTCTATTGCTACCAATGTCCCTGATAAATAATTTCCAGATGCTTTTGCCATAACGGGTATTGTATTGGGTGCATTCCTATTCCATGACGAAATACAAACATCTACTCCATTCTCAAGAGCATCTGTCCCTAGATAAGTACCCCATTCCCAAGCAGCCACAACCATTTCGATGTCATCATCCATCGATGCATGTAGACCAAGGTCATTGTATCCTCTGAAAGCTATGGGTCTGATATAAGCACCGCTATGTAAATCATTCACCGAAACAATTTTCCTGCAAGCTTCGATGATTTCAGTTTCGCTATAAGCAATATTCATGCGATAGATCTTTGCTGAATTAAAGAGTCTCCTTATATGTTCATTCAATCTGAAAATTTTTGAGCCATCATTTGTAGAATAAGCTCTTATACCTTCAAAAACAGCAGAGCCATAGTGCAATGCATAGCTCAGAACATGAATTTGAGCAGACTCCCAAGGTACTAAATCATTGTTAAACCAAATATTTTTTGTTGGCTTGAGTGGCATAATCTCTCCTAATGTTTTGCTTGATTTCTTTCTATTCGGTTAATGACCTCAAGATAAGCCAAAGCACCAGACTCAATGATATCAGTACTGATGCCATGCCCTCTATAATTCTGTCCATCATAGCTGACTGTGACAGTGACTTCACCTTGGGCATCATCACCAACGCTAACACTATGAATCTCAAAGTTAGTCAATTCTAGTTGATATCCCGTGATATCACTGATTATATTAAAAACGGCTTCAATCGGTCCACTGGCTGGATTGTCCTTATTGTCTCTTTCAATGATATTTTCTCCTGAATCTACCAATTTTAATGATGCAGTTGAGCCCCATGAGGAACCAGTATTTGTTTCAAGATTTTCCAGAGACCATCGACTCATATTTGCAATATCTGCATTTAAAACAATTGCCTCTATGTCTGTATCAAAAATCTCCTTCTTTTTGTCAGCCAATTTCTTGAATTCTCGAAATGCTGGATCAATCTCATCCTTTTCGAGTTTAAACCCCAAATCGTTGATTCTGTCCAAAAAAGCATGTCTGCCGCTATGCTTACCAAGAACGAGATTTGATCTAGCAATACCAACATCTTGAGGCTTCATAATTTCATAAGTAGAGGAATCTCTCAGCATTCCATGTTGATGGATGCCAGCTTCATGAGCAAATGCGTTATCGCCAACAATTGCTTTGTTTCTAGGGACATGCATCCCCGTGATAGAGGAAACCAATCTACTTGTGGGGTATAATTTCGTTGAATCTATTGATGTTTTAAAATCAAAATACTCTTCCCTTGTTCTAATTGCCATGCACACTTCTTCAAGTGAGGTATTTCCAGCTCTTTCTCCAATGCCATTGATCGTGCATTCAATTTGTCTTGCTCCAGACTCAACGGCCGCTAAACTGTTTGCAACTGAAAGACCAAGATCATCGTGACAGTGAACACTGAATACGACATTCTCTGCATTGGTGCAATTTGAAATCAAGTGTTTAAATAATTCACCAAATTCATAAGGGATTGTGTAACCAACTGTGTCAGGAACATTAATTGTTGTGGCTCCTGCTTCGATTGCAGCATTGACCACTTCTGCAAGAAAACCATGGTCAGTTCTTGAAGCATCCTCGGGCGAAAATTCAACATTTTCACAAAATGACTTTGCCATTTTAACGCCTTCATAAGCCGCTTTAAGCACTTCGTCTTTAGCCATATTTAGTTTGTGCTTGAGATGTATTTCACTGGTAGCGACAAAAACATGAATTCTTCTATTTTTATTAACTTTAAGTGCTTCATATGCTTTTTCTATGTCGCTTTCATTGCATCTTGCAAGTGAGCATATAGTTGGTCCATCAATCTCCGAGGCAATTGCATTCACTGCTTCGTAATCACCTGGTGATGCAGCTGCAAAACCAGCCTCGATTACATCGACATTTAGCTCTTTAAGTGCATGAGCAATTTTTAACTTTTCACCAATTGTCATGCTGCAGCCAGGGGCTTGCTCACCGTCTCTCAAAGTGGTATCAAATATAATGATTTCTCTAGAATCTTTCATGATTAGTTTTTGGCTTTATCAACAATTTTATTCGCAGATATCCAAGGCATCATTGAGCGAAGCTCTTCGCCCACTGACTCAATTGAATGTTCTGAGGAGTTTTTTCTATATTCGCTCATTTTCTCACCACCGGAGTTACAGTCATTCATAAAATCTTTGGCGAATTCTCCAGACTGAATCTCAGTCAATATCTTCTGCATCGTTTCCTTTGTGTTTTCATTCACAATCTTTGGTCCTGTCACATAATCTCCATACTCTGCAGTATTAGAAATACTATATCTCATATTCTGAAGACCGCCCTCATAGATGAGGTCAACGATCAATTTTACTTCGTGTAGACATTCAAAATATGCCATTTCTGGTGGATAACCATTTTCTACCAAAACTTCATAACCAGTTTGGATAAGTGACGTTAAACCTCCACAAAGGACTGCTTGTTCTCCAAATAGATCTGTTTCAGTTTCATCTTTAAAATTTGTTTCGATGATTCCAGCTCGACCAGAACCAATCATAGATGCATATGAAAGCCCAACATCTTTTGCATTTCCAGAGACATTCCTATGCACAGCCAATAAGCAAGGCACCCCAGCTCCTGATTCATACTGTGAACGAACAGTATGACCTGGGCCTTTTGGTGCGACCATAATTACATCTAAATCATCTCTAGGAATGATCATTTCAAAATGAATGTTAAATCCATGAGCAAATGCCAAGACTGCTCCATCTTTTAAATTGTCTTTTAGATGATTTTCATACATTGCCGATTGTTTCTCATCCGGAATAAGCATCATGACAAGATCTGCATTGGGTACAGCTTCGCCTACCTCTTTGACATCAAAACCAGCGGCTTCAGCTTTTGCCCATGATCCAGATTCTTTTCTAAGTGCAACCGTAACATTGGCGCCTGAATCTTTAAGATTGTTTGCATGAGCATGCCCTTGCGATCCATAACCAATGATGACTATCTCCATCCCTTTAACGATATTCTGATCAGCATCACTGTCATAATAAATTTGCATCAGTTGTACTCCCTTTTATTGATTTATAAAAAAAACCCCGCTTTTTTGCGGGGCCTCAAATATTCTTTTAAAGTAAAAAAACCTATCTTGCCCCTTGGTGACAAATTAGCAGCAGGTTCAGTAAAATCTCATCTGACCCTTGTTTGGTTATTAAAACTTTATTCTTGTTCATCTTTTGCATTCGCAAATATTCATCGAAGTCAGACTTTTTGTCAACATTTATTATAGTTTCTTGGTGAATAATAGTCATGATTAGGTAAATTTCAGACTGTGCTCATATCGATATATCTAAAAATATATATCGAATAAAATTACAAGGTTTTTTTTAGTAATATTTTTGTCATTAGTCTTTGGAGTATTTTTTGATTATGCTATCATCAATTCTTCCTTGGGACGTGTACCCAAGACTTCAAAATAAACCATTTGGGGAATGTTTTTATGAACAAACATAAAATTACTACCAAACTGATTATAGGTAGTCTTTTACTAGTATCCATTCCAATGATGGTTCCTGCTGAAACTTTGAGCCAAATTCTTACCGCTCAAACAGAAAGGACATTATTGGCTCAAGAATCTCAACAGCGTGTTGACAAGATAAGTGATCAAACAAATAAGTTGGT
>JAPOHS010000179.1 GCA_029979325.1 Pseudomonadota bacterium | reverse complement strand
AAAACAATCAAAGTTAAAGATTAGTAAACATTTTATATATGACACAGAACCCACAAAACTAACTGCTCAAATCGAAAAAATTACGAATTATAAAGTTAGAAAACAAAATTTAGATGATGAAATTAAAAGAGTAGAAAACTCAGATCTCATTGATAAAGAAAAACAATTAGAAAAGTTAAACAAGAAATATACTATTGGAAATGTAAATTTTGACTCCGTAATTATATCTGATTTTGATGAAAGTTTGAAAAGTGTTGTAACGTCTTTTTTATATACTGATGTTTCTCCAAAGAAAAAAGTTTTTATTAGCTTTAATCAATGGTTTGATGAAAGTCTTTTAAAAGAGAAAACAATCCAACCAATATATTATCCTTCTATAAATAGAACAAACTTAAAAAATTTTGAAAAAGTATTTTTTAATGAGTTTAAAGAATATCCAAATTATTTCAACAGCAAATTATCTTCATGATGAAACAAGAGAAAATTTTGAAAATAAATTTGGAGTAAGAATTTTAAATTGTTATGGTATTACTGAAGTAGGAGGTCCACTTACTTTACAGAAATGGGAGAATACATATTTTGAAAATTCAGTT
>JAPOHS010000178.1 GCA_029979325.1 Pseudomonadota bacterium | reverse complement strand
CTCCCCCAACCAATTATTCGGTTAATTGAGCCAGTTATTCGGTTAATTGACGGCCATTATTAATGTCGCTAGTAATACAAAATACGACTTCAAAGAAAATGCAATTAGATAGCAAGAAATGCAATTAATCCGCCGACCTCTCCTGAGCGTCGAGCGTGTCGGAGCACGTTGACCAAGCCTCCTTCCAACAAAACCAAGAAACCAAACCTTCCAGCAAGCCTAGCAAACCCAGCAAGCCCAGCAGCTCAACAATCCATGAAAATCTAAGAAAATCATAGAAAAGCTAAGAAAATCTGTGAAATACAATGGCAGTCCTCAAATGACAGGAAGCCAGCCTGGAATCGAGCAAAGCTTTTTATTGGGGCAGCAGGTCGAGCCTTGACCGTCGTGCCAAGTCCTTAAGCATTCATGCTCCGAGATCTATGAAAGCCATGGAAATCTAAGAAAGTCGATGACTAATCATACAAATTCATGGAAATCTATAAAAATCTTTGATTTTACAATGAGTTTGAGTCTTCAGGGGACAAGAAGCCAACCTGGAATCGAACAAAGGTTTCTATAGGGGCAGCAGGTCGTTCCTTAAGGCACCAGGCAC
>JAPOHS010000177.1 GCA_029979325.1 Pseudomonadota bacterium | reverse complement strand
ATACTCTGGAGCCATGTTAGCAATTGTTGCTCTATCTGCTAAAGTTAAATTTTTTAATCCTTCACCGTAAAATTCAACAAATTTTCCAACTACACCTTTGTCTCTAAGCATTTTAACAACTGTTAAAACTAAATCTGTAGCAGTTGTGCCCTCTGGCATTTTTTTTGTAACTTCAAATCCAATAACTTCAGGAATCAACATTGAAATAGGCTGTCCAAGCATACCTGCCTCTGCTTCAATTCCACCAACACCCCATCCTAAAACTGATAAACCATTTACCATTGTAGTATGACTATCGGTTCCAACAAGTGTATCAGGGAATAAATATTTTTCTCCTTTATATTCCTCCGACCAGACTACTTTTGATAAATATTCTAAATTGACCTGGTGACAAATACCAGTTCCTGGAGGAACAATCCTAAAGTTGTTAAAAGCACTTTGACCCCATTTTAAAAAAGAATATCTTTCGCCATTTCTCTTAAATTCAATATCTACATTTTTCTCAAATGAATCTTTTTTAGCTGATTGATCAACTTGAACTGAGTGATCAATAACTAAATCAACTGCAGATAAAGGATTAATTGTATTTGGGTCTT
>JAPOHS010000176.1 GCA_029979325.1 Pseudomonadota bacterium | reverse complement strand
GCAAACAATCTTGCGGCATCAGTTATGCCAGGCAATCTACTTTCAATAATTTTTTTATCTAAATGACTTAAATTTAAAAAAACATGATCTTTTTCTTTTCCAACACCTCTTCCCTCATTAATTTCAATTGACATGGATCGACTAACAACATCTCTTGAGGCTAAATCTTTTGCTTTAGGTGCGTATCGTTCCATAAATCTTTCACCTTTAGAATTAGTTAAATATCCACCTTCTCCTCTTGCTCCTTCCGTAATCAATGTACCATGTCCATAAATACCAGTTGGATGAAATTGAACAAACTCCATATCTTGTAATGGAAGTCCTGCTCTTAAAACCATTGCATTTCCATCACCGGTACAAGTATGTGCAGAAGTCGCTGAATAATATGCTTTGCCATACCCACCTGTTGCAATAATTACCATGTGTGCTCTAAATCTATGAATGGTACCATCATTTAGATTCCAAGCAATCAGACCCTTACATTCACCATCCTTCATCAATAAATCTAAAGCAAAGTATTCTATAAAAAATTCTGTATTATGTTTTAACGCTTGGCCATAAAGAGTATGAAGAATTGCATGGCCCGTTCTATCAGC
>JAPOHS010000175.1 GCA_029979325.1 Pseudomonadota bacterium | reverse complement strand
GCTGTATGAGTTATTAAGTTTAATAAAATCCTTTAATAACTCTTTGTTTATCTGTTCTTTTTTAAGTTTTGTTATTTTCATGACTACTTGTACTTATATTAGTTTAATCGACAAAAAAGTGACATTTCTTATATAACCTTTAAAATGGCTTCAATGGCAGGAAAAGACACAATAGAAATGCAAGGCGTAGTTACTGAAGTGCTACCAAATACAGTTTTCAGGGTAAAACTTGAAAATGACCATGTTATAACCGCTCACATCTCAGGAAAAATGAGAAAAAACTACATCAGAATACTCAATGGTGACAAAGTAACTGTTGAGATGTCGCCTTATGATTTATCTAAGGGAAGAATAACCTTCAGGTCTAAGTAACCTTCGCTTTATCTTTAACTTTAATTTGAATTTTATCTTTTGAAAGCTTGATAAATAGTGTATTTCCTCTTTTAACACTATCTTCAATAAGCATGGATGAAATAGGTTTTTTAATCAACTTATCAACTGCTCTACCAAGAGGTCTCGCGCCAAGTTTAGAATCAAACCCTTCTTTGAGAACATACTTTAGTACTGATTCTTCATATTCGAGATCTATCCCCTTCTC
>JAPOHS010000174.1 GCA_029979325.1 Pseudomonadota bacterium | reverse complement strand
CTTGGAGCTGCTCCAAATCTTTCTAGATCATATCTCGGCATAGCTGTTTGCATCATTTCAACAGCACAACAAGCTAAACCAAAAGTCATCCAATGAAGTGATCCTGATCTTGACCAGTTAATTAAATTATCAAGAGAAGTTGTTATAAAACCATTCTTACTAAAATCTTCTGCAAGTTGTTTAAATTCCTCAGGAACTTGATCTATTTTATTATTCATTGTGGTTTATAATTTTTATTCCCAGTCTAAAGCACCTTTTTTCCATTCATAAATAAAACCTATTGTAAGTATGAACAAAAAAATCATCATTGATGAAAAACCTAATAATCCAATATTTCCAAGAGATATTGCCCATGGAAATAAAAATGCTATCTCTAAATCAAAAATAATAAATAAAATTGCAACTAAATAAAATCTCACATCAAATTCCATTCTTGAATCTTCGAAAGGTTCAAAACCACATTCATAAGCTGAAAGTTTTTCAGGATCAGGTTTTTTTGGTGATAGAATAAAGTTTACAACCACAAAAGCACAACTTAACCCAAGAGCTAAAACTAAAAATATTATTATTGGTAAGTAATCTTTTAAAAAATCAGATAA
>JAPOHS010000173.1 GCA_029979325.1 Pseudomonadota bacterium | reverse complement strand
GTGGAAAGCATAATGATCTAGAGAACGTTGGATATACACCTCGACACCATACATTCTTTGAAATGTTGGGAAATTTTTCATTTGGAGACTACTTTAAAGAACAAGCAATTCACTATGCATGGGATTTGATCACTAAAGATTTTGGTATAGACAAAAACAGACTTTATGTAACGGTTTTTCATGAAGATAATGAAGCCTTCAATTTTTGGAAGAAAATTGCAGGTTTTAGTGATGATAGAATTATTCGAATAGCAACATCTGACAATTTTTGGTCAATGGGTGAAACTGGTCCTTGTGGCCCTTGTTCTGAAATCTTTTATGATCATGGAGATCATCTAGAGGGAGGATTACCAGGAACCAAAGACGAAGATGGAAATCGTTTTATTGAAATTTGGAATTTGGTCTTTATGCAATTTGAACAAATCTCTAAAGATAAAAGAATAGATCTTCCAAAACCATCTGTTGATACTGGAATGGGATTGGAAAGAATTGCAGCATTGCTTCAGGGCACACATGATAATTATGAAACAGATCATTTCAAAAAAATAATAAGCTCTGCATCAGATATTATTAAAATAAAACAAGACCAAACTAATCAATC
>JAPOHS010000172.1 GCA_029979325.1 Pseudomonadota bacterium | reverse complement strand
GATAAGGTACTAAAAATACGACAAGGTGACGAATTATTGCCAAGTGTAATGAAAATGGTCAAGGTATTTGTTGCAATCAAAAGAAGATTAAGACCAGGCGACAAGATGTCTGGAAGACATGGAAACAAAGGTGTGGTGAGTAAGATAGTACCTATAGAAGATATGCCATACAGAGAAAATGGTAAGCCAGTTGATATAGTACTTAATCCACTAGGTGTTCCAAGTCGTATGAATGTCGGTCAAATTTTAGAAACTCATTTAGGATGGGCTTGTAAAGAATTTGGAGAACAGATTAAAAAATTAGTTAATGAAAATAATAAAAAAATTGAAAGGACAGAAAAAATAGAAAAATTTTTAAAATCTGTTTATGGTGAAGAAATTTTTAATGAAAAAGTTGATAAATTAAGCAAAACTGAATTTAGAGATTTATGTGAAAATCTTCAAAATGGTGTTGCTATCTCTACTCCTGTTTTTGATGGAGCTAAAGAGAAAGATGTTACAGAAATGCTTGAGTTAGCAAACCTTCCTGGATCAGGTCAAACATATTTGTGGGATGGCAGAACAGGTGAACAATTCGACAGACCTGTAACTGTTGGAATTATA
>JAPOHS010000171.1 GCA_029979325.1 Pseudomonadota bacterium | reverse complement strand
GATGAGTTATATTTAACATAATCATCAAAGCCACACCCACTCCGACCGCTACAGGTAAATTAATATATAAAGGCAAAGGAATAAAATAAAGAACAAATAGACCGGCCAAAGATGTTACTAGATGACCAAAAAAAATATTTTTTGGTTGTGCAAATGGACTTTCAGGATATCCATAAAGTAAAACCATTGTAGAACCAAAAGAAGCAATTAAAAAAACTCCAAATTCAGTTTTATATGTAAGAATAGTTAATACACCAATTGTAATTGCAGAAAACAAACCAGCAATTAAAGCTTTTATAATAAGTGAATTTTTCATTTTATAATTTTAATGCTTTTGAAACTGCTTTAAAAGGCAATAACAAACAATCTTTTCTAGCAATATTTTTTTTATCAAAAATTTGAATAATTTTTTTTAAACTGCCTAAATCTTTAGCAAGTTCTTCATTATCAATCAAATTTTCTTTACCGCTAATAAAAATATTTTCATAATTATTTGGATTGGAGTTATCCATTGCGGACTGCATCAGATCGTACATCCTTTTCTTTGTTTCATTGATTTCTTTAGCGATCTTTTCAAATGATTCCTCAATCGTTAGTCCAGAGT
>JAPOHS010000170.1 GCA_029979325.1 Pseudomonadota bacterium | reverse complement strand
ATGTTTTGGCCATCGTGCGATGGAAATGTATTTAAATTGTATTTTTAATGGCTTGATTGATTTTTTCTGCTTCATGTTTGTAAGATAGAATCCCGATTTCATTATTTTAAAAGCCCAAAACTCCAAATTCCATGATTTCTTGATTTGTGAGGTCCTGGAGCACCGTATTTATTCATTTTATTATACCAATACCCTCAAAACATATCTATGGAAATATGAGACTCACAATTTTCGAAAATTTTGGAACTTAGCCACTTAGCCACATAGCCCATTACCTAATACCTGTAATATATCATCAGACAATTCATTAAATAATCGATCATTAATGGTTAATGGTTCATGCCTCATGGCTCAAGGGAGCCCAGCCGGGCTCCCCCTCAGCCCCCCTGCGGCGGCCCCGGGGCCCCGGCCGGGCTCCCTTGAGCCATGAGCCACTGACCATTAAGAATCGATGACTTCATGAATGATTGTGTTATCTAATATAGATATTACGTATTAGGCATTATCCGAAAATACCGTCTCCCACCCTTGCACCAGTCCACTCCTTGGGCGGCACGAGTGCTTATTGCATGTCATTTGCACTTCTGTGTACTTCTTTGTATCCCCA
>JAPOHS010000016.1 GCA_029979325.1 Pseudomonadota bacterium | reverse complement strand
CGGACCTTGTTTAATATTTGTTGGCTCATTGACCAATGTGATTTTAATTTCAAAGTGGTTTACCAAGAATAGGGCACTGGGGCTTGGGATTATGGCTGCTGGATCCAGTATTGGCTCAGCCTTCTTAACTCCATTTTATGCATGGCTAATGAATTATATGGACTGGAGATCAGTCATTTACTTCAATGCTTTTATTCCTTTGATCATGATCGTCATAGTACTTTTTTTACTTCATGAGAGACCTATTCAGACCAGATCTTCATCAAATCAAAAAGATGCCCTAATGTCTGGTTTTTTATTCACAGAAGCACTTAAATCAAAAAACCTCTGGTTCCTGATTCTAATGGCAATGTGCATTTTTTATACAATGATGGGAATGACCACCAATGCATTCCTTTTTTTAAGAGACAGTGGTTTTGACAGGCAAGTTGCATCAGTCAGTGCAACGATATTATTCATGGGTAGTTTAATTGGAAAAATATCATGTGGATTTTTTGCTGAACGATTTGGAAGAAAAAAGGTCTTAATCTGCTATTTCATTGGGTTTATCTCAGGTTCAATTTTGCTCACGATAGCAGCTGGCACTAAAGATCCATTATTTATATGGTTTGGATTGGGGATCTTTGGCACTGGATTTGGTGGCATCTATACGCTAAAGCAACTCTTATCTGCTGATTTATTTGGCTTGAGATCATTAGGAAAAATCACAGGCTTAATCAATCTCACTGATACAATAGGCTCAGGACTTGGTCCTGTGATGACTGCCTTATTTTTTGATATGACCGGCAATTATCAGACTTCTTTTTTAATCATCACTTGCGTTACTTGCATGGGTCTCATCTTTTCATTATTTTTAGATGTCGATGACAGAGAAATAGAAAGAAGTAAATCTCAAATTGGATAGATTTTTTTCAGTATAATTATCCCATGAACTCAGATTCAAACAGACTAGAAAATGAAATTACCCTCGTAACAGGTGCATCCAGAGGTATTGGGGCAGGCATTGCTAAACTATTTGGTGAGTCAGGTTCCTATGTTCTTGGGACTGCAACCACACAGGATGGCGCGAATGCAATAACTCATTCATTGAATCAAGATGGGTCTAAAGGCGAGGGCATTGTTTTGGATGTCTCTGACGCAGAAGCTGTTAGCAAAATGATAAAGGACTTGAAAGAAAGAGACTTATTGCCTTCCATACTGGTCAACAATGCTGGAATCAGCTTGGAAAGCCTTTTGATGAGAATAAAAGACGACGATTGGAAAAAGATCATTGATACAAACTTATCTTCAGCATTCTATTTATGTAAAGCTGCAGTGTCAGGAATGATGAAAAATAGAAAAGGAAGAATCATCAATATAGGTTCGGTTGTTGGATCCATAGGCGCAATAGGAAATGCCCACTATAGTGCGAGTAAAGCTGCACTGCTTGGGTTCACAAAATCATTGGCATTAGAAGTTGGATCAAGAGGCATTACCGTGAATAATATTGCACCCGGGTATATCACCACCGATATGACAAAAGATATCAAAAGTGAATTGAGCGATGCGCTGATGGACAAGATCCCAATGAATCGATTTGGCTCTCCAGAAGATATTGCCAAAGTTGCTCTTTTTTTGGCGTCAGAATCAGGCTCATACATCACCGGACAAACCATACATGTGAATGGTGGAATGCATATGGAATAAGCATATTGCTTAAAACTGCTTGAGAAAAGAAACAATTTCCATAAAATACAACAATCTTTTTTTAATTTAGGGGAAAAATATGAGCGTTGAAGAAAGAGTAATAGGCATCGTAGCAGAACAATTAAGCATTGGTGCTGATGAAATTAAGAATGAATCTAGCTTTATTGATGATCTAGGAGCTGACTCCCTGGATACTGTTGAATTGGTTATGGCTCTTGAAGAAGAGTTTGATATTGAAATATCAGATGACGAAGCAGAGAATATTTCAACTGTCCAATCGGCTATTGATTACATCAACAAAAGCTCTTAAAGATAAAAACAAAACTCAAAAAAACGGCATGGAATTCATGCCGTTTTTTTTTGTGTAATTTCTTTGATTCTAGGAAAATATAATTTATGAAAAATATTATTAGAAGAACAACGCTTAAGGTAAGAGACATTCAAAAGTCTTATGATTTTTATACTGAAGTTTTGGGTATGGAAACCTATTACAACAATGAAGTAACTGTTGAGAATGATCTATTACCTGGGACGAAAGAGGGTGATAAAATTCATTTGATCATTCTTAAAGCAAAAGATCCTGTGATAGGAATGATTGGATTGCTGAAGCCAATCGACCCTGAAGAAGACTTTCCTCCAGTTGAGTTTGATTTTAAATATGGCTCATCGGTCTTTGTGGTTGGCGTTGATGATGTCGAGGAACTGTATCAGAAGGCACTCAAGTTTGGTGCAAAAATGAGAGCACCACTGAGTGAAACCATATACCCAGGTGCTGATGGAAATGACGTGCATGTCAAATCACTTGGCTTATATGATCCTGATGGACACTTCATGGAATGCAATCAAAGGTTTTAGAGTCCATGAAGAATGGTTTTAGCACAACACCAGTTTCAAGAATCACTCTTTTTTGTCGTGATTTAGATCAATCGCTCGAGTTATATAGAGACATACTTGGCTTCAAAGAAATAGAAAATAAAATCATTCAATCACAAGCTTTCAATGAACTGATGAATATCAATGACGAAAATTGCTTTGTGAGAATCAGCTATCTTCAATCTGAAGAATCAGAGCATGGACTCATTGCTTTATTTGAGATCAACTCATCTGAACTAGATAAAAATGAATCATTTGAGAAACCTCCAATTCAATATGGTCAAAGTGTCATCGTCTTGAATACAAACGATCATCATAAGATTTATAAAGAACTAAAAAGGAAAGGTTACGAATTTCTGGTCGAACCTACTGTGTATGAAAAAGAGGAGGACAGTGAGTATATTAAAGCTGGTTTATACAAGGAGATGTCTTTTTATGATCACGATGGATTTCTCATCAACCTTATTGAATATAACTGATAGTATATACCTTTGAATTAGTACTAGTTTCTGGGATAAGAATATTAATGTCGGGTCAATTTATAACCATTGAAGGTATTGAATGCGTTGGAAAATCGACGAATGCCAAATTTATAGAAAGCACTCTGAATAAAAAAGGATACAAAACACTTGTCACGAGGGAGCCTGGCGGATCCAGTGTGGGTGAGAAAATCAGGAACATCCTCCTGTTTGAAAAGAAAGACACGCTCTCACCAATGACGGAACTTCTTTTGCTTTTCGCTGCAAGAGAAAAGCACATCAATGAAATTATAAAACCTGCACTTGAAAATGGCACTTGGGTGATTTGTGATCGTTTTACAGATGCGAGCTTTGCATATCAGGGTTTTGGAAGAGAGTTAGGATTTGAAAAGGTCAATGAATTAAAGAAATTGATTCAAAAAGATTTTGAACCCGACCTCACAATTCTATTGGATGCGCCTCTTGAGGTCATCACCAGCAGAAGGAAACTGAATCCGAATGATCGATTTGAATCTGAAGACAGAAAATTCTTTGAACGTGTAAGAAATGGATATCTTGAGTTGGCTAGAATTTTTAAAGAAAGAGTCAAAGTCATCGATGCATCCAATGATCTAAAGGATGTTCAGGATCAAATCAGAATCCTAGTCAATGAAATGGTCAGGGCTGAGTCATGATTCACGAATACCCCTGGTTAAAAGAAACATACCAACCACTCGAGAATAATATTAAAGAGCACAAAAATGCACATGCATTCTTGATACAAGGAGATACAGGTATTGGTCGTTTGATGCTCGCTAAGTTTTTAAGCGATACCTTTCTTGGCTATGATCAAACAAAATCATCTGAAATCAAAGATGAAATCATTATCTCACCATTGGAAGATAAAAAATCGATCAGTATTGATCAAATCAGATCATTAAAAGAGTCGTTGTTACTGACGAGCCTGAAAGGCAAAGGCAAAGTTGGGATTATTTATCCAGCAGAAGCCATGACTTATCCTGCTGCAAACAGTTTACTCAAGATACTCGAGGAACCGCCCAAAGATACAATGATCATCCTCATCACAGAATCATCTGGAAAATTGCCCAAAACAATCGTCAGTCGTTCTCAAATCATAAATTGTGGACATCCCAGCAATGAAGATTCAATGAAATGGCTTCAAAAAAAAGAAAAAGCAGACTGGGCTCCAATAATTTCGGTATTTGGAAATAGGCCAGTGCTTTTAAATGAGATGGGTCATGCCCAATTAACAAATCAAATAAGTTCGTTGTCCTCGCAGATAACAGGATTAATTGATGGAAAAATAAAACCTTCAGAAATCTCAGATTCATGGAAGAGTGAGGACATCGAGCTGAATCTAAGAGTGCTTTATAGTTGGATTTTTAAATACCTTGAAATCAGATTATTGCAAAGCGATCACGATCAAAGCCTTCCAAATGGACTCACTCGAATGCTTAATGAAAACATCAATCATGAAAGTTGCTTCGAGCTATTGGATGACATAATAAGCATGAGGGAATTAAAATACAGCGGTAAAGGACTGAGTTGGAATCTTCATATCACTAAACTGCTTAATCCTTTATTTATTGAAATGTCAGGAATGAAAGAATATGCCTAAAAACATTGAAACAGATGCATTGATCATTGGCGCAGGACCTTGTGGTTTGTTCCAAGTATTTGAATTGGGGCTCCTGGGTATTGATTCTGTTTTAATAGACAGTTTGCCTACAATCGGTGGTCAATGTACCGAGCTGTATCCAGACAAACCAATATATGACATACCCGGTATCCCTGTCTGCACAGGGGAAGAACTGATTGAGAACCTTTCCAAACAAATAGAGCCATTCTCTCCCAAAACGATTCTCGGTGATGAGGTTTCTGAGCTGAAAAGAAACCAAGACTCATTTGATATAAAGACTCAAAAAGGTCAAACAATCTCAGCAAAAACCGTTTTTGTTGCTGGAGGAGTTGGTTCTTTTCAACCAAGAAAAATCAGACTCAAAGGCATCGAAGATTATGAAGATGAATGGTTGCACTACAGGGTTAAAGAAAAAAAATCTTTCCATGGTAAGAGAATTGTCATTGCTGGCGGAGGCGACTCAGCTCTAGACTGGGCGATCGATTTTGCTGAATCAAATGAACACATAGAAAAGGGTGGGACAGTAAGCTTGATTCATCGAAGAGACGAATACAGAGGTGCAGAGTCATCTGTACAAAAAATGAAGGCCCTTGCAGAATCAAAACGAATCAATCTATATGAAAATGCTAAAGTATCTGGCTTTGACACAAATGAAGACAGCTCATTCATTCTTGATATCACCTCCAATGATTCTAATCTAAATTTAAGTGGCGATGCTTTATTGGTCTTTTATGGTCTTTCCCCAAAACTCGGGCCAATAGCTGAATGGGGCTTAGATATCACCAAGAAGTCTATTACGGTGGATACTGAATCGTATCAAACAAACATCCCTGGAATATTTGCCATTGGAGACATTTCAGATTACCCAGGAAAAAAGAAGCTTATTTTGAGCGGTTTTCATGAAGCAGCTCTTGCAGCCTTTGCTGCAAAGGCGATCATAACACCGGGTAAAAAAGTGAATCTTCAATATACGACCACCAGCCCTTTGCTCAAAGAGAGGCTGGGAGTGAGCGAAAAATAATGTAGAATACAGGCAATAGGGGGATTCTATAGCATGGGAATAGAAATTACAGGCTGGGGGAAATGTACACCATCCGCTGTACTCACAAATCATGATCTTGAAAGCATTCTTGATACCAATGATGAGTGGATCACCTCAAGAACAGGCGTTAAAGAAAGAAGAATTGCAGAAGCTCCGCTTAGTGAAATAGGAACTATCGCCGCAAAACATGCATTAGCTGCGGCAGACAAAGACCCTCAAGAAATCGATGCCGTAATGATGGCAACATGTACACCTGAATTTCTCATACCCAGCACTGCCTCTAGGGTTCAAATGAATATAGGAAACAATACTGCCGCTGCCTTTGATTTCAATTCTGCGTGTACTGGATTTGTTTATGGACTAACAACTGCTTATTCAATGATTCATTCAGGCATATTTAATAATGTTCTTTTGGTTGGTGGAGAAAAAGTCAGTTATTTCCTGGATTGGACAGCCAGAGATACTGCCGTCCTTTTTGGTGATGGTGCAGGAGCGGTTTTGATTGAAAAAACGGATTCAGAATCAAAACTTCATGCTTCAAAAATGACCTGTGACCCATTTCTAGGTGAAGCCTTGATGCTGGGAAACTTTGGAACCAGCATGGATCTTAAAGATCCAAAGGAAGGTTATTTCTTCGGGATTAATTTTGAAGGTCAAGAGATCTTCAAAAATGCGGTTAAAACCATGGCAAGACTTGCAGAAGAAGCATTAGAAGAGGCAGGTCTCAACATTGATGATATTGATTTATGCATTCCTCACCAAGCAAACTTAAGAATTCTAGAAGCCACTGCTAAGAGATGCGGTTTTCCAATGGAAAAAATGGTCATTAACTTAGACCAATATGGGAATACGTCTGCTGGCTCCATACCAATTGCTCTGACAGAAGCACTGGATGAAGAAAAAGTTAAACCAAACTCAAAAATACTTTTTCTTGCTTTTGGAGGAGGGCTTACTGGAGCGGCAGCAGTTATCGATTGGGGAGGGCGTTCTCATGCCTTAAAAACCTCTGATGAAAAACTGCCTGATAGCAGCAAAACTGCACTGGAACTGATCAAAGATATTCTTGATATGTATAAATAGTATGTCTAAAGATACTTTTAGTTATGTATCAGGAGAGGTTTTATATTTACATGATGATCAAGGGCAAGTTGGGCATGAAAACTTTCTTGTCACAAAAGACCTAAACCAGAACAGAACTCTTAGAGCCATTTGTCAAATCTATGAAGAGAGTCTGCTCAGAGATGTCATCTACACAGTTGATCAGAATTGGGCTCCTCAGGATGCATTTGTAAGACTCTCAGTCGATGGCGTCTTCAAAGGATCAAGTTGGTTTAAATTCTCTGACAATATCATTGAGTGCGAGAATTTTACAAAAGAAGCAGGAAGAGTCTCTCAAAAACAAGTTTTAAAAGGCTCAATTCAATCTTTTGGAGCACATCCAGTGAGTAACGATGCATGGGGATGTGCGGCTTTTGATATGAGTCATCCGTCGAAAAAACAGTTCTTTGATAATGTGGTCACGACATCTAAAACTGCACACGGTAACACTGGACCCAGTATTATGCTTACAGAAAAGTACATCAGCTTTCATGGTAAACAAACTATTTCAGTGCCAGCAGGTAAATTTGATGTGAATTATTATCAAATCAGCTGGGATGGAAGAGAGGACATGAAAAACTGGCCACCGATTCACATCTGGGCGACGCTTGATGATTTCATCATTGTAAAAATCCGATGGGATCACTTAAAATCAGATTATGTCTTAAATAGATTGGATTCAGATTAAAAAAACAAACAACCTGGGCATATTTTGATAATGGCAGATATTAATACCGATGTTTTGATTATAGGTGGTGGCGTAGCTGGGTCAGCTGCAGCCTGTGCGTTATCAAAGAAGGGTTATGAAGTTTTACTTCTAGAAAAATCAGAGAAGCCTCAAGACACGGCAAGAGGCGATCATCTCCAACCTGCAGTTTGTGAAATACTTGGAAAATGGGATGTTTTGGATCATTTCTTCAATAAAGGAGCAAAAAAAAGGGCTGGTTCTTTGTGGTTTGATGAAGATGCCAATTTTTTGATGGATGCAAACGTATCCAAACTGGATATACCCGAGCCTTACTTCATGTTCATGAATCATGAAGACATCAGTGATGTATTTGTTTCAGCTGCGAATGAAAATGAAAGTTTTTCTTTTATTTGTCCTATCATTTCTTGTGCCCATATTGATACAAATGATGATGAATCCATATTTGAAATTAAATCAAAAGATGGGACTGTTAAAACTGCTGCAACCAAAATGATCATAATTGCTGATGGAGTTGCTTCCAATATGGGACGCTATTTCAATTTCGAGAGAACATCATTCAGATATGAAAGAGCTTTGGCAGTTCTTTTCTCCGATGACTATGAAGCAGATGAGTTCAATAATCTAAGAACATATTTGACAGACAGGGGCATTGTAACAATGATTCCAAGAGCAAAAGGTGGTTGCAAGATTGGGCTGACTATCGGTCGTGAGGAAATAAAGTCGTGGAAAAAAATGAGTACTGAGGATTATCAGAAATTCATTGGTCAATTGGTACCAGTCTACAAAGACTTAGAAATGTACTCAGCTGGAATTTATCCTCCATCCATGATTATTGCTGAGAATTGGGCCAGAGATAATATAGTCCTCATAGGAGATGCTTGCCATGGATTGCATCCTGGAAGAAGTCAGGGGATGAATACGACAATAAAATGTGTGGATCACCTTTTAGGCCTTATCCCATCGAAAGATTCATTTGAAAAAGAAAGTGTCATAAAAACCTTGAAGCAATATCAAAAAGAGATGAAATCGAACATCAATGAACTATTGGAAGCAAATCACTCGATGGGATTATCGATGGATAATTTTGATCATCAATCCAAGGTCGATGAAATTCAAAAATTCAAGCTTCTGGAGCAAGACAAAGAAGCAGGTCATTCATATAGAATGAAATCAGCTGGATATGGTGTTTTCTAGATCAAATGGAAAAAAGTTTAGAAAGAGAATTCTACTTCAGTGATGAGATCTTTCATCAAGAACTAGAGTCTATTTTTTACTCGGATTGGATATGTTGTGGCAGAGAAGAGGATTTGGATTCTACTGGCAGTTATAAAATCTTTTCTATTGGAAATGAAAACCTATTCGCAATCAAAGATAAAAACAATGATATTAAGATTTTTCATAATTTTTGTAAGCACAGAGGCTGTCAAATTTTTGAAGATGAAGAGTCCAGCCCGTTAAAAAGAAATATCAGATGTCCTTATCACTCATGGGTCTATAACTTCGATGGCAGTTTATACAAAGCGCCTCATTTAGATTTAGACACCAATGACAAGAAATTTCATTTGAATCAAGTCAGTTCTGAAACTTGGGGCGGCTTTATATTCATCAATCTTTCAAAAAATCCATCTTCATTCAAAAAATGCATAAAAAATATAAGCGATCAATTTATTCGCTATCCTTTGAGCGAGCTGGTTTCTTCAAGATCCTATAGATACGAAGTCGAAGCAAACTGGAAAGTGATAGTTGAAAACTATAATGAGTGTTATCACTGTGCAGGAGTTCATCCAGAATTGGTGGGTATCGTGCCTGCATTTAAGGACAATGGTGCAAATGGTTTAGATTGGGACAAGGGGATTCCACACAGAACTGGTGCAAATACCTTTACATTCTCAGGTACAACAAATAGAGATCCAATGCCTGGGCTGAATCAATCAGAGAAAGAGAATCATTTTGGGCAGGCGCTTTATCCTAATCTAATGATGAGTCTGTCAATGGATCATGTTGCTGCATTCATACTTAAACCATTATCACCAACCGAAACAATAATAGACTGTCGAATTTTATTCCATCCAGAAGAAAGTGATAAATCAGATTTCGATCCGGATGATGCTGCTGAATTCTGGAACCTCGTTAACAATCAAGATTGGAATATTTGTGAAAGGGTACAAAAAGGCATGCAATCTAGATCGTTCCAATATGGCTATTATGCTCCAATGGAAGATGAGAGCTTGGATATTCGAAAGTACATTCAAGGTAAGCTGAATATCAAACTATGACAAAAACAATCAAAGCGACAAATATCCGCTGGAAAGTGCTCTTGATCACTCTTTTCTTGGGGTACATTGCATATGTTTTTAGAGGCAACCTTTCTGTCATAGGAAAATACTTGATGGATGATATAGGAATCACTCAGATAGAGTTGGGCTGGTTGCTTTCATCTTTTTTATGGGGCTATACGCTTTTCCAATTCCCGGGAGGTCTGCTATCAGAAAAAATCGGCCCCAAAAGCACTTTAATCGTTTGTACTGTTGGTTGCACAATGATCACGATCATCTCTGGCTTGATCGTATTGGGTGGCTTCTCAATTGCACTAATGATTCCACTTTTATTTATCTGTCGTTTCCTACTGGGCGCTTTTCAAGGTCCATTATTCCCAGCAACTGCTGGAGGTGTTGTAGCTAGATGGTTCCCCTCGGGCTCTTGGGCATTACCCAATGGAATGACCTCAACAGCTCTGGCACTTGGTTCTGCGTCTACGCCACCAATCATCGTCTATCTTGCTGAATATTTTGGTTGGCAATCTACCTTCTTTGTCATATCAATTTTGGGCGTGATGGGCACAGTAATTTGGTGGAAATATTCAACGAACTGGCCAAATGAACACCCTGATATCAACCACCAAGAATTGGAACTGATTGGGGAACCTGATTTCAATAACAATCAGATGACTTGGCCGATGGTTAAAGAGGTTTTATCGAATAAAAATATTTTATTCACTGCCTTGGGATACATGTCCATGAACTATGTTTTCTTTATATTCTATTCATGGATCTTCATTTATTTTGTAAACATAAGAGGATTTGATGTTTTAGAGGGAAGCATGCTCGCAAGCTTACCTTTCTTAATGGGGGCAATAGGTGCAACTTGTGGTGGTTATTTATGTGATAGGTTACAAAAGCGATTTGGGGTGATTTGGGGGCATAGAATACCGATCATCATTGGGCTGATACCATCGGCTGGTTTTCTCTTATTTGGTTCAATCACAGAGCATCCTTATCTTGCTGTGCTTTCTTTATCTTTATGTTATGGATTCATTGAACTGACAGAAGGGCCATTCTGGTCAACAATAGGTTTTATATCAGATAAACCTCAAGCAGCTGGAGGCATTCTTAATACAGGCGGAAATTTGGGCGGGGTATTGGCAACTCCACTGATACCCATCATGGTCGCTCAATACGACTGGGTCATTGCTCTCAATAGTGGAGGAGTTTTTGCTATTTTAGGCGTATTATTCTTCATGCAAGTAAACTTCAATGAAACCAATGAATGAGAGATATAAAATTTTATTTGAGTCTGTTGAGATAGGTCCAAAAACAGCCAAAAATAGATTTTATCAAGTCCCTCATGCCATGGGATCTGGCAATGATATGCCAAACACAAGGGCCGCTCAGAGAGGGATAAAAGCAGAAGGAGGCTGGGGTGTGGTGAATACAGGCTATTGCTCAATCCATCCATCGAGCGACGACAGGCCACTTCCTTTCGCAAGATTGTGGTCAGAGAAAGACATTGCTTCTCATGTTCCTATGGTTGAAGCCGTACACGAACATGATGCACTTGCTGGCATTGAATTTTTTCATGGTGGTGCTTACGCGGCAAATAGACACACTCGAATGCCGCCAATTTCACCATCCGGAATACAGCAAAAAGTGAGCGAACTCGTAGATATGCACCTAACGGCGCCAAAAGTAATGGATAAAAAAGACATTAAAGATTTAATCCAATGGCACTTGATCGCGACAGAGAGAGCGATTCAAGCAGGTTTTGATATTATTTATTGTTATGCGGGTATGGGCTTTTTGCCGTATCACTTTCTTCATCCTACATTCAATAATCGATCAGATGAATATGGAGGAAGCCTCGAGAATCGCTCTCGATTGATGAGAGAATTAATCACTGAAATGAAAACAGTTGCCGGTGATCGGGCTGCAATTGCTGTTCGAATGTCCACCGATGAATTACTGACTTTTGCGAGTGAATCGAGCGAAAGCGAAGCGCATGAGTTTTTTGAAATAAATGGTGAGTTACCTGATTTGTGGGATATAAAAATGTCTTCTTGGTTCAAAGAATGCCCTAGTGGGAGATTTGCTGAATCTGGACACATGGAACCTTACAATAGTTTTGTTAAGAAGCTGACTTCAAAACCTGTGGTCGGTGTCGGATGGTTTACTTCGCCAGATATTATGGCCAAGCAAATCAATGAAGGCATTCTTGACTTTGTAGGTGCCGCAAGAGCATCGATAGCTGATCCATTCTTACCAAATAAATTAAAAGAAGGAAGAGAGGATGATATTAGAGAGTGCATTGGTTGTAACATATGTGCTTCTTGTTATAACCAAGGCATCCCTGTTCGTTGCACACAAAATCCATCTATGGGAGAAGAATGGAGAAGAGGTTGGCACCCAGAAAAAATAAAGCCTAAGTCGTCTGAAGACTCAATCCTAGTTATTGGTGGTGGACCTGCTGGATTGGAAGCAACCTTGTCTCTTGCGAGAAGAGGGTACTCGGTTGCAATTGCTGATTCAGAGAAAGAACTTGGAGGTCGCATCAACATGGAGTCGAAACTCCCAGGCATGTCGTCATACAAAAGAGTAACTGACTATCGATTGAATCAAATCAATCAACTCGATAATGTTGATGTTTATCTAGATAACACATTGAGTTCCGATGATGTTTTAGAGCTTGGATTTGATCATGTGGTGACTGCCACTGGCTCAAGTTGGCAACCCACAATCATGGATGAGAAATCAGCACCAGTATTTGTCAGCAAAACGGATACCATTTTTACGCCTGAAGATATTTTGAATGGTTGCGATCTGAAATCCCCAGTGATCATTTTTGATTTTGATTACTACTATATGGGTGGCTTATTGGCAGAGCACATAAGAGACCTGGGTCATGAAGTAACCATCATCACACCCTTTGAGAAGGTTTCTCCGTGGAGCTTTAATAGCAATGAAATAGTAGAAATTCAATCGAGATTGATGGAAAAAGACATCAAAGTTATCACTGAGCATCGCATCATAGATGTAATGGATTCATCATTAAAACTCATTAACAAATTAAACAACAAAGAATCAAGCATTGACAGAGGCTCACTTGTTCTTGTTGGATATAGAGCACAAAATGACTCGCTCTATAATTCCCTTATATCAGACGAAGAGGCTTTGAAAACCTCGGGTATTAAATCAGTTCAGAATATTGGAGACTCCAATGCACCTGGCGCTGTGGTTCATGCTGTTTTTGCTGGTCATCTCTATGCAAATACATTCGATCAACTAAATGATCCATCAAATGATGATTTTAAGCTTGAATACCCTGTGATTCAGTAATACATTGTCACACCCTAAACCTTTGCAGGAATTAACATATGGATTTATCCGAATTCAAAAGGATAGTCATTAAGATAGGATCATCTCTTCTTGTAGATGAGAACAGATCATTGAATACAAATTGGCTGGATGGCTTGATCGATGACTTGGTTTCTCTTAAGGAAGATGGCCATGAAATTTTGATCGTCTCTTCTGGAGCAATAGCTTTGGGTGGTAATTATTTCGGAATCTCAAAATCAGAGATGAAACTTGAGGAGAAACAGGCTGCAGCAGCATCAGGACAAATAATATTGGCCCATGCTTATCAAGAGCTTTTTAATAAAAGATCTCATAAAACTGCACAAATTCTTTTGACGCTCGATGACCTAAACAATCAGAGACGTTATCAGAATGCAAGTAACACAATTGAAACCCTCATAAAACTGGATGTGATACCAATCATCAATGAAAATGACACCGTCGCAACTGAAGAGATCCAATATGGTGACAACGATCAATTAGCAGCCAAGGTATGCGAATTGGTGACAGCAAACTGTCTAATACTGTTCTCTGATGTGGATGGACTGTATGACGATGATCCTCGAAACAATACAAATGCAAAACTGATTAAAAGAGTAAAAGAAGTAACCCCAGAAATTGAAATGCTTAGCAACAAAGCAAAAACCGAATATGGAAGTGGCGGTATTGAAACAAAAATTAAGGCTGCAAAAATCTGCTTAGAAAGCAATTGCAAAACAATTATTGCGAATGGTATGAATAAGAGACCGATCTCCATCATTAAAAATGGTGATCATTTTACAGTGTTTGGTAATTGAGTATTCAGATGGAAATCAAAAAATATATGGATGATATGGGTGTGGCTGTAAGAAAGGCAGCGACTGGGTTCTCATCTGTAGAGTCAAAGACGAAAGATAGATTAATTGCAGACATTGGAAAGCAGTTAAATAATAACCGAGAACAAATTCTAAAATCCAATGAGATTGATATTAAATATGCAAAAGAAAGAGATCTCAATGCAGCCAGCATAGATAGACTCTTATTGGACAATGATCGCATTGACTCAATGATTCAATCCATTGAAGAGGTCGTTAAGTTACCCGATCCGATTGGTGAAAAAATAGAAGAATGGACAAGACCCAATGGTCTCAATATTGCAAAAGTTTCTGTTCCACTTGGCGTCATTGGAATCATATATGAGAGCAGACCAAATGTTACATCAGATGCAGCAGCACTCTGTTTAAAATCAGGGAATGCAGTGGTATTGAGAGGAGGAAGCGAAAGTATTGAAACAAATAAAAGCATTCATGATTCAATATCTGTCGCTTTGGCTGAAAATAATATTGATCCAAATACTGTGCAACTTGTTAAAGACCCTGATCGAGAAGCAGTTGACTTGATGCTCAAAGGTCTTGATGGAAATCTGGATATCTTGGTTCCAAGAGGCGGTAGAAACCTTGTTGCAAAGGTTAAATCAGACGCCAGAATACCAATCATTGGACATCTTGAAGGAATTTGTCATGTTTATATCCAAAAAAGCTCAAAAATTGATGAAGCCATCCAAATTGTTATCAATTCAAAAATGAGAAGAACCGGCATATGTGGTGCAGCAGAAACTATTTTGATAGATCGAGATTGTGTGGAAACTCACCTTGGTCCATTGATCGATGCATTAAAAGAATCAGGATGTGAAATCAGGGGTGATAAAGATGTCGCATTATTGGATGAAGAGATCATTAAAGCAACTGAGAGTGACTGGTCTACAGAATACCTCGATGCGATTGTTTCAATAAAGATCATCAGTGATGTTGAGGAAGCAGTTCAACATATTAATGAATATGGATCAGGACATACAGAGTCGATAGTCAGTAATAACAGTAAAGATATTGATTACTTTTTCAATCATCTTCAAAGTGCAATCATCCTAAGTAATGCATCAACCCAGTTTGCTGACGGTGGAGAATTTGGTATGGGTGCAGAAATTGGCATATCAACAGACAAGATTCATGCAAGGGGTCCAGTTGGAGCAAAGCAACTCACCAGTTACAAATACCTCGTTCATGGATCTGGTCAAATCAGATCAATCTAGCCTGCTGTAAAACCTCCATCAGCTAAATAAACAGACCCATTACAGTAGGAAGATTCATCAGAGCCTAAGAAAAGGGCCAAATTGGCGATCTCTTCATTGGTGCCATATCGATTCATGGGATTGAGATCAGTTACGATATCCCTCACACTCTGAGGATCTTCAGGGTTTAATTGCTCACCCAGTGAGGCCATCATTCGATTATCGATTGGGCCGGGAGCCAGTGCATTGACCCTGACACCAAAGGGTCCATTTTCAATGCAAGCAGTTTTAACCAAACCGCATACAGCATGCTTGCTCGCAGAGTAGGGGCACAAGCCATTGAAGCCGACTAAGCCAGCTGCTGATGCAACAGCAATGATTGAACCTGATCCTTGTTCTTTCATGATTGGTATCGCATGCTTCATATAAAGCCAAACTCCTGTGACGTTGATTGAAAACAAATGATTAAATTCTTCAACAGTGAATTCTGTAAGCGGTTGAACAACGCCCTCTGTCCCAGCATTCGCAACTACGATGTCAACACTCCCAAATTTATCTTTGGCTGCTTTCATGCAGTCCATGACTGCAACTTCATCGGTTGCTTCAGCCACATGAATCATTGCATTTTCTGTGAAAGGCATATCAGAAATTAAATCGTCTAACTTCTCTTTCGATCTTCCAACCAGAATGGTATTCGCACCTTCCTCAAGATATCTCTTGGAAGTTGCCGCTCCAATCCCTCCAGTTGCTCCAGTGACAATTGCTGTTTTCCCTTCAAGCCTCATTCTATGCTCCTTTATGTGATCGTTGAGTTAACTTTAATAGAGTAAAACAATATCAAAAAAATACGATTTAAACGTTACAATATTGACACTTATTTTGATCATTTTGATTGGCTCGAGACAGATATATTGGATATACATCAAATCAATTCAAGTGAGATACTAAAGTCCCAAGATTGGACTTTTCCGATACCTATTGCTTATGGGCCTGGAAGAATCAATGAAATCAGTAAAATATGTCAATCTCTGAATATTAATAAGCCTTTAATAGTCACAGACAAGAGCAGTCAAGACCTTCCTTTTATAGCTGACCTAATTAGTCTATTAAATAAAGGGAATATAAAGTCTGGCATCTTTACAGAAATTTCCCCAAACCCTAGAGATGACGAAATTTCAGTTGGTTCATCTTATTTTAAGTCTGGTGACCATGATGCAATCATTGCGATCGGTGGTGGAAGTGCTATGGATGGCGCCAAAGCTATATGCCTCACAGCCAATAATGATATCCCATTATGGGACTTTGAATGGGAAAAAGAGCCAGCAAAGATCAGCAATGATGAACCATTCCCAAAGTTGATTACTATACCCACAACCGCAGGTACTGGAGCAGAGACGGAGGGAACAGCAATGGTTACCGATACAGATAAAGGCATGAAATTTTGCATATGTCATCCAGGGTTGAGGCCGTCAATTGCAGTCTTAGACCCAGAGCTCACGATTGGTTTACCAAAAACATTGACGGCATGGACAGGTGCGGATGCGATGATTCATGCAATCGAAGGTTACTGTGTACCTGGATTCCATCCCCTATGCGATGGAGCCGCTTTGCAAAGCTTGACGCTTGTTTCAGATAATCTAACTCTTGCAGTCGATGAACCCGATAACATTAAGGCCCGGGGAGCCATGTTGGTGGCTTCTTGTTTGGGTGGAATTGCATTCCTTAAAGGTCTTGGTCTTGTGCATGCTATTTCTCATATGGTTGGTGCTGAATTTGATACGCACCATGGTTTAACAAACGCTATTGTTTTGCCAGTCGTTACTCGATATAACTTTCCAGAATTGGAAGGCAAAGTTCAAAGAATGTCCTCTGCGATGCATTATGAAGACATTTCAGTCGAAGCATTCATTTCAAATTTAGACGAAATACTTGATCGAATTGAGATACCGAAAAGCTTAGACGAAATTGGCGTCCCGATAGACTGTGTTGAGCGAATCTCTGAAAAAGCTATGAAAGACTCCGCATATGCTACAAACCCTAAGATAGCTAGTTTGGAAGAAATGAATCAATTGGTTTACAAAAGCATTAAGCAAGCGAGATAAATAAGTTAATGATCTCGAAAACATCCCTTCAAGAAACGATACAAAAAACAACGTCGGGAGAAATCTCTCCGGTTGATTTGGTTGAATATTCTTACGAGCAAATTGAAAAACACAATCCTTCTCTGAATGCGATTGTCTCTCTCAAAAAAAAGTCTCTGGTCATAAAAGAGGCCGAGTCTCTTTTTAAAAGAGAAAACAATGAGCAAAAGTTACTTTTTGGGATTCCACTGGCAGTGAAAGATTTATTTGATGTTAAAGACCTCCCAACAACTTTTGGACTTCCCAGATTTGAAAAAAATATTGCTAAGAAGAATTCTATCCTCGTGGACCGTCTCATAAATCAAGGTGCTCTTGTATTGGGTAAAACGAATATTCCTGAATTGGCACTCGGATCTCACACTAAAAATTCATTATTCGGTGCCACCTCAAATGCTTTTGATGGAAGCATGTCAGCAGGGGGTTCGAGTGGGGGAGCTGCATCGGCTGTCGCATCCTCAATGATCCCGGTTGCAGATGGATCGGACATGATGGGCTCTTGCAGGAATCCAGCAGCCTTTTCAAATCTCTATGGCTTTCGACCAACTCCGGGTTTGATACCGGAGAATAGAATCATAAGAATAGACGAACAATTCCCTTTGTTAAGTACGCCAGGATGTTTAGCAAAGACACCGGGGGATATGTCTATATTCCTGGATGCAGTCTGTGGGAAACATTCAATGGATCCATTTTCCTTTGACATGGATGGATCCTTTAGAGAAGCGTCTTTCGGTGAGCATGAGTTCTCAAGAATGAGAATAGGGTGGCTTGGAAACATGAATGGAAGATATGTGTTTGAAGATGGAATCCTGGATTTGTGTGAAGAAATGCTAAAACAATTGGAAGACAATTACCTATTTGTCGATCATGTTTCGGATGACATCGATACAAATCTACTTTGGGAGGCATGGACAACATTGAGATCCAGAAACGTCTATTTGTACTTGAGAGAATCAAATCTTCAAGATGATGAGAGCTTGTCTTATGGAGCTCAACACGAAATGAATATAGGGAAACATATCTCCACTGAAGATTTAAATCGATCAATGAAAATGAGATCTGAGCTGGTCAAAAAGATCGATCATCTTTTCAGTAAATGTGATTTTCTGGCAATGCCTTCGGCTCAAGTTTTTCCTTTTGATAAAAATACAGATTACCCAAAAAAGATTTCTGGAAAAGAGATGCAGACCTATCATCAATGGATGGAGGTGACTGTCCTTTCAAGTTTACTAGGACTGCCAACCATTTCGATCCCTGTTGGATTCAATGAAAATAATTTACCCATGGGTATACAAATCATTGGCAGGAAAAAAGAAGACTTAAGTGTGATATCTTTTGCAAAAAGATACGAACAAATCTTTGGTTACTCAAATGTTACACCTACTTAAAAAAGCAAAAAACCATACAGAGAGAGTCGCCATCCAAAGCGATGGAAAAGAATTCACTTATGGATATCTCGATCAATGTTCTGATGAAATTGCATCGTTCTTGCTTGGCGATGAATCTGACCTAAATGAAGAGAGAATTGGTCTTTTAATTAATCCTAATCAGAACTATATAATTGGTCTTTGGGCCATATGGAAAGCTGGTGGAATCGCAGTACCAATAAGCCTTTCAGCGAAACGAGCTTTCGCAACATGACGCAAATTAGCACCATAAAGAGAAACAAATTTGC
>JAPOHS010000169.1 GCA_029979325.1 Pseudomonadota bacterium | reverse complement strand
CGATATAAAAACCGTTTTCATAGCCTTGTAATTTTAAATTTCTTCCGTCAACTACAAGTTTTGCACCCTCTTTAACTCCTAGATCAACATAACTTTTTACTTTTTCAAGATGCTCTTTAGTAACTAATGGACCCATTTCAGATGTCATATCCATTCCTGGACCTACTTTTAATGCCTCAGCTTTTTTAGATAATCTTGAAACTAATTCATCTCCAATATCACCCACTGCTACTGCAACAGATTGTGCCATACATCTTTCTCCAGCCGAACCATATGCGGCACCCATTAAACCGTTTACTGCACCATCTAAATCACAGTCTGGCATTACTACTAAATGATTTTTAGCACCACCTAATGCTTGAACTCTTTTTTCATTTTTAGCTGAATTTTCATAAATATATTTTGCAATGGGAGTAGATCCCACAAAGCTTACAGCTTTAATATCTGGGTTGGTTAAAATTGCATCTACTGACTCTTTATCTCCATTAACTACATTAAAAACTCCATCTGGTAGACCAGCTTCTTTTAATAATTCTGCTAATTTAATTGCACATGATGGATCCTTTTCTGAAGGTTTTAATATGAAAGTATTTCCACATGCAATTGCTATAG
>JAPOHS010000168.1 GCA_029979325.1 Pseudomonadota bacterium | reverse complement strand
ATTGAGAGTGCAAAAAAACTTAATGCTTTTGTTACAACTACTTTTGATTATGCTTTAGATAAAGCTAAACAGTTCGATAACAAACCAAATTTTGATCAACTGCTACCAGGTATTCCGCTCGCCGTTAAAGATTTATTTTGTACAGAAAATTTTAAAACTACAGCTGGTAGCAATATCTTGAATAATTTTGTTCCATCATATGAGTCTACAGTAACTAAAAATCTTTGGGACAATGGTTCTTTTTTGTTAGGTAAACTAAATTGTGATGAGTTTGCGATGGGCTCATCTAATGAGACAAGTTATTTTGGTAACGTAATTAATCCAGTTGGTGACCAATTAGTTCCAGGTGGTTCATCAGGAGGATCTTCATCAGCATTAGCTGCTGACTTAACTCCAGCAACGATTGGAACTGATACAGGCGGCTCGATTAGACAACCAGCTTCATTCACAGGTACAGTTGGTTTAAAGCCAACTTATGGTTTATGTTCTAGATGGGGTATCGTAGCTTTTGCATCTTCTCTAGATCAAGCTGGCCCAATGACAAAAGATATTACTGATTGTGCTATTATGTTAGAGGCAATGTCAGGCTTTGATGAAAAAGATTCAACTTCAAT
>JAPOHS010000167.1 GCA_029979325.1 Pseudomonadota bacterium | reverse complement strand
GTCTATTTCTAAGTCTGCCCCTGTGATTGTTCCTGAGACTGTTAGTGAGCCTGTAACATCTAAGGCTACTGAAGGCGAATTGTTGGCAATCCCTACTCTGTTTGCTGATGAGTCTATAAACAGTGTATCTGCATCAATGCTTAAATCTTCGGAAGCCGCTCCCGAAAATAACATATGTGTAGGTATCTTAGTCAGTGCCATCTTTCAATGCCTCTATTTCTTGTTTGAGTTCTTCAATCTGTTCTTGTTGTTCTTGCACTGCTTTAATCAGTGGTGTAACCAATTTGCTGTAGTCCATTTGGTAATATTCATCTTCGCTTTGAGATACAGCATTGGGTACAATTTCCATTACTTCTTGAGCCAATAAGCCTTCGTCTTCTGCGTTGTCTGCTTTCCAATTAAAAGCAACTGGATTTAAAGCATTGATTACCTCAAGACCTTTTGCTTCGCCTGTGACATCTTTTAATCTTGCATCGGATGAAGTGTTGTATGCTACTGCTGAACCTGTATATGAAATACTTCCTACAGTTGATCCTTGTTTTCTAAATAAAGCCATATCACCATTAGCAGTAGTTGTTTTATTTAAATAAAGTGCTGCGGAATCAGAATCTCTCGCAAG
>JAPOHS010000166.1 GCA_029979325.1 Pseudomonadota bacterium | reverse complement strand
CCTGTTAGTCTAGCGAAAATATTATTTTTATCTTCATCAAGAAAGGCCTGCCCATTTGAGATACCGCCCATTGTTCTGTCACTAATGTAGCCCCAATATTTTGCACTTTCTTTATTAAATGGCATTCTTATCTCTTCAGCTGAAGTACCTAAAGATACAAAATTCATTAAAATTATGATTAAAACAATTGATCTCATATTAATAAAATAGTGATAATATTTAAAAACCAAGTAAAAGAAATGAAAACATTATGGGAGTATGGCGGAACTGGTAGACGCGCCGGATTCAAAATCCGGTCACTTCGGTGGTGTGGGTTCGATTCCCTCTACTCCTACCAAATAAATGAACTTATTAAGATCTCTATATAATTGGACTTTAAAAAAAGCTGAGCACAAATATTCTTCATGGATATTAAGTATAGTCTCTTTTTCTGAGAGTTCTTTTTTCCCTATTCCTCCAGATGTTTTACTAATCCCAATGATTATTGCTAAGAGAACTAAAGCTTGGACATATGCTCTAATATGCACTTTGTCTTCCGTCATCGGAGGGGTTGCAGGCTATGCAGTAGGTTTCTTCTTATTTAATAGTATTGGCACTTTAATTGTAGAATTTTATCATT
>JAPOHS010000165.1 GCA_029979325.1 Pseudomonadota bacterium | reverse complement strand
GTTTTACCAAGAACTCATGGTTCTGCTTTGTTTACTAGAGGAGAAACACAAGCGATTGTAGTTGCAACTTTAGGTACATCTGATGATGAACAAAGAATCGAAAGCTTAGATGGTCTTCAAAGAGAACGATTTATGCTTCACTACAATTTCCCTCCTTTTTCTGTGGGTGAAACTGGAAGAATTGGAACTGGAAGACGTGAAATTGGTCATGGAAAACTAGCATGGAGAGCAATTAACTCTTCACTTCCTTCAAAAGAAGCGTTTCCATACACTTTTAGAATAGTATCAGAGATTACAGAATCTAACGGTTCTTCTTCAATGGCCACTGTTTGTGGAACATCTTTAGCCTTAATGGATGCTGGTGTTCCAATCAAAGAGCCAGTTGCTGGTATTGCAATGGGTTTAATTAAAGAAGGTGATGATTTTAGTGTCCTATCAGATATTTTAGGTGATGAGGATCATTTAGGAGATATGGACTTTAAAGTTGCTGGAACTAAAGATGGAATTACTTCACTTCAAATGGATATTAAAATTACAGGTATTACATTTGAAATTATGGAGCAAGCATTAAGCCAAGCTAAAGATGGAAGAGTTCATATCTTAGGAGAAATGAATAAAGCAT
>JAPOHS010000164.1 GCA_029979325.1 Pseudomonadota bacterium | reverse complement strand
GGATATATTACGTTAAAAAGATTTGGTCAAATAGAAAAAATAACTAGACTAGACTTTCTCAATCGAACCATTTTTAATAAGTAAATTTTTATCTAATGAGGAAGACATATCTGTATCATGTGTTGCCACAATCAGACTTGAGTTATTATAATTCGCTAAATCAGTAAGCAAAGAGAATATATTTCTTGCATTATTTTTATCTAGATTGCCAGTCGGCTCGTCAGCAAATATTATTTTAGGTTTATGTATTATCGATCTTGCAATTGCAACTCTTTGTCTTTCACCTCCAGATAATTTATCAATCTGATAAGTTGCTCTATTTTTTAATCCAACCTGTTCAATAATATCTTTTGTAATTAAATTTACTTCAGATAAGTCTTTTGCGTTAATCAACAATGGCAGCGCAATATTTTCTTCAACATTTAATTCTTTAATCAAGTGATGGAATTGATATATAAAACCTATTTTTTCTAATCTAATTTGACACAATTCCTTTTCACTTAAATCTAAAATTGAAATATCGTTTAAAAATATTTTTCCAGAACAAGCTTTTTCTAAGCCTGATATTACATTTAACAATGTTGAGTTTTTAAAAGATAATTTTTTATCAGTTGATAGCGATGG
>JAPOHS010000163.1:292-625 GCA_029979325.1 Pseudomonadota bacterium | reverse complement strand
ATACTGGAAATATGGAAATACTTGCAGAATTTGGAACACAAGAACAAAAAGACCAATGGTTAAGTCCGTTACTTAATGGAGATATCCGTTCTTGTTTTGCTATGACCGAACCGGATGTTGCTTCATCTGATGCAACCAATATTTCAAGTTCAATAGTTTCAGACGGAGATAACTATATTATTAATGGAAGAAAGTGGTGGACTTCAAATGCAATTAATCCACGTGCCAAAATATGTATTTTTATGGGAATTACAAATCCTGAAAATCCACCACACACAAGACAAAGTCAAGTTCTTGTCCCAATGGATACAAAAGGGATCACTATAGTCAGAC
>JAPOHS010000163.1:0-282 GCA_029979325.1 Pseudomonadota bacterium | reverse complement strand
GTTTATGGATATGATGATGGATACACTGGTCATCCCGAATTAAATTTTGAAAATGTAGTTGTACCAAAATCAAATATTATAGGGGGCGAAGGTATGGGCTTTAAAATTGCCCAAGCGAGATTAGGACCTGGAAGAATTCATCACTGCATGAGAACAATTGGAATGGCTGAAAGAGCTCTTCAACTTATGATAAAGAGAGCATTGTCTAGAGAAACTTTTGGTACAAAAATTTCCGATCATGGTGTAGTGCAAGATTGGATTGCAAGATCTAGGATTAAAATT
>JAPOHS010000162.1 GCA_029979325.1 Pseudomonadota bacterium | reverse complement strand
ATGAAATTAAAGATGGTTCAATTTTAATTGCAGCAATTACTTCTTGTACCAATACATCAAATCCAAATGTTTTAATTGGAGCTGGATTACTTGCTAAAAAAGCTGTTGAACTTGGATTAGAAGTTAAACCTTGGGTCAAAACTTCTCTAGCACCAGGTTCTCAAGTGGTTACTGACTACTTAGCAAAAGCAGGGCTAAATACTTACTTAGATAAATTAGGCTTTAATCTAGTAGGTTATGGTTGCACAACATGTATTGGTAATTCAGGCCCATTACCTGAAAATATTGTTGAAGCTATTCAAAAAGAAAATGTTTATGCAGTTTCAGTTTTATCTGGAAATAGAAACTTTGAGGGAAGAATTTCTCCTCATATTAAAGCAAATTATCTAGCCTCACCTCCATTAGTAGTTGCTTATGCAATCGCAGGTCATATGGAAGTTGATTTATATAAAGACGCTCTTGGTAAAGATAAAGATGGTAATGACGTTTTCCTAAAAGATATTTGGCCGTCAAATAAAGAAATTGAAGATACTTTAAAACAATCATTAAACGCTGAGATGTTTATTCAAAGATATTCAAATGTTTCTGAAGGTCCCACTCAGTGGCAAAAAATTCAAACAGAGCAAAG
>JAPOHS010000161.1 GCA_029979325.1 Pseudomonadota bacterium | reverse complement strand
CAACAAAACTAACAGCATGAATATCTTTGTTTGTAAGTATTGCATCAACAACTTCTTTATCACCATTAACCACATTAAAAACACCATCTGGCAATCCAGCTTCTTTTAAAAGTTGCGCAAGTCTTAATGAGCATGATGGATCTTTTTCGGATGGTTTTAGAATAAATGTATTTCCACATGCTATTGCCATAGGAAACATCCACATTGGAACCATTGCAGGAAAGTTAAATGGAGTTATGCCCGCACAAACTCCTAGAGGTTGTCGCATTGACCAGCTATCCACATCTGTTCCTACATTTTCTGTAAATTCTCCTTTGAGAACTTGTGGAATACCACAAGCAAATTCTACGACTTCTATTCCTCTTGTTAGGGATCCTTTTGCATCATCATAAACTTTACCATGTTCAGATACTATTAACTTTGTAAGCTCATCCGAATTTTTTTCTATTAATTCTTTAAACTTGAACATTATTCTTGCTCTTTGAAGCGGAGGCTTTAAAGACCATGTTTCAAAAGCTTTTTTTGCAATAGTTACTGCATTATCTAAATCTTTATTTGAACCCAGAATTACCTCGGATGCCTGCTCACCTGTTGCGGGGTTATAGACTTTACCCTTACGATTAGAAAAA
>JAPOHS010000160.1 GCA_029979325.1 Pseudomonadota bacterium | reverse complement strand
TTTCTCTCAATAGCTCTTTTTGCGATCGCATTTAAAGCATCATCAGTAAAAGTTAACTTAGTATCCTCTAACTCAAAAAGCCGTTGATATTGTTTTACTAAGGCATTTTTTGGTTGAGTAAGTATTGTGACCAAAGCATCTTGGTCTAAGTCTTCTAGAGTGGCTAAAACAGGCAATCTACCCACAAATTCGGGAATTAATCCAAACTTGAGTAGATCTTCAGGTTCTAAATCCTTAAATATTTCCCCTACGCCACGCTCATCATCGTCACGCACATCTGCGCCAAAACCCATAGCGCTACCCTTGCCACGCTGAGCAATTATTTTATCAAGGCCTGCAAATGCACCGCCACAGATAAACAAAATATTAGTCGTATCGACTTGCAAGAACTCTTGTTGAGGATGCTTTCTTCCACCTTGAGGAGGAACACTCGCTACGGTCCCTTCCATAAGTTTTAATAAAGCTTGCTGAACACCTTCACCAGAAACGTCTCTGGTAATTGAAGGGTTGTCTGATTTTCTTGAAATCTTATCAACCTCATCTATATAGACGATACCTTTTTGCGCTTTTTCAATATCATAATCACATTTTTGCAATAACTTTTGCATGATATTCTCAACATCTTCACCGACAT
>JAPOHS010000015.1 GCA_029979325.1 Pseudomonadota bacterium | reverse complement strand
GTCGATGAGGCGATTTCACAAATTAAGAACTTCATTCCCAAGGACACCTCAACTTGGTACCAAAGATTGAAGGATTGACTAAAAACTAAACTAGTCTCTTGACCTGCTCGGTCCAGGAAAAAACATATTTGTGTCATCCATGTATTGAGTGTAGCCAGGTCTTTTTTTAGATTGAGGTTTTTCCAACAAACGAATCGTCAACTTAAAAAAGATGAATAACATCATCGCAGGTGCAATCACGCCAAAAAAAGATCCTGTCGACAAAGATAATACAAAGATTGCAAACCACTGAAGAAAGTCACCAAAATAATTTGGGTGTCTTGAATATTTCCAAAGACCTTCATTCATAATTTTTGAAGAATTATCTGGATTAGATTTGAAGGCTTTCATTTGTTGATCCGCCATGGATTCAAATAAGAATCCCACAGCAAACAAAAATAAAGCTGTCAAAATAATAGGCATTGAATCACTGACTTCAGTGGCACCGAATATGATAAAAATAGGAGCTGCAATAATTGCTTGAAGAACACCTTGAAGCATGAATACTCTGAAATAGCTGACAATTCTCCAGTCCTTCTTTGAGGAATTCCTCATTTTTGTATATCTATAATCTTCACCATGACCCAGGTTTCTTTTGGCTAAATAAAAAGTGAGTCTGAGTCCCCAAATGGTGACCATAGAAAGCAGAGTCCACTGTGTAATTGAAATAACAAGACCATCATTTTGGTTATTGAAAAAGCAAACCCAGCAAAATCAAAACAAAACCAAAACCCCAATAGATATCAATGATACTTGAATCCTTCATTCTTAGGCTGATCAACCATAACAAAGTGAGGCTTATCCAATTTGCAAGTAAGGCAGTTTCAATCATTTTTCCTCCTAGGGTTGTCTAATTTGGTCCACTAAATCCCTGATCTCATCAGGCGTCTCTTTTGTCATTGATGACACTATGATGCTAACAAAAATATTAATTATCATACCAATTGTGCCAATGCCTTCTGGAGATATCCCCCATAACCAGTTCGATGAAGAATTCAGCTCTGGATGCATGAATTTGAAATATACAATATATCCCAAAGTAAAAATAAGACCTGCTATCATTCCCGAAATGGCTCCTTCTTTGTTTATAGCTTTTGTAAATATTCCCAAAAGAAGGGCTGGAAAAAGGGTTGCAGCAGCAAGACCAAATGCAAATGCAACCACTTGTGCCACAAAGCCAGGCGGATAAATACCAAATAAACCTGCAATAATGACTGCAATCAGAACTGAAAAACGGGCATAGAAAAGCTCCCTTTTTTCAGTGATATCGGTGGCTAGAGTTTTCTTTATGAGGTCATGTGAAACAGAAGCAGAGATTACAAGCAAGAGGCCTGCTGCTGTTGATAATGCGGCAGCCAGTGCACCCGCAGCAACCAAAGCAATTACCCACGGAGGCAGCTCGGCAATCTCAGGATTGGCCAAAACCATGATATCTCGATCAATATATACTTCATTTTTGGATTTTACTTGGGAATCATTTGAAATAATTCTTTCACCAAAATCACCAATGGAGTCATCATATTTTGGCTTGACTGGATCAAAAGCATTTCCAGGGGCATGCTGAATCAATCCATCATTGTTTTTATCTCTCCACGCAATCAGTCCAATGTCTTCCCAATTTTTAAACCACTGAGGGGCTTGTTCATATGAAACGTCATGAGTTGATTCGAGAAGGTTGTATCTTGCAAATGATGAAACAGCAGGTGCGGTGGTATATAAAATAGCAATAAAAATAAGTGCATAGCCAGCCGATCTTCTAGCTGATGCTACATCAGGAACTGTAAAGAAACGGACGATTACATGCGGCAATCCTGCAGTGCCTAACATCAATGCAGCTGTGATACAAAAAACATCAATGGTCTCTTTTAAACCGCTGGTATATGGCTCAAAACCAATATCGGTCATGATTAAATTCAATTTTTCTAGAAGATAAATATCTTGATCAATCAGTCTGTCACCAAACCCGAATTGAGGAATTGGATTGCCTGTAATCAAAATAGAAATAAAAATTGCTGGAACCAAATAAGCAAAGATTAACACACAGTATTGTGCGACTTGTGTATAAGTGATGCCTTTCATGCCTCCCAAAACCGCGTAGAAGAAAACAATCGCCATGCCGATGATTACTCCGATTTCGATTTCAACTTCAAGAAATCTAGAAAAAACGATACCAACCCCTCTCATTTGACCAGCAACATAGGTAAATGAGACGATGATTAAGCAAATGACTGCAACAACTCTTGCTGTGGTCGAGTAATAACGAGTACCAATAAAATCAGGGACAGTGTATTGACCAAACTTTCTGAGATATGGGGCCAATAGCAAAGCCAAAAGAACATAACCACCTGTCCAACCCATCAGATAAACAGCACCATCTCTTCCCATGAAAGAAATTAGTCCTGCCATTGATATGAAAGAAGCAGCTGACATCCAATCGGCAGCTGTGGCCATCCCATTTGCAACTGGATGAACACCTTTTCCAGCTATGTAAAATTCATTTGTTGACCCGGCCCTAGATTTAATTGCGATAAAAATATAAAGGCTAAAACTGATCCCTACAAAAAGGTATGTCAAAGATTGAATACTCATTATTTAGGACTATTCATCAATGTTTTCTTTAAACTCTTGGTCAAGTTTTTTCATGGACCTGATATAGATAAAAATGATTGCAACAAAGATCAAAATGCTTCCTTGTTGAGCAAACCAAAATCCGAGCTTAAAACCAAAAAAGCTGATCTCATCAAGATAATCAGCAAGGATTATGCCGAAACCAAATGAGGCTAAAAACCATATAATCAAGAGGATTGAGACAATCTGAATGTTTTTTTTCCAATATTGTTCAATATTTCTTCTTGTGTTGTTCATGTCATTTCAGATAGCTTTTTAGACATGTGCTCACCAACTTTTGTTATGGCTGAAAAGGGCCTGATAAACACACTCAATTTGACCATTTTGCCATCGTCATTCCACTCAATTAGGTCTATTCCTGTGACTTCCATATCATCGATTTTTGTTTCAAAAACAAGACAGGCTCTATTTTTATCTTCAAATTCTGAAGTGTATTTAAAATGATTGTTATTCAGCACATCATTGGCAGCAGTGAGGTATTTTGTGACCATTTTGATACCAATAATTGGCTTATAAACAAGGGGTGAATTGAATTCTACTTCATCAATCATGATTGATGTATCAACCACCTTATCTTTGATGCTCTTATGCCACTGACTAAGAAACTGGGTCATTAGAGTGGTTTTTTCGTGACCTTGACATAGACATAAACAACGACCACAACGTACATGCAACCTGCAAAAATACCCCCTGCTAGATTACGTGTACTTGGATCCAATAATGCCGCAAGGAGATCGCTGAGTGAGTTGCCTATGAGTGCACCAAATAATCCCCCCATAACTCCAGAGCCACCAAGTTTTTTATCAAGATCAATGCCCACAATAGCAAGAATAGCCAGTATTCCATTGTCTACAATGCCGAATATATCTCCGTCAAAAAATACATTGTTCATTTTTTTTACTCCTTGAATTGATTAATTATTCTGCCCTAAATAAGTTATCCATATCCTTGAATGATTTTAATTCTATGGCATTCCCTGATGGATCTCTCAAAAAAGCCGTTGCTTGCTCACCAACTTCACCTTTGAATCTTAACGTTGGCTCTATCAAAAACTCTATCTTCTTTTCATTTAGATCACTAGTGATAATTTTGAAATCATCCCAGCTTAACACCAATCCAAAATGAGGAACCGGAATATTATTAGAGTCAACGAGATTAGTGGTCTCACTTGAAAGTCTATTAGAAAGATGACACACCAATTGATGACCAAAAAAATTGAAGTCGATCCATTCACTTGAGCTTCTCCCTATGTCACAACCCAATAAGCCATGATAAAAATTTTTTGCACTTTCCAGATCATTAACTGGAATTGCTAAATGAAATGGCTTGAGTTGATTACTATTTTTGCTCATAGAATTCAATGATTGCACCATCTGGTGAAGAAAGAGATAAAATCGAAATTTCTCCATAAGGAGGAAGTTTAATTTTATTCAAATCAATGGTTGCTTGACCTCTTGCTTTGAGAATATCTGTAGTTTGCATTATATCTTTGACTGGATATTTTATGGAAAGCAAACCGAGATTTGGAGCCTTGCAATTATCACTATGATCCAACCCCTTTATGTCCATGAACTCGATCATTTCAACTCTGCCTAACTCACCAGCAATAGGGTAATAAATTGCAGTTCGATATTTTGTCTTTGTTGTGAAATTAAGTGGTATACCCAAAGGTGTCACAGCCTCCTCTTTTGCTGTAAACGGAGCACCATAGAAAAAAGTATCAAAGCCGAGTAGATCAACAAAAAATTTTCTGCTGGTCTCTCTGTTTTTAATCATCTGCATGATATTAAAAGGTTGTGATATTCGATCAAATTTTGGGAAAGCCTCAGGTAAGGGTGGCTTAAGTCTGTCATATCCTTGTATCTGAAGACCATCCGGACCCTTGAAGATGACAACATCTAACCTTGATTCCCCAAAAGATACTTGAGCAACAGGAGTCTCAGTCCACCACCCCATTTGTATTGCTTCATCATAGATTTGTCTCAATCCTTTCATTCTAACCATTAGACTGAAGTAACATCCTGTATCCCATGCTCTAGAGCCAGGTCTCATAGGTCTCTTGTGACCAGCATTATCGAAACGAATCAAACGAATAAACCCAACATCAGAGTTCTCTGCGGCAAGCAATAACTCCTCTGCACTTGCCTCACTTGATAGGCCATAATGGCGAATAGATGACTCACTGGATTGACCCCTATAGAGCTCTTTAAATCCTCCAATTTTTTTGAAGAATTCAGAAGTTCTATCAAGGTCAGTCACGCTGATCACTACCTCTTGCCAAGGCATTTCAGTTATAGGGTCAGGTGAGTCTGCTTGCAAAAAAGAATTCCCAAAGAGAACAGAAAAACTCAATAAGAGGCTAGAAATGGAAAAACTTTTCATTGTTACTCTTTAGTTACATGTTGTTACTTGATGAAGTTCATTTATTGTATACATTATAATCAGAAAAAATCGATTTTATGGAGATCGGATATGTCGAAAATTTATGAATACACAGTCAAGGATAAAGAAAACTCTGAAATAAAAATGAGTGAATATAAGAATCAGGTTTTGCTGATTGTAAATACAGCCAGTAAATGCGGTTTCACCCCTCAATACGAGGGTTTGAATGAGTTACAAAAAAAATATGCAGATCAAGGTTTTTCAGTTTTAGGATTCCCATGCAATCAATTTGGAAAACAAGAGCCAGGCTCCAATGCAGATATCCAAGAGTTTTGTTCATTAAACTATGATGTCAGTTTTCCTGTTTTGGCAAAAATTGAGGTCAATGGTGACAATGAGGAACCTTTGTATGGCCACCTAAAATCTGAACAACCAGGAATAATGGGATCAAAAGGAATTAAGTGGAATTTCACAAAATTTCTAGTGAACAGAGATGGTAAAGTGCTTCATCGATTTGCACCAAAAACAACACCCGCAGAAATTGAAAAGGAAATTGAGTCAATTCTCTGAGTTCAGTGATGTCAGGTTTCTTTATTGTCAGATGTGAGTACTTCAATGAATCAGAATACAAGGATTATGCGAAGCTAGCTGCTGATGCAGTAAAAGAGTTCAATGGTGAATTCCTCATCACTGGAAAGGGTGAACAGAATCAAAAAGAATCGGGGACCTTATCAAAGACTGTTGTCGTTAAATTTAACTCTTACGAAGATGCATTATCATGTTACCAATGCGATGCCTATGAAAAAGCTCTAAAGTTCATTGAGGAAAGTTCGGATAGAGATTTCGTGATCGCTGAAGGGCTCGATTGATTAAGCAGGTCTTCTGCTTTCTTCGTTGCTTCTTTTGATATCCCTTGAGCGTATATCCATTCTAAAATCATTCTCACTCACACCCACAAATCTATGAAGTATTGATTTTGGAATCTCAAGGTCTTCTAGTGAACGAAAAGTTTCATCAATCTTTCTACCAAAAACAATAAATTTTGCATTATTTTCATCAAAGCACTCTAGGGCCTTATTCATGCTCAATTTATCTTGATAGTATTTTTCATCAAAGATCCTCATAAGAGTATCTGTACCGACAACAAAAGTTGATTCTGGAAATAATTTAATTTTCTTTTCAAAAGTTGGTGCGTTCGTCAAGACCCATTGACAATCTTCTGAAAATTGTTGAATGGTTTTTTGAATTTCATAGAAACTAAGCGGTGCCTTATCAACATTGTTTACAGATATTTCAAAATAGAGTTTTTGCTTTGTCATTTTTTCTGCAATTTCTTTGATTTTAAGATGTCCTTCGTGAAGCGGATTAAAAGTTCCAGGAAAAATTAACTGAGGTACTTCTTCTTTACTCTTTATGCATTCAATCTCAGAATCAATTAATTGTTTCCAATCTTGTTGTGCATTGACTACTTCATACTCAATATTTTGTGAAAGCTCAGGAATCTCAGTGCTGACTCCACAAGCAATTCCAATCAAAGCCTCCAGACACTCTGAAACCAAATTCTCTTCCAAATCTCTGGTCCTTTTACCTTTTGTGAGATAACAAGAAATCACATGGGTTGAATCACTGCCATGAATACAAACAAAGAAACGATGTGAACCTAGTTTTTCATATGTCGTTGATAATGTAGCAGTCACAGCGGCGCCTAATAAATGGTTTCTTTTTGCATCTGGTGCAAGTTTCTGAGCCCTCTTAAATGCAATCATTGCCATATTGATCGTGGTCTGGAGTCCACAATAATGGCTCGGTTTTATTCCCAAATATTCATCCATTGATTCTCTTGAGTAAGGGATATATGACTCAAGAATTGTGTTACTAGCACCCGGAACTTTTAAAAAATCTGAAATGGCGGTACTGCCTCCACCACTGGATACATATACCAACTTGAACGGCCCAGTATGAATTGCCTGAATACTTTTTAGATCCATTGATTACTCCAGCTCTTTTTTGATCGGCAAAAGAACTCTTTCAAGTAATTCATGTCTTCTGTCTTTTCTCATCATTTCAAGTTCATCACTGGGAACAAAATCATCGAACTCTTTTGTAGAAATTACTTCTTTGCTCTCAAGCATTCGTTCAAGAGTATCAATTCGATCTCTTAAGACAGATATTTCCTGAGTCAATGTCATGATCATCGCCATGAGATTATCAATTGAGCCATCATCGAGATATTTTGGCTTCTTGCCTTTGGCGACACGAGGAAGCTTTGTCTTTTCATTCATAAATTGCTCGGTTTTTGAGCAAGGTAGACTGGTAATTTCAAATAAAAATCTCCCGTATAACCTTTGCTATATTTTGCTGCAGCCTCAGCAGAAGTGAACTCGACTGTCTCGGGAGAAAAACCAGCATCTTCAATGATCTTTCTCATGTTCATATTTCTTAAAGCACCAGAAAAATTTTCATTGTTATTGGTCACTTCCCAATCTTTCAAGAAATCATAAAGAGGATCGTCTTCTTTTTTATGAAATGGATAAACATCTAAGTGAATCATCCATCCACCAGGTTTAAGCAACCTGAAACATTCTTGGATAATTTTTGGGACAGCATCATGAGATGTCTCATGAAGCAAGAGTGTAGATGTAACAAGATCAAACGAATCTGGATCATAGGAAGTTTTTTCGACATTTTGCTGACTGAAATGTGCTTCGACACCTAGGGCATTGGCCCTGGCATGAGCATATCTTAAGCAAGGCAATGCAACATCGACACCGATCACCTTTGAATTTGGATACTTTTTAGTAAATGGCAGTGTGGAGTTTCCAATTCCGCATCCCATATCCATTATATCTTGTGGCTGGAATGTTTTTAGGTGCTCCTCAATATAACGAATAATGGCTTGTGCCAGCAGATCATTTTCCTCGCCCATTGCATTTCTGGAATATATCGGAAGAGAAATATCATAAACTGCGCCAGCTGATATATCTTTTTCAATGCTCTCGCTGTGATAACCACCTGGTTGCTGATGGATATCATAAGCCGTTAAATATCTCGGTATATCAAGAAACTCATCAATTTCTAAGCTTCCAATTAATTGATGTTTGTCTAAATCATCAATCATTGAGTCTAGATTCCTCTCCACAGTGTCTATGACTGATGTGAACATCATCTGTTGACTTAATCTTTGTAAGAGACTCCAGCTTTGGTAACCCTTATTATTTAGCATCAGTGACTTCACTTCCGATTTATCTTTTGGCTTCCTTTCATTTGCTTGAATAAAATCTGGTTCAATATTCTTTTCATAATGAGGGGTAATCATTGAGTAAATCTCATCTGTTAAATATGCCCTGAGATCTGTGACAAAATCTTGACGGACCGATTCGTCATGGCTCGGCTTTGGCTGCATTGAATGTTTCTGTTTGCTCATTTCACTATCCAAAAAAACAATTATAGTTTAAGACTGTGAAGGCTTTAAGTAAAAACATTGAGTTCTTGAGCACTCTCTCAAAATTTAATAAAGTAAATTCTAGCTTTAGAAATGGGGAAAAATGCAATGAAAAACTATATTTTAATGGTGCTCTTAGCTCTGGTATTAATGCCTACTAAAAATCTTCATGCTGGTGGACATGATGAGCACAAAAAACTAACTGCTGCTTCGAGTGGATTTGAAGGTCGAGAAGAAATGCTTGGGAGAGCTATGACAGTCGTATTGAAATCACTCAATGAAACCAAGCCTTATCAGCATGATATTAATGATGCACTCATTAAGATGATACTGACCACGATCCAGTTCGCTAAAAATAATGACATGATTGATGAATTGATCGAGAACGAGGTACAAGTAACTCTGCCGATGCTGGAAAGAGTTCGAGACAATTATCAACGAACAGGAGAATTGGAAGATGTAATGGTAGGCATGATCGATCGTACAGCATGTGCATATCAGCTTTTCCTTGATAAAGAAAATGGTGATGCAGAGAGAAGATGGACATCCCCATTTGGTTTAATTTTGGAACATAGTGTCCGACTCGGTCAGCATGATCTGACTGAGAAGGAAGTTCATGATATCTGGATCAAAAAACGCTTCAATGCCTTTGCTGAGGTGATTGGAGTTGAACTGGTGATATCTGATATTGGAGAAGACGGCATGGTCTCAATCAAGGCCGTAAAACCTGTCTCAATGGCCAAACAGTAAAGTCTTAAATGATCAACTAAGTCACCGACTATACAATTTATATGATCGGTGCACTAGAGTAGAAGCCAAAAGAAGTAAATTAACATGAGAAATATTTTTATTATTGCTGTGGCTATGGTTGTGACGCTGTTAATATTCTATGTTCTGAGTTTACTCACCCCGCCTCTGGTTGATGCGATCACTAACTACTTATCAGGAGACTAAGATGGATAAAAAACTGGTTGATGCCATAAAAGCAATTCATAAGCCCGATGAATGGGTTCATTTTTCATCAATCGGTCCTGATGGTGGGCCGCATGTCACCCCATTAATGATGGGGCTTCATGAACAAGGATTGCTATTCAGTTTTACTGGGAAACAAAAAAAGCGGAATCTTGAGCGAGATCCGAGAGCCTGTGTCTCAATTTGCAAACCAGTGGTTATGAGTCATGTGATTGTCTGGGGTGAAGTTGACATCAGGCATGATGACGAAGCCCAAGAAATGTGGAATGTGATGATTGCCGAGGCTTTTGGTGAAGATAGGCTGAATCAAATTCAGAGAAAACTATCTCTTGAGCAAACAAGTTTAGGTGTCCTCAAGCCGAATCGATATAGGATCTATGACATAGATTAGATCCTGACTGATTGATATGAAGCTACATCATAATATTGCCCTTTTATTGGCACTATCCTTCTCTTTCAATCTGAGTTCTGAAACATATCCTTGGCTATCAATGCTTGATTATGAAAATGAAGTTTTTGACTCGGGCGAAAAACTAATGCAACTTGAATACGGACTTCATGCCTTGGAAAAGGAATTAAGCAATGAAGATTCCCTAATCATTGCCATTCATGGATCAAGAAGTAGAGGCTATGAATGGGTTTATCCATTGAAGTCACTGGATTCTGAAAATCATGATGTTTACTTTTTTAGGTGGAATGATCAAGGCTGTCCTTATCCGTCTGCGATCAAGTTAAATAGCTTAATAAATGAAAAGCTATCAGGAAATAATTTGATTAAAAGAGTGATATTGATCTCACACAGTTATGGGGGATTGCTCACATCTTGGTTCTATGAAAATTGGTCAAATGATACCCCGATGGAAATTCATGCCATTGCCACTCCAATAAGTGGCATGGAAATTGTCAACAATGTGTGTGGATACAGACCACCAAAAGAGATAAATAGAAACGTTAGTGTGAGTCAATGGCTTACTCAGAAGAATCTCGATACCGCTTTCAAGGATCTTATAATTGATCCACAGATCATCAATCTAAAAAGCAATAAGACCATCCTGTTACCCGATAGTTATAAAAACAGACGCTTAGGGCATAACTGGTCAATCAGCTATGTAGCAGATGAGATAATTAAAATTCGCGAGAATCTAGATTGAACTTGCCAATACTTTAACTGTTGTTATTGTTTTGATGTTAAGGCATAACAAAGAAATCAAACTGTTTAATGAATGGAGATATTATGACTGGTAATCGAAAATGGATTTTAAAAAAGAGACCGACCGGATTGGTTGATGAATCAAATTTTGAGTTTATTGAAGAAGAACTGCCAGCGGTTAAAGATGGAGAGATTCTGATTCAGAATGAATATCTATCAGTTGACCCTACCCAAAGAATGTGGCTTACAGACATGCCTGGCTATTTGCCTCCCATTCAAATAGATGAGGTCATTAGATCCGGTGGAATGGGAAGAGTCATTGAATCTAAAAATGATAAATTTGATGAAGGAGACCTTGTCAATGGCTTTGTTGGATGGCAAACCCATCTTATTTCAAATGGCAAAGGGTTCACCAAAGTTCCAGAGATCTTACCAATTCCCACCATGATTAATGTATTGGGTCTAACTGGTATCACCGCTTATTTTGGATTGCTGGATGTTGGTCAGCCTAAGGAAGGAGACACTGTTGTCGTCTCTGGTGCTGCTGGAGCTACCGGGTCAGTGGTGGCACAAATTGCAAAGATAAAAGGTTGTAATGTGATTGGTATAGCAGGTGGTGAGGAGAAATGTGCCTGGCTTGAGGAATGCGGTCTTGATCATGTAATCGATTATAAAGCGACGAAGGCAACCAAAGAAGTTGGGCGAATTGCTAAAGACGGTATCGATGTTTATTTTGATAATGTAGGCGGTCCATTATTGGAGGCAGTCTTATTTAAGATTAATCTCAATGCAAGAATTGTAATTTGTGGGGCAATCTCAAACTATGCGTCTACTGATATGCCAGTTGGGCCTAGAAATCTAAGCAGCTTAATTATCAATCGGGCAAGGATGGAGGGCTTTCTTGTGCTTGATTATCTTCATAGATCAGATGAAGCAATACAAGAGCTTTCAAAGTGGCTGATGGATGGAAAGATTAAACATCGAGAAGACATTCAAGAAGGAATTGAAAACTGCCCCAGTACACTGAATCGCCTTTTCACTGGACAAAATATTGGAAAGCAGATTCTTAAAATCTGATCCTCTAATTATTGAAATGGGAGAACAATTAATATTAAATTTCGTGCCTTCTGAATTCGTGATTCCTGAAAAAATGGAAACTGACGAATATAGATTACGGATGCTATCGATTGATGATGTAGAAAAGGACTTTGAAGCTGTTACATCAAGTGCAGAACATGTGAGCAAAGTTTGGCCAGAAAGCGGTTGGCCCGATGGGCTCACCCTGAGGCAAAACTTGATTGATCTTGGTTGGCATGAAAAAGAATTCCAAAACAGAACCTCTTTTGCATACACGATGGTTACACTTGATGAATCAAAAGTACTAGGGTGTGTTTACTTTTACCCAACAGATAAGTCTGACTATGATGCTGAAATCTTCATGTGGGTAATAGAGAGCGAGTTAAAAAATGGTTTAGATGAAAGGCTTTTTAACGAAGTTCAAAAGTGGCTTGATATAGAATGGCCATTCACTAATCCTGCTTTTCCAGGAAGGGTTATCAGTTGGGATGAATATGAATCTTTACCCAATAAATGAATAAATTTTAGGGAACTAAGAGCCTATGCTTTGCTGACAGAATGCCAGCAAAGCATTGACTTCGCTTTATCGTGTGATCGTATATCCGGTCTGCTCTAGAACAAAACGGTCTTCTGTTAAATTGGCAACCTCAACAACCTTTCCTTTTTCATTGAACATGAATCTTGTAACCGTATAGGCCATAAAATCAAGATCAACCATATTATCTGTTTGAGTTGCATGAGATAAAACATAAACAATATTATCTTTTGATAAAACTTCAATAATTCTAAATTGCTTTGCAGGCCAAGAATCTGCATCTCCTGAGTTCATATTCTCTAGAACTTGAGCTTTTGTTATTTCACCTCTAATCGTGCCTCTTGCAAAACTAATTTCCATTTCATTTCCGTCTCGCTCAATGACAGCACTAATTTTCTTACCGGGTAACCCTCTGAAAGGAAGCTTGCCAAAATTCTCAGGTGAAACTTTTATTCCTTCAACTTCCAAGAATAAATCGCCAACCATTAATACACCATCTGCAGGACTGTCTGGAGTAACTCGCCCTACTCTCATTTCATTTTCCCTTGGATCCCAATTGAAACCAAAACCGACATAACGTCCTTGAACTGATATTCCATTATCGGCCATATTTTGCTCAACCATTTTGATAGAGGCATCTTTTCCAGTGTAGCCAGCTGTCACCCAATCAGAGGCAACAGTCTCATTTCCGCTTGAATGCCCTTTCTCATGATCCAAATGACCGCCTGTCATTCCAGGCAGTGAGAACATCAGGCAAATTAGACTCAATATCTTGAGGTATAAATTCTTGTTCATATCTTTCTCCTAAAAATAAAAAGGAGGTCTCTTTTTGAGACCCCCATCACATCACTTAGCTTATAAAATTAAAATCGATTCATCAATTCTCATTAATCTTTTTAAATACATCTAGTAAGATGAGATGCATGCATTATTCAAATAGAACACCAGAAAAACTTGATATTGAAGTGAGAAAACCTCATTTTGATCTTAGATCAGACCTCAAAGAAGACTGGTTTGATGGCAGTGCATTCAAAACAGCTTTTGAGAATGGGTTTTCGCTTTTATTCCCCATTGGAGAAAAAGCATTCATAGAATCAGTTAGAAATTTTGAGGATCAAATTTCTGATCCAAAACTATTGAAAGAAATCAAAGCATTCTACGGTCAAGAAGCTGCACATAGAAAAATTCATCAGCAATATAATGAGACGCTTTGCGAATTAAGAGGATATGACCTGAACTACCTAACAAAACCTCAAGTTGACAGGCATGAGAATAGATACAGCCAGTTGACGCCCTATCAGAGACTTGCCGCTACTGTTGCTGCTGAACATCTGACGGCAATATTGGCTGATGATTTAATGAAGAATAAAGATCATTTTGCTGATCAAGGCAAAAGTGTTGCAAAGCTATGGTATTGGCATGCGCTTGAAGAGTCAGAACACAAGGCTGTTGCATTTGATGTTTATATGGAAGTTGGTGGAACATTAAAGGGCAGAAGAAAAGCATTAATTTTTGCAACTTTTTTCATACTGAAAGATACATTCAGGTCCATGTTCATTATGCTAAAGAACGATGGGCAACTCTGGAAAGCAAGAACATGGATAGATGGGATTAATTTCTTATTTCTAAAACCTGGAATTCTCAGAAGAATTCTCATCCCATGGTTGAATTTTTTTAAGAAAGATTTTCATCCGTGGGACAGCAATAATTTGGACTCAATTGATTATTGGAAAAAACATCTCGCTTAAAAAAAAGCCCTTTCTAATCTTTGACAAAAAAACAATAATTTTGCTATACCTATAAGCTCAATGATTAAAAAAATTACTTATTAGGGGAGTACACATGAACAATATCAAGGCATGGATAGGGGATTTTACAGGAGTCGTCGTTGGCTTAATCGCACTTGGAGTGGTTGCTGGCGTTGTTTTTGGCGATGTTCCATTTGTAGGTGGAATTGCATCTAATTTTGCTGCAACGGTCAATATGCTTGGTGATGCAGGTGCGGTAGGTGCACTTGCTCTTGCAATTCTAGTCGGCTTATATGACTAGGTCATCGACCATTTTATAAGACAATTGAAAGAGCCCCATTGAGGGGCTCTTTTTTTTAACCAAACTGCTCACTCTCTGTTGAGTCTGCTAATGCAGCAACACTGTCTGCTCCAACCGCTTGACTGATTGCATCAAAGTAACCGACTCCAACTTCTGCCTGATGTTTCACAGTTGTAAAACCGTACTGTTGATAATCGAATTCCTTTTCTTGAAGATTGCTGTAAGCCAACATACCCAATTTCTTATACTCTCTTGCGAAATCAAAGACAGCAAAGTTTGTTGAATGAAATCCAGCAAGTGTAATGAACTGAAATTTAAATCCCATTTTCCCAAGTTCTTTCTGAAACTCTGCTAATTCAGTCTCTGAAGGGATATGCTGTTTCCAATTAAAACTGGGTGAACAATTATATGCCAATAATTGATCTGGATGAGCACCACGAACAGCATCTGCAAATTTCTTCGCATCTTTCAAGCAAGGTTTAGAAGTTTCGCACCAGACCAGATCAGCATATTCAGCAAAAGCTTGCCCTCTATCACAACCCATATCTAATCCACCTGTGATGTGATAAAAACCTTCAGAGGTCCTCTCCCCTGTCATGTGCTTGCGATCAATATCATCCACATCTGTCATCAGAAGTTTTGCTGCCTCAGCATCTGTCCTTGCAATAATCAAAGTATCGGTTCCTGCGACATCAGATGCCAATCTTGCTGCGTTTAAATTTCGAATTGCTTGACTTGTAGAGATGAGGACTTTTCCTCCGAGATGTCCGCATTTCTTTTCTGCAGATAATTGATCCTCATAATGGACAGCCGCTGCTCCTGCCTCAATTAAATTTCGTGACAATTCATAGGCATTTAATGCGCCGCCAAAGCCAGCCTCTGCGTCTGCAATGATTGGAGCAAAATAAAAGCCCTCCCTTCCCTCTTGGACTTGAATTTGATCCTGTCTGCGAAATGCGTTATTGATGCCCTTTACCGCATTAGGTACAGAGTCAACGGAATATAAACTCTGGTCAGGATAAACCTCATAATTGCTATTGGCAGAGGCCGCGACTTGCCAACCAGAAACATAAATGGCTTTGAGGCCAGCTTTTACATGCTGAACAGCTTGTTGCCCATTGTATGCGCCGAAGGTATTCACATAAGGCTCGCTCTCAAAAAGATCTCTCAATTTTTTAGCACCCATTTTTGCCAATGTGTGTTCAATCCTTACAGAGCCCTGAAGTGATTTAACATGTTCATCGGTGTAGTTTCTTTTATCGCCCATCGCGTTCTCCTTGTTTAGAGGTGTTTATATGCTGGCAATGTTAAGAATTCATCAAATTCTGAATCCGTTGACATTTCCTTAAATAAATCGATTGCTGGTTGAAGGTAATCGCTTTCAAAACCTCTGGATGAAATCAGTTGATCCATTTCACGGTCAAGTGCTTGAAAGAAATAGTCTTCGGTTATGGTTTTGCTGGAATCTGTTGTTTTTGCCTCATGATGAATCCACTGCCATATCTGGGAACGAGATATTTCTGCCGTAGCAGCATCTTCCATTAGATTATGAATGGGTACGCATCCATTGCCTGATAGCCATGCTTCAATGTACTGAATGCCTATTGATATGTTTTGCCTTAAACCATCATCGGTGATGCTGCCATCTGGGACCCTTATAAGATCTTTTGCATTTACTGAAACATCATTTCTCTTATTTGAGATTTGATTGGCAGATGTTCCCATGGCTTGATTGAATGCATTCATTGCAACTTGTGATAGTCCAGGGTGAGCAATCCATGTCCCGTCATGGCCAGCATTTGCTTCTCTTGATTTATCTGAAGCAACTTTGTTCATGGCAATTTGATTTTGTTCCTGATCGTCCCTTATGGGAATTTGAGCTGCCATTCCACCCATCGCATGCACGTCTCTTTTATGACAGGTCTGAATCAGTAGATCGACATAACTTTTTAAGAAATGCCGCTCCATTGTTACCTCAGTTCGGTTAGGTAATAGGAATTTTTCATGATTCCTAAATTTCTTAATAAAGCTGAATATATAATCCCATCGGCCACAATTAAGCCCAGCTGAGTGATCTTTCAGTTCAAATATAATCTCATCCATCTCAAAGGCAGCTGTGATTGTCTCAATGAGAACTGTGGCTTTGATCGTTCCTCGATCGATATTGAGAAAATCTTGAGCATGTAAAAAAACATCATTCCAGAGTCTCGCCTCTAGGTGATTTTCAAGTTTGGGAAGATAAAAATAAGGTCCCGTGCCTTTTTTTAAAAGTGCTTCATAGTTATTTGAAAGATAAACAGCAAAATCAAACAGTGATCCGGATATGGGCTGATCATTGACTGTTATGTGTTTTTCATCGAGATGCCAGCCTCTTGGCCTAATAATCAGAGTCGCAATCTCATCATTGAGCCGATAAATTTTACCATCAGACTCTCTTTTAAATTCGATGCTTTCCTCAACGGCATCTCTGACATTGACATGACCTTGAATGATATTGCTCCAAGTGGGTGAACAAGAATCCTCAAAATCACACATGAAAGTCTTAACAGGTGAATTCAGTGCATTAATCACCATTTTTCGATCTGGCGGTCCTGTGATCTCCACACGACGATCCAAAAGATCTTCTGGAATTGAGGCAACCACATAATCACTTTCCCTGATACCTGAAGTGTGACTTAAAAATTCAGGGAATTTTCCATCATCCAATTCTTTTTGAAGAATTCTTCTTTTCTCAAGCAATTCTTGTCTTCGGTTTTCAAAATTATCATGCAGCGACTCAATAAGAGAAATAGTTACTGGATTAAGAATTTGTTTCTCAACGTCTGATAACGGGTTCACAATTTTTAATTTGGATGTCATTTGATCAATAGTTATTGGGTATGATGTGAATTTTAGGAAATATTCTATTGAAATTTCACAGTAAAAATTTCACAATGTAAATTTCACAATGAACAGTCCAATAAGAAACAATCATCTCCTTGGTATAAAGCTCAAAAACATAAGGAAATCAAACAGGCTTACCTTAGAGGATCTCTCCTTAAGGTGCAGTCAGATCGACCCAAAATCAGCACCTTCCGTCTCTTATATCAGCATGATTGAAAATGGAAAAAGGCTCCCATCCGAGGATGTTTTAACAATCATTGCCAATGTATTTCAAAAAGAAGAATCGTGGTTTCTTGATGAGAATCTAGAAGTTACCATTCAGTCTGATGATGAAAAACCAATAAAAAATATACCTCTTGAACCAGGCTTTCTCTATTCAAAAGACCTGCTTCAAGATGCAATACCTGAATTGCTGGAACAAACAGGAATTTCAGGAAAGCAATTTGCTCATCTGTTGATTCGCTCATATCAAGAGAAGAATCAAAATAGATTTCCAGATATTGAAAAAATTGCTGATCAAGAGTCACAGCAAATATTGCCCTTAAAGGTCAGTGATATTCGACGGCTATATAAAAAGCATGGATTGAAGGTGAAATGGTTCAATCAAAACAAGATCAATACAAATCATCCACAGGGGAAAAACAAAATGCTTTTGAGATCATTTTTTGAAAGCAATAACAAAGTTTATATCAATGAGGCCTTGAAGGACGATGCTAAAAGACTGAAATACGACATGGCCACTCATCTTGGTCATAAAATTCTTCATGGTGGTGATGGTTTACGCTCCCCTATTACATCTGGGAGCAACAGTTTCACAGCTCAGAGTTCAAGCTCTGTTGTTCAATCACATGATGTCTTATTGGCATGGCATGATTTTGAATCCAGTTTCTTTGCAGGTGCATTGCTTTGCCCAAGAAAAGCTTTCAGGAATTATTTAATTAAGAATGAGCATCATGTTTCTGTCAAAAACGATTTGGAGCTGTCTCCCGCACTACTGATGAGAAGAGTCACAGCTGTCTCACAATATCCCTACTGGCATTATTTTGAAGCCTATCAACCCGGGTTTCTGACTGCCCTTTATAGAGGAAACGGGATACAACTGCCATGGGGCAATTTGAATGCCGTGAATGATCCTTGCCCAAATTGGGCGGTTTTTAGATTGCTTAACGAAGATTATGTTAAAAATCCACAATCACAAATTTCAATTCTCAAAACAGATGAGTCTTCTCATCTGTATGCATGCTATTCAATCAGAATCAGAGATTCTGCCAATAATTTAAAGCTCTACTCGCTCGGTCTTGATCTGATTCCTGCGCTAAAAGACCAGGGTTTGGATCATAAAGACATTCTTGCAATGTGCGTAGAAAGTTGCATGAAAAATAATGGAGAGTCACTGTTAAGTGATGAGGCAATCATTGCACTCGAGCAAGTCAGTCACATTCTCAAAATTGGATGGATTAAAGATGCGTTAGAATCTCCAGCAAGAATCATCTGTCCTCGAAGCTCTGGTTGTAAGAGAGAAGTGCCATGTAAATCAATAAGAAATACATAGTGAAACTGTTGAAAGTCAGATTGTCCATAAGCTAGCTGATACAATTCACAAGTGTCACTTTTACCACCAAAAATATCTTGGCTCATTCCACCAGTATGACGAGGTGGCCGAGTGGTTAAGGCGTTGGACTCGAAATCAAATGGGATCTTCCCGCGTAGGTTCGAATCCTACTTACAACGATTTTGCGGATGTGCCTGAGCGGTTAAAGGGGTAGACTTGAAATCTACTGGGCTATGCCCGCGCGTGTTCGAATCACGTCGTCCGCGTTATTTTTTAATATTTTTTCAAGAAAAATAATTTTTGATAAAATAGGAGGATTGGAGTACGAATTTAAGGTAGTAGTAGGCGAGTCAGGGTACGTTGATCAAATGATCAAAGATCTTCTAGAAGTCATTCCAAATAATTTTTCTTTAAGTAAAAATTACCCGAATCCATTCAACCCTATGACCAATCTAGATTTTTCTATTCCTAAAAGATCAAATGTAACTTTACGAGTATTTAATATG
>JAPOHS010000159.1 GCA_029979325.1 Pseudomonadota bacterium | reverse complement strand
AAAAAATCTCAAAAAATAATTATTATACTTGAAGGTAATTAGACAATACAGGAAAAACAATACGAAAAATAGAAAAGGGAACAAATTACAGACACTAAAGTATAGTTAAAAAAAACAAGGGAAAATAATGAGTTACAAAAAAAATAGAATACGGGAAGAATTGTCATAAAAAAACATTGTCTTTTGTTCACCTGGAAGACCTTCAAATCTGACATAAGGTTCGATAACAAAATCAATATTATTGTCAGACAATGATTTAGCAAAATTATCAAAATCATCCCATGGTATAACAACTCCAAAATGAGGTATTGGTACCGATTTACCATCTACTTCATTATGATGTTTTTTTCCTTCATGATTTGGATCCACATGAATGACTAATTGATGACCAAAAAAGTCATAGTCTGCCCATTCTTCAGACTCTCTGCCTGGTTTACAACCAAGAATATTTTTATAAAAATTTTTGGATTCAGAAAGATTCTTTACTGGAATTGCTAAATGAAAAGGTGATAGTTTTGACATAACTGTTTCAATATAATAAATATTTCTTTCTAATTTTTTTAAACTTTTCAAGACCTTCTTTCCACGAATCTCTTATTTCTGATTCACTCAAGCCCTCAATGATTTGTTTCTTT
>JAPOHS010000158.1 GCA_029979325.1 Pseudomonadota bacterium | reverse complement strand
TTTTCCAAAAGCTTAATTGATTGTTGATTTATAATTTAATTTCTATAAATCGTTCGCATGGAAGATTTTAAAGTAAAAGATATTACCCAAGCTGAATTTGGTAGAAAAGAAATTTCTATTGCAGAAACAGAAATGCCAGGCCTTATGGCATTAAGAGAAGAATATGAGGGAAAAAAACCTTTAGATGGAGCTAGAATTATAGGTTGTTTGCATATGACCATTCAAACAGCAGTTTTAATTGAAACACTATCAAAACTTGGAGCAGATGTTAGATGGTCTTCTTGTAACATTTTTTCCACACAAGATCATGCAGCTGCAGCTATAGCCAAAACAGGAACACCAGTTTTTGCATGGAAAGGTGAAACTGAGGATGAATATTGGTGGTGTGTAAGACAAACTATTGAGGGAAAAAAAGATTGGAAACCTAACATGCTTTTAGATGATGGAGGTGACCTTACTGCCATTATGCATAATGAATATAAAGATTTATTAAAAGATGTAAAAGGTGTTTCAGAAGAAACAACAACTGGCATTAAAGCTTTAAATAAAATGGAAAAAGAAAAATTGCTTTTACTACCAGCAATTAATGTTAACGATTCAGTTACCAAATCAAAGTTTGATAATTTATATGGATGTAGAGAGAGTT
>JAPOHS010000157.1 GCA_029979325.1 Pseudomonadota bacterium | reverse complement strand
AAATAAGCCTCTAATCTTGGCATGTACTTAACTAAAAATCTTCTGTCGTGGGAAACTGTATTGCCACACATTGGAGACTTGCCTTCCCCAACAAACTTAGAAACGAAGTCTAGCGTTTCAATTTCTGCCATCTGTTCGGTGACCGCACTAGATTTGACCTTTGCTAACAAACCACTCTCTTTATGCTGATTTGTATTCCAATCATCCATAGCTGCTAGCAATTCTTTGGGCTGATGAATGACTAAATTGGGGCCTTCCTCTAAAATGTTTAGTCCCTTATCGGTAATTATGGTTGCAATTTCAATTATGCGCTCCTTCTCTGGATCAAGACCTGTCATTTCAAGGTCTATCCAAATGAGGTTCTTATTAGATCGTTTTAAAGCCATAATTTATTAGTTTAATGGGGTATTGTGGTACTTGAATGGAAAAAGTTCAAATTGGAAGAATAATAGAAATCTATAAAGATTCCTTGCTCTTTGAATCTGAAGACACAGCATTAAGAATTAGGCTTCCAAAAAAGCTTGATATTGCTGTTGGAGATTGCATAGAGGTAGATACCTCATCTCAAGAAGCAGCCATCCTCAAAATTCAACCCAGAAAATCTTCATTGCAAAAACAAATAAATAGAAAAAAGAAGGTTGTAGTTAGC
>JAPOHS010000156.1 GCA_029979325.1 Pseudomonadota bacterium | reverse complement strand
GATTTAGCTCAACATGTTGCTGAACTGGCAGATAGCAACCAATCTTCATTTAAAACACTATACGATGATGGGCTAAGCTTATGGGAAAAAACAAAACATATCGCAACTAGTATTTATGGTGCTGAAGATATCATTGCAGACAAAAAAGTAAGAAATAAATTTAAAAAGTTAGAAGAAGATGGTTATGGAAACTATCCGATATGTATGGCAAAAACCCAATATAGTTTTTCTACAGATCCTAAACTTAAGGGTGCACCTTCTAACCATGAAATACCAATTAGAGAGGTAAGATTATCTTCTGGAGCTGAATTTGTAGTTGTTGTTTGTGGATCAATAATGACAATGCCAGGCTTACCAAAAGTTCCAGCAGCCAACTCTATTAAACTTAATAAAAAAGGTGAGATTGAAGGTTTATTTTAAATTTTTAATTTTTTATTTTTTGTGATTGCACTTAATAGTGCATGCATAAGTGGTATTTTATTTTTATTAATTTTTTTCAATATGTAGGGTGCAATCTCTTTAGCTAGATCTGCGCCCTCTACTGTATCATTTTTCATAAATTTATTTTTTGCAATTTTAAAAGTATAGCCTTTTCCTAAATATTCACCCATTTTACTGTTTCTTCCTCCAACTGCACTAACATATAAATC
>JAPOHS010000155.1 GCA_029979325.1 Pseudomonadota bacterium | reverse complement strand
ATATTTTTTTAGATCTTTTTCATTTTTCCAAGCCGTGCCATAAATTCGAGACAACATTTCATTTTGTGAATCGCCTTTCCAGTATGCACCCGCGATCTTTGTAAGTTTAAAAGCTCCAACTTTATCTAAACTTGGCAAATGAGGGCCGCGACATAAATCTATAAAGCCGGTATCACCTTGATTGTAGAGTTGAAAGTTATCCTCTTGCTCAGAGTCTTCGATGATCTTAACCTTGTAATCTTCTTTAATATTAGCAAAATTCTTTATCGCCTCTTTCTTTGAATGAATCGTTTTGGTAATGTCAGATTTTTCAGCAACAATCTTCTCCATTTCTTTTTCAATTTTTGGTAAATCGTCTACAGAAACCCTCTCATCAGATAAAAAATCATAGTAAAAACCATTTTCAATGGTTGGGCCGATGGCTAATTTAGCTTTTGGGTAAAGATTTTTTATAGCACGAGCTAACACCTGAGCCGCAACTGTATGCCGCATAATTTCTAGACCTTCATCTGAATCAAGTGTAAAAATAGAAATATCGGCATCCTGATTAACAACGTCACTCAGGTCTCTTTGCTCACCATTTACACTAAAGGCAACAGCAGCTTTAGCTAGACCAGCGCCAATCATGTTTGCAATTTCAAACCCGCTAATACCAACAGG
>JAPOHS010000154.1 GCA_029979325.1 Pseudomonadota bacterium | reverse complement strand
CCCGTTAAAAATTTAATTCATGACAATGTAGAAATAACAAGTCAAAACCATGGATTTGAAGTAGTTAAAGAAACATTACCAAAAAATATTGAGGTCACACATAAATCTTTATTTGATAATAGTATTGAAGGTATCAAACTAAAAAATAAACCAGTCTTTTCAGTTCAATATCATCCAGAGTCTAATCCAGGACCTCAAGATAGTGTTTATTTGTTTCAAGAATTTATTAACAACATGAAAAAAAATGCCAAAAAGAAAAGATATTAAAAAAATACTAGTTGTGGGAGCTGGTCCAATAATTATAGGACAAGCATGTGAATTTGATTATTCAGGGACACAAGCATGTAAAGCTCTTAAAGATGAGGGTTATAAAGTGGTCTTAATAAACTCAAATCCTGCAACAATTATGACAGATCCAGACGTTGCGGATAAAACTTATATTGAACCAATTACACTAGATGTATTAGAAAAAATTCTAAAGAAAGAAAAACCCGATGCAATTCTTCCAACAATGGGGGGGCAAACTGCGCTTAACCTTGCAATGGAAGCAGAGAAAAAAGGAATTCTAAAAAAATACAAAATTGAATTAATCGGAGCAAATTCTAAAGCAATTTCTAACGCCGAGGACAGAAAGAAATTTAGAAAAAATATGATAGATATTGGTT
>JAPOHS010000153.1 GCA_029979325.1 Pseudomonadota bacterium | reverse complement strand
GTTATTAAATAATTTTTTTAAATTATTTTCTTTTTTATTTATAACATAGACTCCTCTAGCTCCACGACTGTCTACCGGTTTAATTATAGCTTTTTCAATATAGTTAATATTTTTTTTTAGATCATAAAGATTTTTTATTAAAAAATAATTTGGAATATTGAGGCCTAATTTATCAAAACTTTTTTTATTCAACGAATTGAAAAATAAAAATTTATCTGTATACACACATTATTCATTTAGAAAAAATGAATCAATTTTATGGGCCGTTAGCTCAGTTGGTAGAGCAATTCCCTTTTAAGGAATGGGTCGATGGTTCGAGTCCATCAGGGCTCACCAATATTTTGATCAAGTAAGTTTGATTGGAGGATAGTCTAAAATAACTCCATTCATTTTTTCATTTAAATCTCTAATTCTAGTTTTAGATGAGGGATGTGTACTCATAAATTCTGGAGGCTCTTTTCCTTTATTTAATTTTTGCATCCTTTCCCAAATTTTAACAGTTTCTCTAATATCGTAACCAGATAAAGAAGAAAAAATCATTCCTAAATAATCTGCTTCACTTTCTTGTTTTCTATTAAATGGATTTAGTAAACCTAATTGAGTTATTAAACCAACTGTATTAATTCCTGTTGTTCTATTTACTTCTGATAATTTTCCTCCACTAAAA
>JAPOHS010000152.1 GCA_029979325.1 Pseudomonadota bacterium | reverse complement strand
AAGGACTAATTAATGAATTAAAAATTTCTGAAAAAAAAAAAACTAAAGTCATTCGAGCCATAGACAAACTTGATAAACCTGGATTTGGTTTAAAAGGAGTTGAGGATTTACTCAAAAAAGAGAGAAAAGATCAAAGTGGTGCTATTACTAAAGGAGCTGAGCTATCAGAAGATCAAGCAGCACAAATATTGAACTTTCTAAAAATAAAAGATTTAAAAGAATTAAAAGAAGAAGGTATAGATGCTCAAATAATTCCTTGGATAGATGAAAAAGAAAATTAGATTTTAATAAACTTTGCTATATAATTTACAGATAAATCACTAGAAATACTCCACTCATCTTTAATAATGTCGAAATTCATACCCTCCAATTTATTCAGAGATAGATCATACTTCATTAAAATTTTTTTAAGATCCTCAGGTTTAACAAATTTTTCCCATTCATGTGTTCCTATAGGTAACCATCTGAGAATATATTCAGCTCCAACAATTGCAAAAATATAAGATTTTAATGTTCTATTTATTGTTGCAACAAACATTAGTCCTTCTTTTTTTAAAAGTTTTGAATAATGTTCTGATTTATTTATATTTGCAGTAAATACCAATAAAGGTTGAGCTTTTTTATTACACTCATTTATTTTTTTTATTATTGCCTCATCTTTTTCTTTTAAAGACC
>JAPOHS010000151.1 GCA_029979325.1 Pseudomonadota bacterium | reverse complement strand
CCGAGTCAATTATATCGCTGGCAAGCTCTTTTATGTCTTTTGAACTTCCCTCACTTTTGAATAAGAGTCTTGATGAAGCTCTTTTGCTATTTTCGAAAAGATTTTCTATTAAATTGGATATTGTTTCAGAATAAGACATATTTTGTATTAAACAATATAGAAATATTTCTGTAAATAAATAGTGGATATATAGGAGATTAATTTATCTCAAAGCATCCTGAATGATACTAATTAGATTAAGTGATAATAATATTGAGAAACCATTATGCTGTGCTAAAATGACTGCTCCGCGGGAATAGCTCAGTTGGTAGAGCGCAACCTTGCCAAGGTTGAGGTCGCCGGTTCGAACCCGGTTTCCCGCTCCATTTAATTAGCCCATTTACACATGTCGGAATATGTCAATATTTATGTTAAATATGACTTGAATTCTATTGTTAAGTATTGATAAGATTTTAGTTAAGGTGAGTTATGAGAATCATTCTCATCTAGATATTTGTGCTACTTATGATATACAAGTTAAAGTGTAAATTTTAACTTATTGCACAAATGAGCCTTACACAGGCTTTTGGGTGACTTTATTTTGATATTCTAAGATATTAAATCATAATAAAGTCATGTTTCTGAAAGTTAGTAATTCAAATTCTAGAAACTGAAATACTAACAATATGAAAATAAG
>JAPOHS010000150.1 GCA_029979325.1 Pseudomonadota bacterium | reverse complement strand
AAGATCTCTGATAAACATATTGAAGTAGTAATTAAGCAAATGCTTAGAAAAGTTGAGATTACCGATAGCGGTGATTCAAATTATGTTAACGGTGAAACAGCTGAGTATGCTCATGTGGTTGAGAAAAATAAACAATTAAAGTCTCAAAATAAAAATGAAATTAGTTTCCAAAGGCTTTTAATGGGAATTACAAAAGCTTCACTATCGACTGAGTCATTTATTTCTGCTGCTTCTTTCCAAGAAACAACAAGAGTATTGACTGAGGCTTCGATTACAGGAAGGATTGATGATTTAAGAGGACTGAAAGAAAACGTTATTGTGGGAAGACTTATTCCTGCAGGTACTGGCTTCAAGCACCATCAAGAAAAGAGGAATAGACGTATTGATGCCTACATGCAATCAAGCGAGGCTGAGCAGGAGCTTTCAGATCAACTAAGTGAAGTTGAGGCTGAAGCTGAGGCTGAAGAGTAGTCTAATCAGAAAACAAAAAAAGGGTTTCATTGAAACCCTTTTTTTTAACCTTTGATTTCTAACCAAGCTCAGCTAATTGCTAATATTCTAAAGTTTTAATGAACTTGGTAATGATAAAATAATTCCATGCTACAATCTCAATTTAATAACCTTGTAGATCAAGGCTTTAATCACATTCCACTGTCTAGAGAAGTCGTTGTTGATACTGATACC
>JAPOHS010000014.1 GCA_029979325.1 Pseudomonadota bacterium | reverse complement strand
GTTGATATTGTGGTCGCCACGCCTGGAAGACTTTTGGCTCATTTGAATCAAAACACCATAGATCTCTCTGGTGTAGAGGTTTTTGTTCTGGATGAAGCGGACAGAATGCTTGATATGGGATTCAAGAGAGACATAGAAAAAGTGATCAAGCAATTGCCCGAGAGAAGGCAAAATCTATTGTTCTCAGCGACCTTTCCAAAAGAAATACAAAGACTGGCTTCCAAACTTCTCAACTCACCCAAAAAGATACAAGTGGCCTCAGAGAATTCAACCGCCGAAAATGTGAAACAGACGGTCTACCCTGTTGATCAATCCAGAAAAAGAGAACTGCTGATACACAGCATTAAGAAAAATAATTGGTTTCAGGTTCTGGTTTTCATTAAAACAAAAAGGGCTGCAGATAAACTAACAAGGCAACTAAATAAAAAGCGAATTCTGTCCGATACAATTCATGGGAATAAGACACAAGCAGCAAGAACAAAGGCACTAGAGAATCTCAAAAAAGGGAAAGTGCAAGTTCTTGTTGCAACGGATGTTGCTGCAAGAGGAATCGATATTGATTTGCTTCCAGTTGTGATTAACTTCAACCTTCCCATGGTCGCAGAAGATTATATACATCGAATTGGAAGAACAGCAAGGGCTGGAAAAGAAGGCGAAGCCATTTCTTTAGTCTGTGCAGATGAGTTTAATCTTTTGAGTGATATTGAGCGATTATTAAAATTCAGGATCCCAAGAGAAGACATAGAAGGCTTTGAAACCACGCAACATCTCAATACAACAAATCTAAATTCAAAAAATAGTCAGAGTAAAAAATCAGATAATCATAAACCCAGAAGAAGAAAAAGATCAGATAACAAGAAGCCTCATTGGCACAAGAAAAGAAAATCCTCTAAGAAAAAAAGGGATGATAAAACTTTTAAAAAAAGAAGAGGCCCTAAAAAAAGTAAGCGGTCATTTAATAAATAGGCCATGGTATTATCATCTTTATGGCTTTAAAGGTAATAGGTGCTGGCTTTGGAAGAACGGGTACTCTCTCGCTTAAAGAGGCATTAGAAAAACTTGATTATGGCCCTTGTCATCATATGAAAGAGGTGTTTCAAAATGCCGATCAAACTGAATATTTCTATCTTGCATCAATGGGGGAGCCTGTGGATTGGGATGAAGTTTTCAAAGATTACTCCTCAGCTGTCGATTGGCCTGCTGCCGCATACTACAAAGAGCTTTCGGAAAAATATCCAGATGCAAAAGTCATTCTTGGTATGAGAGATTCTACTTCGTGGTACGACAGCGCAAGTACGACAATCTACCAAATGTCTCAAAACTTCCCGAAGTGGATCAGATTCATTCTTCCCAGAGCAGATAGACTCTTCAAAATGATCGATAAAACAGTTTTTGGAGAACCATTTTCATATCAATTTGAGGACAGGGAAGCTGCAATCAAAGTTTTCAATGACCATGTTGAAGAGGTGAAGAGAGTCATTCCTCAAGAGAGACTTCTCATGCACTCTGCAAAAGATGGATGGGAGCCGCTTTGTGCATTCTTGGATGTACCAGTTCCAAAAGAGCCTTATCCATGGGTGAATGATTCGAAGGTATTTGCAAGAAGGCTCATGTTTATTAAGTTTCTTAACTGGCTTCCACTGATCATTTTGCTTTCAGGGTTAGGCTTCTTTATCTGATTAAGCTTCTAGAAACTCTTTAATACTGGATCCAAAATTCTCATGATCAACCAAGAAAGAATCATGGCCGTTTAATGAAGGCAATTTCTTAATCGAAACATCTATAGAAGCACTTTTAAATGCATCTGATAATTCTTCAAGACAGTCAAAAGGAAAAATATAATCCTCATCCACGCCTAGGATCAAGACTCGGTTAAGGTTAAAACCATGAAAAACATCCTCGATGGTCTCATTTTTTTCCGCTAAATCGAACGTATCGATGGATCTTGATATATAAAGGTATGTATTGGGATCAAAATCAGATACAAAATCATCCGACCTGCTCTTCAGATAGTCCTGTATTGCAAATCTATTGCTTGAGAAATCTTTTGCACTAGGGATATTCTCTGATTTCTTTCTGCCGAATCGATTATTCCATTCTGTCGGCGATCGATAGGTAATCATTCCTAGATACCTTGCTTGCATCATTCCATCCAATGGGAGATTCTTATTCTCATAATTTCCTTCATTCCAATTTTGATCTGATGTGATCAATGATCTCTGCAATGATCTTAAAGCAATGGCAAATGGTCTGCATGAAGCCGCTGTTGAAATTAAAATAAGATTTTTTGTAATTTCTGGAAATTGCTTAATAAAACTCATGGCTGTCATTCCACCCATTGATGGTCCAACAATGGTATGTAATTTTATGACCCCCAACTCATCAATTACCGATTTCATTGATGAGGCCATGTCCTCAATTTGAACTTCTGGGAAAGTGAGGCCATATTTTTCTTCTGAATCTGGCTTGTAACTTGCAGGGCCTGATGAGCCGAAGCAACTGCCCAGTGAATTGATGCAAATTACAAAATATTTTTTAGTATCAATATATTTGCCCTCTCCTACTATCTTTTCCCACCATCCTTCGGAAGGATCTTCAAATGATGAGCATATATGAGCAGATGGAGACAAACCTGTTGTAATTAGAATCGCATTGTCTTTTTTTTCATTCAATACTCCATATGTCTCATAAGCAATCACAATTGGGTCATCGAATATTTCTCCACTTTTAAAGCGGAATGGCGGATCAATTGTTACAGATTTTTTTGATGAATGATGCATATGGTCTAATTATCCAATAACAAAATTCATCTAAACCAAATAAATAATTATTTACATAGATCTAGATATTCTAAGTGTAGTGAATTAAAGATATTAGAATTACAAATAACCAATAAATAAAGTCTTGAAATGATTTACAGCGATATAACAGAAACAATTGGAAATACCCCCGTTGTTAGGGTCAATAACATCGGTCCAAAAGACCAAAATATTTTTGTCAAATGCGAAGCATTTAATCCGCTTGCCTCTGTGAAAGACCGACTGGCTTTGGCGATCATCAATGATGCTGAGAAATCAGGTAAGCTCAAACCTGGACAGACGGTCATTGAGGCAACTTCTGGAAATACTGGCATAGCGCTTGCGATGGTTTGTGCAGCAAGGGGTTATCCCTTTGTGGCAGTCATGGTTGAAACATTCTCCATCGAGAGAAGAAAAATCATGAAAGCACTGGGAGCAAAAGTGATACTGACTCCTGCCAGTGAGCGAGGCACAGGCATGGTGAAGAAAGCAAATGAACTGGCGTCACAGTATGGCTGGTTTTTAGCCGATCAATTCAGGAATCCAGCAAATCCTGAATACCATAAAAACACAACAGCGGTTGAAATCCTGAGTGATTTTAGAAACCATGATCTGGATTATTTTGTGAGCGGATGGGGAACGGGTGGAACCATCACCGGTGTTGGAACTGTGCTGAAAACGGCCAAACCAAATATCAATATTATTGCTGTTGAGCCAGAATTGGCACCATTGATATCAAAAAATCAGTGGGAGCCTCATAAGATTCAGGGTTGGACACCTGATTTTATTCCAGAGGTTTTGGATAAAGGTGTCATCGATGAATTTGTTATGGCGAACGATGAAAGATCGATTGAAACGTCGCAAGAATTAGCTAGAAAAGAAGGAATATTTACCGGAATCTCAGGTGGTGCAACCATGCTGGGTGCATTATTGATCGCAGAGAAAGCGCCTAAAAATAGCACCTTTTGCGTGATGCTCCCTGATACGGGAGAAAGATACCTATCGTCCCCACTATTTGAAAACATCACTGAAGACAGCGATGATGAATGGCTATCTCAGCAATAAGACTTTGGATTTGATTCTTTTCTAAATCTCTTTTTTAAAGATCAACATGAACCGACTTGTTTGGTCTCGAATATCCTTCTCAAAGACCATTTGATCCATTGGATCATCAGGATTTTCTAGCAGATCTGAATCATCATCAAAGTAAAATCCCGCTCTTGAGACTTCCTCAATGACAAATGCTTTTTCAATTCGATGAATTGAATGGCAATCATCAATTCCATGACCATCCTTTGCATGGTGATCCAAAATACAATAAGAGCCACCGGTTTTTAAAGAATCAAAGATGCTTTGATTCATTTTTAAACGATCGGCTTTTGTCCAAACTGTATCGTGATAGGTCATGCTATTAAAAATGATATCCATCTCAGATGGAAAGTTTGGTGTTTCCATCTCGCCCACTATTGGGATCAAATTCTTTTGGGGGTATGACTCTAATCGTTTCTCTATTGGATTGCCCTTCCATCTCTCAACACTCTGAGGAGCTGTGTGAGAATACACCTCACCATTCTCTTCCAATGCATAAGCTGCGATTGCGCTTAGATAACCTCTTCCGGAGTTCATTTCGCCAATCTTATGACCTTCTTCAATTCCAAAGAAGTGTAAGACCTCTGCAGGCAGTCTTTTTTCATCTCTCTCGACATCTGTATCAGGCCTGCTTTGTGTCAATGCCAGCTTGATTTTTTGGATATCCATATTAATTCCCCTCTCTGAGTATTATTTTTCCAGGGAGGCTGCCTGTCAACTCACCATTTTCTAGTACTCGTTTTCCATTCACCCAAACAGAATGAATCCCATCGGATAATTGATTTGGTTGCTCGAATGTTGAATTGTCTTGGACCTGATCGGGATCGAATAGAATTAAATCAGCATATGAACCAACCTTGATCTCTCCACGCCTTTGAATACCTAAGTTCTTTGCTGTGAGTCCAGTCATCTTGTATATCACTCGCTCAATTGAACCCAGGCCTTTATCGCCAATATAGTCATCAATGACCTTTGTAAATGAGCCGCACCCTCTGGGGTGCAAGCATTCCAATCCGCCGTCAGTGGTTACATTAGAGTAATCCCAATTCAACAATGCCAATACATCTTTCTCATCCATGCTTTTGCCAATGATTGACTCAATTGCTGATGCTCCTTTGCTGAGCTCAAAACTTTCCTTCGCTATGATTGATAACATCTCTTCAGGAGTTTTGCTGTTCTCAGAAGCAATTTGCCTCAATGTTTTATTGACATACTCTGGGTGAATCTTGTGAGCCACAAAAAGAATGTCATCGGGTGAGCTTATATTTTCTAGAATATATTTTGCTTCATCAGGGTCATCGAAATTCTTATCTGGATACAAAACAGTGATGGTTGACTGCCATGCAGTGTAAGGATAAATATCAGCCGTAACATCAATGCCCTTCTTTCTTGCGCTATTCAGAATTGATAACAGATCTTTGTCCATGCCCCAGAGTGATATGGCAGCCAACTTGAGATGATCAATATTTACTGAAATATCTGCCTTCTCAGCAATTTCAATTATTTCCCTGATGGCATCCCAAAAATATCGGTCTTCGCTCCGAATATGACTCTTATATTTGCCGCCATATTTTGCAGCCACTTTTGCAAGTGTGATGACCTCATCAGTTGATGAATATATCCCAGGATCATACTCAAGACCTGTAGAGAGTCCCAATGCACCAGATTTCATGTCAGACTGAATCAATTGAGACATTTCTTCAATTTCAGCGCTTGTTGCCTCTCTTCTGAAGTCGTCTTGCATGACCTGGGAACGAATACTGTTATGAGATGAGAAGCTGGCAATATTCACGGCCGTTGGTGAACCTTTCATGAGATGATTGAATGTCTCTACACTTAAATGACCGCCATAGACTATTTCATCAAAGGAATCGGGGCTGGATGAAAAGCCATCCATACCCCTTATGATTGTTGTAATCCCTTGAGTAATTGCAGCTTTTGCATGAGGTTTGTTAATTATCCCGCTATCAAAATGGCTGTGTGAATCCACGAAACCGGGAGCCAGCACCATTCCCATTCCATCAACCAGATGATCGTGATTGAAATCATTTGTAGATCCTTGAAATATCGAAGCAATGATATCTCCTTGGATCAGAAGACTTCCTGAATAAGGTTCAGAACCTGTTCCGTCGACAATCAAAACATTGGTAATCAATGTTTCATCATCATGTGCTGTAATAATCGTCGAGATAGAGCAAACAAAGAGCGATAAGCTAAAGAGGTAAATGAATTTCCTGTAATTTTTTCCCATAGTCACGATTCAAATAATTTTAAAGCCAAAAAAACATTATAATGTCTTAACTTTTTTTGACCCAAGGAAAACAAAATTGGCACCTTTAATAAAATCTTTTAAAGCACTTCGACCGGAGCCTTCAATGGCTGATGATGTCATTGCCCCTCCTTATGATGTCATTAACTCTCAAGAAGCATATGAGTTGGCCAAAGATCGTCCAAATAGCTTTCTGCATATCTCAAAACCAGAAATAGATCTGGATGAGAGTACTCCTTATAACGATCCAAAGGTTTATCAAAAAGGCAGAGAAAATCTTGATCGGATGATCAAAGATGGAGTCTTAATCGAGGATTCCGAAGACATGCTTTACCTTTATGAGATGATCGATGGTGAGATACATCAGCTGGGCATTGCAGCGTTGGGCTCTCTTGAAGCATACGAAAATGGCAGAATCAAAAGGCACGAATTCACAAAACCTGATAAAGAACTCGATAGAGTCAATAATATTTCCTCATTGAATGCCCAAACAGGTCCCGTCCTGCTGACATATTTGGATAATGAAGATTTATCGAGCTTGCTTAAATCGATAGCAGCGAGGGAGGAGCCCATATATGATGTCAAAGCCATAGATGGCGTGACTCATCGGATCTATCAGGTGAGCGAGTCTCAGGAGCAAGAAAAGATAATCGGCATGATTAACTCAATGGGCGCACTGTTTATAGCCGATGGTCATCATCGTTCAGCAGCGGCTTGCGTTGTCAAACAAACAAAACAGATGGACAATCCTCATCATACGGGCCAAGAGAGTTATAACTATTTTCTAACGGTTTCGTTCCCAGAGAGCCAAATGAATATTCTTGATTACAATCGACTGATAAAAAAACCTCAAGGTCTGTCCATCGATGAAGTTTTAAAAAGGCTGGAAGAATGTTTTGAAATCGCAACTTCTGGAAATGCGTTTAAGCCGGCTGAAAAAAATCATTTTGGAATGTATATCAATGGCCAATGGTATTCTTTAAAGCTAAGAGACTCTCTAGCAATTGACAATCCAGTGGATTCCTTGGACGTGAGTATACTTCACCGTCTCATCCTTGAGCCTGTATTTGGAATCGGAGATGAAAGAACCGATCCAAATATAGATTTTGTTGGTGGAGCGAGAGGCATGAAGGGTCTTGAACTGAGAGTGGACAGTACAGAGATGGATGTTGCTTTCTCCTTATACCCAACTCCAATTGAGGCATTGATTGATGTTGCTGATGCCGGAATGATCATGCCGCCAAAATCGACATGGTTTGAACCAAAACTATTGGATGGCCTGTTGTCTCATCGAATGGATAAAGCTTAAGTTTGGCTTCACGTTTAGTTGAATTTTTGACACAATCTAGAGACAAGAAACTAATTTAAGGATTAACGAAATGGATGCAGAAGCGATAAAAGAAAAAGCAAATGCTGCAGCTGAAGGAATCACCTTCACAGACTGTGCATGCGAAACCTTAACTCAAGTGCCTGATTTTGCAATGGACATGGCGATTAGCCACATGGTCAATGCTGCTACAGATCAAGGTGTTGAGTCAATTTGCTGCGAATTTTTAGAAGCCAATAACCCTATGGGTTAGCTCTTTGGTGGAGATGGGTGGACTTGAACCACCGACCTTCGCGTTATGAGTGCGACGCTCTAACCAGCTGAGCTACATCTCCATAAATCACTGAATGATGGATTTTCAACATCTAAATCCATTCTGTCAAGTGTGACGGAATAATAACTTATGAATAAAAAGACAATTATTAAATCTTTGGTGCCAATCGCCTTTTCTATTTCACTTATCTTTCCCCTGAGTGCAAAAGAATTTCCTGGTGAATCATGGTCCGTAAAGAATCCTAGTGAACTTGGAATTGATGACTCAAAAGTAGAAAAACTGTTTGATCTTTCATTCCAAGATGATGCCACCCAATCTGTCGTCCTGATCAAAGATGGATACATTATTGCTGAAAGGTATGCCGATGGTTACGACAAAGATTCCGTTGGAACATCTTGGTCCATGGCTAAAAGTTTTTATGCCAGTCTCATTGGTATCTCAATAGAAAGAGGAGAAATCGGTAGCCTGGATGACAAAGTCAGTGACTACTTAGACTATTTCACTGAAGATCGAAAAGACATCACCATACGAGAAGTGCTCGATATGACCAGCGGTCTTGAAAATCCTGATCATGAACATGAAATCATGTTCTTTTTAGATGATCATTTGGAATATGCCAAAGATATCAAACGCGACAAAGATACCAACACTGTTTTTGAATACAACAATGTGAATTCGCTGTTGCTTGGAGACATCCTTCTTGTCGCCACAGGCAAGAAAGCGGATGATCTTTTGAAAGAGCGCGTACTTGATCCCATAGGCACCAAAAACTATACATTGTGGAGAGATGCAGCCGACAATGTATTGAGTTATTGCTGTATCGATATGTCCGCCAGAGACTACTCTCGGTTCGGTCTGCTCTTTTCTAGAAATGGTGCTTGGAATGATCAACAGGTGGTGCCGTATGATTTTGTTCAAGAAACCTATGATCCAAGATGGTTGAGCACGTCTGATCGAGCTGGTATGGATAGAAGGGGCTATGGTTTGCATTGGTGGTTCTCAAAAAATGATGATGAAGGAAAAATCATGAATGCGAGCGGAAAGTTTGGTCAGTATATATTCATTGATCAAGCCAATGATGTCATCTTCACGAGAATAACAAAGTATGCATCTACAGGTGGGTCCAAACAAGACTGGGGGCCAATTCGTGACTATGAAATCAGCAATATTGGACGTTTCCTCAGATTCTTTAAATTCCTAGAAAGAATTGGTTGGTACAATGTTGAGAGAGACATTAAATCACCTGTCACGCTTGATGACGGAGAATCAAAAGAATTTTATGAAAATTACAATGAGATCATAGATGCAATGGCTGACCTGAGCCGCTGATAAGTTGGAAACCAAAGAAAATAATCCTGAAAGCCAGAAATTTATTTACAGTAGTGAGCTCGTTAAACCTTTATGGGTCATAGCATTTTCAATCTCTATCCCTGTAATTGTAATTTCAATCATTGCCGCAACAGCATTAATCATTGAGATCTCTCAAGGTGAAAGGGGGAACCCTGTGAGGTCAGAACATCTTCAACAACATAAAGATGATCATGAGAAGTATGATCGAATGATTGAGCTTCTAGAGGAAATGAGCGAAGAAGAATAGAGTCCTTCTAGGCTCAACCGTTGTTAGTCATGGCATGAACAATCCAGACGCTTACAAACTTGATGATTCTTGAAGTGTGAATATGCCACAAAGATAGACCCCGCTAATGTCACCATCTTTTCACCAAATTCACCAATGAGAGCCTCTCCAAAAAATACAGCAAGAGTGAGAGTGATCAGTCCAATAATCCCAATGCAAAGAAAAGAAAGCATCTTATGATTTTTATATCCTAAACCCAGAGCAAAAATGCTAATTGGAATAGCCACCAATAAAATTGACAAATGAATAAACTCATTGTCTATAGAAACCGCAAGCAATCCTGAGGTCAATATAATAAAAGATGGGGTAAAGAAGCAGTGAAGGACGCATACCAGAGAGAATGTCATTGCCAATTTATCTGTTGTTAATTGTGTCTTTATCATGATTTATAACCAGTTATAAATTCTTTTCTCTCTCAAGGGTTTGAAACAAACCCTTGAGAGATGATTCATCCAGTATCATTTAGGAGGGGTGAATTACGTTAATACCGGATCAATCTAGGGGATAACTAAAACTTCATATTGAAACGAAGACCAATGTTTCTTCCCGGAAGTGGTACTTGGTCTTTCACAAAAGAAGAATGGTTTCGTGCAACCTCATCCAACAAATTCTTTGCAAACAAAGTAACCAACATCTCACCATCTCCATACATAATCTGAAATCTTTGTGAGACCTTCAGATCAAGCATGTTATAGGACTCAGTTGGTGTTTCGTTCAACGATAATTTGTTTTGAGATTTCACATTCCTAAGTGTCAAAGAGGCACTTGTGTCTTCTTTTGCATAATCAATAGAAAAAATATGTCTCCTTGGGTTAATCCTTGGAACATATCCACCATCCTTGAACTTTGCATTGACATAATCCATGCCATAAGAAAATGACATAGAACCACCATTTAGATTCACAGTGCGACCGAGCTCAAATTCGTAACCATTGAATTCAGCATCCTTTTGCATATAGTTTGAAAGAATCAAACCGCCATGATCATCGTGGTCATCATGATCATCGTGGTCATCTTCTTCATGCATGGCATGTTCTTCTTCCGTTTCGTCTCGAAGATAAATGTAATCATCTACATCGTTTCTAAAAATTGTTGCGTTCGCGAAAAAGCCATTGTTTTGATAGTCAATCCTTAGGTCTATGTTGTTTGAAGTTTCTGATTCCAAATTGACATCACCAACCTCAAAACGTCCAGTGGCCAAGTGTGCACCATTCATAAAAAATTCAACTGCAGAAGGTGCCCTCTTAACACTTGCTAGTCCCAGGGTCAGTGAAGTGTTCTCGTTGAACTCTCTATCAATGGATAATGCGAGACTGGTTTCGTTACGATCGATATCATAAGACTCCATCTCCTCTTCATCATGATGCTCATCATCATGGTCTTCATCATGATCATCTTCGTCGTGATGCTCTTCTTCCTCATGATGGGCCACTGTGCCTTTTCGATTTACACGATCATGGCGAATGCCCAAATGAATATCCAAGCCCATGAATTCTGTTCCGACGTAATAACCAATCATTTTTTCACTGGAGTCAACTGGATTCATGAAAGCTTCTGCACCGATAACGGAAACATCTTCATTCATGTTTTGTAGAACCAGTTTCTGAGAAAGTGATTCATCACCAAAATCCAATATCAGACCGAATTCATCTGACTCATTGCTAAACAATGTAGGGCCCTCTTCGTGACCATGATCATCATGATCCTCGTCATGATCTTCATCGTGACCTTCTTCATGCTCTTCTTCTGCATGTTGCTCTGTCAATGAGTAATCAGAATTTCTGTAGTAATATTTCATGTTTTTGAGTGTGTCATTATTGAAAACATAAGATCCTTCTAGGTTAAATACCTGAGAGTCTGTTGTTGAGAATATTCTCTCTTCACCATGCTCTTCATGGTCACCATCGTGATCCTCTTCTCCATCATGATCCTCGTCATGGTCTTCATCATGACCGCCGTGACCTTCATGGCCTTCTGCGTGATATGGAATACCATAAACGGATTCGATATCCTGATATGAAGCACCAAAATATCCCCAATCACCTACTGTCGAGAGACCGAGTCGGTGAGATTTTGATTCATAGTCAGAATTCTCCAGAAAACCCATGTCCTCATCATGGTCCTCATCATGACCTTCTTCATGTTCTTCAGAGTGAATGATTGCACCCTTAGGAATGTCATAATTCTCAAATGAACCGTCTTTATAGGCATATGAGAGGTTCAGGCCGCCCAGATTCTCCTTAAAGCTGAATTGACCAACTTTACCGTCATTTGCAGATTGTGTTTCTAAGCCAATTCTTAAATCGCGCTCTAGAAAATCTTCTGTTGCAATGGTGTCATCCACGATATTCACAATGCCACCGATTGCACCATTGGAGTACATTAAAGAGGATGGGCCTCTGATAATTTCAATCTGCCTGATGGCATTTAAATCAACTTCATTTAAATGGTCCGCGCCTATTCCAGACATGTCTCGAACAACCAAGCCATTGTTTAATATCTTAACCCTGCTCCCTGACATACCTCGAATGATTGGCTGGCCGACAGCTGCACCATAATCTGTAGATGAAACACCCAGTAAATTGTCTACTGTCTCACCCAGGCTTTGAGTGGAATTGGTCTCCAACTCCTCTTCACTGAGAAGATGGATTGGATCATTGAAAGCATCTTCACTGTGTCTGATATATGACGAGGTTACCGTGACTTCCTCGATCGAATTCTGTGCTATCGATGATGTTGAAATGATGGTGGTCAATAGTGCCACCATAAGCAAATTAATATGCGTTCTCATGAAATACCTCCTGTAACGAACGTTTTAAATTTAAATCGGGTTTAATTTAAATTTTTGGAGGTGCTCTTGATTCAAATAGGTGACTAGTTGTTGTGTAAAGGTAACTTTGCTTAAATTCTTCAACAATAACAGGACTCAGTTCGACCCTTTTTATCGGATCACTCAAGTCGGTCTCAATGACCTTATTATTGTTGAATGGACATTCATATTCATGCCCATGATTATCATCGGCATGCACGTGCGAGACCGCATCAAGTGATACAGTTGTCACAAAGAAAAATGTAGCCAGTAAGGCGCTGAATGTTCTTATGTTATGCATTTATTGGCATTCTATTCTAAAGCAATCGGTTTTGAAATCAATTTTGTGCCTGATAGACCTTATTCAGCCATCCTCAAGCAATGAAGTCTGCAAATTTATGCTCATCCATTTTCATTGATTTGGATATCAATGCTCACCTCGCCAGAGAGACCTTTGACTGCATCATTCACAGAATCAACAATGTCTTCTGTGAGCGATTGAATATCTTCATCGCTTTTTTCACTCTGCACATTGACACTGATATTGACACTTAAATCTTTCATGACATCGCCGATATCATCTGCAACATCGTCAATGATTTCTGTTATGGTTTCTTCAATTGAATCAGAGTCATCTGATTTCATTTTGATGACAATTTTTCGATCTTCTTCATGTCCAGGCATGGGTTTTTTCATCTTTTTCATGACGATATGTTTTTCACTGTCATCAGTTAAAAAAACCATATTCTTGTCACCAATAGACATTTCACCCATTTCCTTATCAATCCAAACCATCGGTTTATCATGCTTCATATGAAGTGGATCAGACATAGCGTGATGTGGTCTGTAATCATCCTTTTGACTGATAATAAATGCCGCAGCAATTATGCCAACAGCTATGATCGAAGAACCCACTATTGCTTCTCTCATGTTCTTACTCCAATTGCTTTTAATATAGATACTACATTGGTTTTGGCATCAAAAATATGGTTTTATTATGAAGAGAATCTGATTGCGGTATCTAGATATGAAGATGTACTTTCTGTTGATTTATTTCCTTCTTGGCTCGAGTGATATCGAGGCAAAAGTAGAGTCGCATGAATGTACTTTCAGCTTCATTCCATTTCTCACAAAAGTCTTTCCTTGCAGAACAGATGCAGAACAAACCTTGGAAAGTCTGAGAATTTATTGGAAATCGGAGGATGACGGCACACTTTGTCACTATTTCTATTTCCCAATGGCTGATCCCAGTGCTTCTAAAAAACTGCTACTGGATAATTACAAAATCATGGCAACTGAGATTGAAAAGAGAGGCATTGACTGCATAAAGGATCACAAGAATATATTTTGGTACAGGGGAAAAAATACCAAAAGCATGTTGGAAAAATTCTCAAAGTGGGATGAGAGTAAGTCAAGCAGATGAATTTAAGATTCAAAGCATACTCAAAAGAAAACTATGAGCAGTGCTTGGAATTATTTGACCTCAATTGCCCAAAATATTTTGCCTCGATAGAAAAGAATGATTACATCGAATTCCTCAATCAAACAAAGGAAGGGTATGTAACCATCCATCACGATTCGATTTTAATCGGTGCCTATGGGGTCCATAAAACATCATCTGAATCTGCCTCTCAAAGTTGGACCCTCATCCATCCAAAATACCAAAATCAGGGCATCGGTCGCTTGATCATGGAAAGAGTATTTTCATATTTGGAGAGCAATCAATTGGACAAACTATTTCTTTCCACAAGTCAGCAAACAGAGGCATTCTTTGTGAAATTTGGGGCAATTAGAATTGATTATATTGAAAATGGTTGGGGTGAAGGCCTGCATCGAATTGAGATGAAGATTGAGAGAGCTATACGTTGAACTTAAAGTGCATCACATCGCCCTCTTGCACAATATAATCCTTTCCTTCGAGTCTTAATTTGCCAGTTGACTTAGCGCCCTGTTCTCCTCCGTGCTCAATGTAGTCATCGAAACCAATCACTTCCGCTTTTATAAAACCCCTCTCAAAATCGGTGTGAATCGTCCCTGCTGCTTGTGGCGCCAATGATTGCTTTCTAACTGGCCAAGCGCGAACCTCTTTGGGTCCAGCCGTAAAGAAAGTTTGTAGATTGAGTAAATCATATGAGGCACGAATCAGCTTATTGATTGCGGGCTCTTCCAAACTCAGTTCATCCAAGAACTCTTTCATCTCAGATGGCTCAAGGGCACTGATTTCAAGCTCAAGTGAGACACAGAGTTTGAGAAGCTCTGCATCTTCAACTGACTTCACTTTCTCTTGCAGGGCTTGCAAGCCCTCTGTTTCATCGGTGATGCTCGACTCATCAATATTTGCAAGACACAACATGGGTTTCTTAGTCAAAAGAGAAAGCTCTTTCATGATCCCTTCTTGGTCTTTCTCAACATTGAATGTTCTCGCTGGAAGATCATCATTGAGATGCTCCAAAAGAGACTCCAAAAAAGCATGCTTTGCTAACATCGCTTTGTCGCCAGCCTTTGACTGCTTTCCTGCTCTCTCCAGATTACGTTCAACTGTTTGAATATCGGCCAGCAATAATTCGGTATTGATGATTTCAAAATCATTGACCGGATTGATTTCATCGGAGACGTGGGTAACATTCTTGTCCTCAAAGCATCGAACCACATGAATGATCGCATCTGTTTCTCGAATATTTGCCAAAAACTTATTTCCAAGCCCTTCGCCTTGTGAAGCGCCTTCCACCAATCCTGCGATATCGACAAACTCAACGATCGATGGAATGACTTCTTCAGGATGATTGATCGCAGACAATTGATCCAGGCGTGAATCAGGGACCATGACAACTCCAACATTGGGCTCGATGGTACAAAAGGGATAATTCGCTGCTTCTGCCTTTCCTTCTGAAAGGATATTGAACAGGGATGATTTACCAACGTTTGGAAGCCCTACAATGCCGCACTTGATGCCCATATGCCTTGATTTATTGAATAGTCGATTTAAAGTGAGTGGAGTTTAACAAGATATTCATTGAAATGGCGAAAATATTTAAAGCAACAACTGCTGGCAGCTTACCTAAGCCCAATTGGCTGGCTGAAACTGAAAAGCTATGGCCTGCTTGGATGGATTCGGGTGATTCGCTTGTCGAGAAAAAAAGAGAATCGGCTGCAATGTGGATCAATGAACAGGAAGAATCCGGAATGGAAATCATTTCTGAGGGCGAACAATTCAGAATTCATTTTGTCCACGGTTTTTTAGAAACCATTGAAGGAATCAATTGGGAAAAGAAAACACAAATGGGAATCAGAAATGACCGTTATGTTGTCGAAGTCCCGACAGTGACAGATCCATTGAAAAAATCAGGCAGCGTTCACATTGAGGAAGCAAATTTTCTCAGATCAAATACAGAAAAGCTCACCAAATTCACACTGCCAGGACCCATGACCATATCCGATACCATTGCCAATGAGTATTATGCCAACAAGAAAGAGATGTCCATGGAGTTTGCAAAGCTACTCAATGATGAAGCAAAAACATTGTGTGAAGCAGGCATTGATGTCATTCAATTTGATGAACCTGCCTTCAATAGCTTTCTAAAAGAAAGCACTGAATGGGGGATGGATGCCTTGGAAATCGCAATCGATGGTCTTGATTGTAAAACCGCAGTTCACATTTGCTATGGGTATGGAATTGAGGAAAACATCAATTGGAAAAAAACATTGGGCGATCAATGGAGACAATATGAAAACCTCTTCCCTGCGATCAATCGGAGCAATATTGATCAAGTTTCCTTAGAATTTGCGGGCTCAAGGGTTCCGCCTGAATTGATGAGGCTCTTACCCGATAAAGAAATCATGGTCGGTGTGATATCGGTTGTGAGAGATCATATTGAGACCCCTGAAGAGGTTGAAATGAATATCATATCTGCACTCGATCACGTTGAAGCTGAGCGCTTGATACCCTGCACAAACTGTGGGATGGCTCCAATCTCAGTTGAAGTGGCAAAACAAAAATTAAAAGCCCTTGGTGAGGGGGCCGAAAGGGCTGCAAAAAGAATCAGTTAAAACGATTCATGGTCTCATCGAGACCATTTTGCAATAACGAATCCATCACATCGGCAGCCTGATGAATGGATTGATCTAAGATTTCCTTTTCTGCTTTTTTGGGTTTGGATAAAACATAATCAATCACCTCATCTTTTTCAGGATGGCCAATGCCCATTCGGATACGAATGAAATCCTTGGTGCCACATGCTTGAATAATATCCCTAAGGCCATTGTGACCGCCATGACCGCCCGAATATTTGATTCTGACCTCTCCAACATTCAGATCGAGATCATCATGGATGATGCAAACATCTTCCATCCTGATATTTCGATATTTTCTAAGACGATTGACTGAGAGTCCGCTCTCATTCATATATCTAGAGGACTTAAACAATAAAAATTCTTTATCAAACAGAGTGGCCTTGATGATGGAGCCATCGGATTTCTTGTCATCTTTTAAGTCTGACAACTGATGTCTTTTTAAAAAAGCATCTAAAGAAAGATAGCCGAGATTGTGACGAGTTTGCTGATATCGATCACCTGGATTACCCAGACCGATAAAAACTTTTGGAATGATGTCTGCAGGACGCATGGTCTACAAGAGGGTTTTTATTCCTCTTTGCTATCCTCGGATTCTCCTTCGGATTCAGAAGCTTCCTCGCCATCCGCGGCAGCCTCAACTCCTTCTTCACCCTCTTCGCCTTCAACAACTTCTTCAACTTCAGGCTCTTCTTGGATTTGCAATAATCTGACAGCAACAATTGGCTCATTCGCGGGTTCTTCTTGTGTCAAGAGTGAAATTTCTACGCCGTCTGGAAGCACGATGTCTTCGAGGTAGAGCATGTCATCCAATTCGAGTGTCTCAACATCGACTTCCAATCTTTCTGGAAGATTTTTAGGTAGACAACTGATTTCGACCTCATTCATCAAAGGTGTTACGGTTCCGCCACCCAGTTTCACACCCACTGCAATGTCATCATTGATGAATGCAAGTGGCACAGAAACCTTAATGGCAACATCCGAACGAACCCTTTGTAAGTCCAAATGCATCACTTGCCTTCTGGATGGATGAACTTGAATGTCTTTGATTAAAACAGATTCCTCTTTGTCATCGACACTGATCGTCAAGATACTGTTAAGGAATGCTTCATTGTTTAACTTTTTGAGCAATTCGTTATGACTAATGGATACCTTGACACTGTCCTTACCAGCACCATAGACAACAGCAGGAACCATGCCTTCACGCCTCATTCTTCTAGAATGACTTGTGCCAACATCTTCCCTTGAGACTGTATTCAGATCGTAATCTGTGGCCATTTTTAATTCCTCAAATCTGTTTATTCGAAAATGGTCGCAAATGATAACCGAAGTTAAGCGATGTGGCTAGAGAAAAGTGACGATAAAATCGCCCTATTCTGCATAAAGAGAACTGACGGATTGATCGGCCACAATCCTTTCGATTGTCTCCCCCAAAAGCTCGGCAATTGTAAGCTGTCGAATTTTGCCGGTATCTTTTGCCTCCTGAGTGAGCGGAATGGTGTCAGTGACAACCAGCTCATCAAGTTCAGAATCGGCTATTCTCTCTATTGCCGGTCCTGACAGAACAGGGTGAGCAGCATAAGCCACTGTTTTCAAAGCGCCCTTTTCTTTCAGCGCAGCAGCAGCATTACAAAGCGTGCCAGCAGTATCAACCATGTCATCAAATATGATTGCTGTTTTTTGATCGACATCACCAATGATGTTCATCACTTCAGACTTATTGGCTGCTTCACGCCTTTTATCAATGATTGCCAAACTTGCATTGCCCAATCTTCTGGCAATTGCCCTTGCCCTTTGGACACCGCCTACATCTGGAGAAACAATAACCTGATCTGGATAACCTTGTCTCCACATGTCGCTCATGAGAATGGTTGAAGAATAAATGTTATCGACAGGAATAGAGAAGAAACCCTCAATCTGATCTGCATGGAGATCGACAGTGATGACCCTTTTTATATCGGCTGTTTCAATCAGATCCGCAACCAATTTTGCAGAAACAGGGCCTCTGGTATTCCTTGGTCTTCTGTCTTGCCTAGAATAACCAAAATAGGGAATGACGGCTGAAACAGAATTGGCCGATGCCCTTTTGCATGCATCTGCCATCAATAGAAGCTGCATGAGATGCTCATTGCCGGGTTGATAAGTGGATTGAATTAAAAATACATCCATTCCCCTTATGTTTTGTGAAACTTCAATGCTGGTTTCACCATCGCTGAAGGCTCCAACCTGAATGAAACCAAGTGGTTCATTTAAATATCTCGCTATCTGTGAGCCCAACTCTTTGGATGCTGGTCCCGCAAAAAGAATTAGTTTTTCTTTCTTCATTTTCTCTCAATCAATCGAGTCAAATTAAGCAGCTCTGAGTGGCTGGGGTGGTAGGATTCGAACCTACGCATCACGGGATCAAAACCCGTTGCCTTACCGCTTGGCTACACCCCAACAATCTACATAAGTCGCAGAAATGTCATTCTGAAGACGAGGAACCTATGTGTCAAGATGGGAGTGGTTTACGTCAGGTGAATTTAAGATTTTTAATCGTGAGTGTGAGCTCATAATTAGTGCCAATGATACTTATCGTCCTTGGCATTGTGTATGAATGTATAACCTGAGTACCCCGATAAGTAATTGATAAGTTTAGCTTTGATTTCAGTGCCTCAATATCATCGATTGCGAGAAGAATCGATGAAAAGCTCCCCCATTCTTGAAAGTATTGATAAATCTCTAAAGATGTCTTGTCCAACTGACCGATTAGCTCGTTACTAATACTAGGTTCTGCCAAAAAAACCTCTCTACCAAAAATATCATTCACTTGAAATGACTCAGCAAGTCCATTTTCTAGATTATACGATCCAATGAAATTACCAGCTTCTGATTTGATTGATATGGAGCCAGAAAGCGTAAAAGATTGATTGAGAAATTCCTTATCCATTGTTTTCTTGATCAATTGATTCTGATTGGTGGCGCAACCATTCAGAAGCAGTAAAAAAAACAAAAATATACATGCTCTAGAATTAGCAATACTAAGAATTTTTTTGTGTATAAAATACCGGGCAGTATAAGATTGAAATAGCATGAAAAAATCCATTGTAAAAAAATTAGCGCTCATTCAAGAACAGTACCATTCTATTGCAAATCAGTTGGCAGATGAAGGAGTACAATCGGATGGCAAAAAAATGGTCGAGCTCTCAAAAGAATTCTCGAGAATTGAACCTGTCGTAGTGCTTTTTGAAAAATATCAATCATTAGAAGAAGAAAAAGAGGCAGCGGAAGAAATCATAAAGGATGATGATGGCAGCATGAGCGATCTTGCAAAGGAAGAGATTGATAGCATTTCAGAGGAACTCTTAAAGATTGAGGATGAGATCACTCCTATGCTTTTAAGCAGCGATCCAAGAGATGGGAGCAATGTTTTTCTTGAAATACGTGCAGGCACTGGTGGTGATGAAGCAGCCATATTTGCCGGGGATGTTTTCAGAATGTATGCACGTTTCTGCGAGAAGAATGGTTGGTCACTGGAGATCCTCAATCAAAATGAGACAGGGCAAGGCGGCTTCAAAGAAGTCATAGCAAAAGTTGAAGGAAGCGGTGTCTTTTCAAAATTAAAATTTGAATCGGGCACTCACCGTGTACAAAGAATACCGAAGACAGAATCACAGGGAAGGATCCATACTTCTGCATGCACTGTTGCAATCATTGCTGAAGCAGATGAAATGAATGAAGTAGAGATCAGCAATAGTGATCTTAGGGTTGATACCTATAGAGCATCAGGTGCTGGAGGTCAACATGTCAATAAAACTGACTCTGCTGTTAGGCTTACTCATATTCCTACTGGGATTGTTGCAGAATGTCAGGACAATCGTTCACAACATAAGAACCGAGCAAAAGCATTGTCGCTTCTCAAAGCAAAAATTTATGACATGGAACAAAAGAAGATCCAAGACCAACAAGCTGAGGAGCGTAAAATGCTGGTTGGAAGTGGAGATCGATCTGAGAGGATCAGGACCTATAATTATCCACAAGGCAGAATCACAGATCATAGGATCAACCTCACTCAATATAATCTTGCAGAGTTTATGGAGGGAGATCTTGAGACCATGATTGATTCACTGGTTCAAGAAAATGCAGCAAAGCAGATGGCACAACTCGATGATTGAAGAATCAGGATTAAATAATGCAGAATCATTGATCCGCTCTGGAACCAAAAAACTATCATCGATATCTAATGTTCCCAGACTAGAAGCAGAAGTTCTTTTGTCATTCTTACTTGATATCAAGCGAATAAAGTTTCACACAGATGACATCGACATAGACTCAAAAGTCATGAATAAATTTAAAACAATGATTGAATCACGGTTCAGGGGCATGCCATTGGCATATTTAACGGGCCAAAAAGAGTTCTGGTCTATGAATTTTTTCATCAATCAATCTGTTCTGGTTCCAAGACCAGAAACTGAGTTGTTAATTGAAAATGCAATTGAAATATTTAAAAATCACGAATCCCCAAATATTCTAGAGCTTGGAACTGGATCTGGAATCATATCCATCGTTCTTCAAAAAGAGCTCAGCAATCCTGATATCACAGCAATTGATATCAGCGAGGAAGCACTGAAAATTGCAAAAATGAATGCAGAAAAACATGAAATATCAGATATTCGATTTGTTGTGTCTGACTGGTTTAGTGAGAT
>JAPOHS010000149.1 GCA_029979325.1 Pseudomonadota bacterium | reverse complement strand
CCATATCAACTTCATAAGTATCAATTCTTGGGTTTTCTTCAGTAGAAGGGTCCCATCTATAAACATTTACTCTTCTAAGATTTTTAGAGCCTGTTTTATCTTTAAAATATTTACCTTTTTTGACTTCAGAATTTTTTGGTAAATTCAATTGTACCATTAGTATACCCGCTCTTGTGGTGGAAAATATTGAACTTCATTAGTCAAAGTTGACTTGTGGACTGGTCTATAACTAATTTTTGTATTTTTTCCATCACACCAAGCAAGAGTATGTTGCATAAATTTATCATCATCTCTTTTTGGATAATCATCTCTTGCATGAGCTCCTCTGCTTTCTTTTCTGTGATATGCAGATTCTACTGTTGTTACTGCTTGTCTAATTAAATTATCAAATTCTAAAGTTTCAACTAAATCAGTATTAAATACTAAAGATCTATCTTTAACAGAAATGGAGTCCATTCCATCATAAGTTTTTCTAATATCATCAACGCCTTCTTTTAAATTTTTTTCTGTTCTAAATACTGCACATTTAGATTGCATTGTTTTTTGCATTGAAAGTCTAAGTTCTGCAGTACTATTATTTCCATCTGCATTTCTTAACTTATCAAATCTATCTAAACATTTTTGTGTCTCAGACTCAGGTAGCTCTTCATGAGGAGTGCCAGGTTTAACTAATTCTGCTGCTCTTTTTGCT
>JAPOHS010000148.1 GCA_029979325.1 Pseudomonadota bacterium | reverse complement strand
ACTGATGTAGAAAATTGGCCTGGGGATTCGGATGGTTTACAAGGTCCAGAATTAATGGAAAGAATGAAAAAGCATGCTGAACAATTTGATGTCCAAATAGTCAATGACCACATAGATGAAACTCAATTAAATGAACAGCCATTCAAGCTAATCGGCAGTCAAAATTGGTCTTGTGATTCGCTGATTATTTCAACTGGAGCGAGTGCAAAATATTTAGGATTACCATCAGAAAAAGAATTTTTAGGTAGGGGTGTCTCTGCGTGCGCAACCTGTGATGGGTTCTTCTATCGCAATCAAGAAGTGGCTGTCATCGGTGGTGGGAATACTGCTGCTGAAGAAGCATTATACCTTTCTCGAATTTGTTCAAAAGTTCACTTGATTCATCGAAGAGATGAGCTCAGAGCTGAAAAAATTCTTCGAGATAGAGTTGCTGAGGCAGTTACCGAAGGAAAAATTGAGATGCATTGGAATTCTCAATTGCATGAAGTGCTTGGGGATGAAAAAGGCGTTCACTCAATTGAAGTTATTACAGATGATGATAATAAAATACTTGAATTAACTGGAGTATTTATTGCTATAGGCCATCACCCCAATACTGAAATCTTTAAAGGTCAACTCGAAATGAAGAATGATTACATCACGATTAAATCAGGAACAGATGGTATGGCTACCGCAACTAGCGTACCAGGAGTTTAT
>JAPOHS010000147.1 GCA_029979325.1 Pseudomonadota bacterium | reverse complement strand
CATTGAATGTGGTTGCCAAGCAACTGGTGGAAACTATTCTTTTTTTAAAGAGGTGCCAAGCTTTGATAATGTGGGCTATCCAATAGCTGAAATCAAAAACGATGGAAGTTTTTACATTACCAAGCATCCTGGTACTGGCGGCTTGGTATCTACTGGAACTGTAACTGCACAGCTTTTGTATGAAATTAGTGCTCCCGCATACTTAAACCCAGATGTCATAGCTCATTTTGATACCTTGAATATTGAGGAAGTTTCCAAAGACAGAGTCTATGTATCTGGATGCAGAGGAAGCTCTCCAACCAATACTCATAAAGTTTGTATTAATCTTGCTGGTGGATATAGAAATGGCATGGAATTTATTCTTACGGGCATAGATATTGAAGAAAAAGCTCAAATTATCACTGATGCACTCTTTAACTCTGTTGGAGGCAAAGAACAATTTGATGAAGTTTCAATTTTATTAGATAGAACAGACAAAAAAGATCCAAATTCTAATGAAGAAGCCATGGCCTCTTTGAGGATTTCGGTAAAATCAAAAGATCCGGATTTGGTTGGCAGAATGTTTACAGCAAAGATGATAGAACTAGCTTTAGCTAATTATCCAGGATTTTTTACTGGAGGCGGAGTGAGATCAGGAGGACCTGTTTTAGTCTACTGGCCGGCTTTAATAGATAGCAAGCATATAAAAGAAACTGTTCATATTAATG
>JAPOHS010000146.1 GCA_029979325.1 Pseudomonadota bacterium | reverse complement strand
CCATCAATCCTGGAACAGTTTTTTCTGAACCATTTACTGTTAATACTTCCCCTTTGTAATTAGTAGGAATGCCACCCATATTGTAATGAACAGTTGGCACTACTGGAATTGGTTCTTTAGTAACATCTACATTCGCAAATAACCTTGCTGCATCAGTTATGCCTGGTAATCTACTTTCAATTATATCTTTATCTAAGTGACTTAGATTTAAATGAACGTGATCTTGATCTTTTCCAACACCTCTTCCCTCATTAATTTCAATTGACATTGATCTACTAACAACATCTCTTGATGCTAAATCTTTTGCCTTAGGTGCATATCTTTCCATAAATCTCTCACCTTTTGAATTTGTAAGATATCCACCTTCACCTCTAGCACCTTCTGTTATTAATGTACCATGTCCATAAATTCCTGTTGGATGAAATTGAACAAATTCCATATCTTGTAAAGGTAATCCTGCTCTTAAAACCATTGCATTACCATCTCCAGTACAAGTATGTGCAGATGTTGCTGAATAATAAACTTTACCATAACCACCTGTTGCTATAATCACAGTATGAGCTCTAAACCTATGAATGGTTCCATCATTTAAATTCCAAGCAATTAATCCTTTACATGCACCATCTTTCATCAACAAATCTAACGCAAAATATTCAATAAAAAATTCTGTTTTATGTTTTAGTGCTTGTCCATATAAAGTGTGTAAAATTGCAT
>JAPOHS010000145.1 GCA_029979325.1 Pseudomonadota bacterium | reverse complement strand
TGTTTGGATATTTTTTATGAGACAAATGCAAGGTGGAAAAGGTGGAGCAATGGGATTTGGCAAATCAAAAGCTAAAATGATGAATGAACTTAAAGGCAAAGTGACATTTAATGATGTTGCTGGAGTGGAAGAAGCTAAAGAAGAAGTAGAAGAAATTGTAGAATTTTTAAAAGATCCTAAAAAATTTAGTAGATTAGGTGGAAAAATTCCTAGAGGTGCTTTATTGGTTGGACCTCCAGGAACAGGAAAAACTTTATTAGCAAGAGCTATTGCAGGTGAAGCAGGAGTTCCTTTCTTTACTATCTCAGGTTCAGATTTTGTTGAAATGTTTGTTGGTGTTGGAGCATCAAGAGTGAGAGATATGTTTGAACAAGGTAAAAAAAATTCTCCGTGCATAATATTTATTGATGAAATAGATGCAGTTGGAAGAAGTAGAGGTGCAGGTTTAGGTGGAGGTAATGATGAAAGAGAGCAAACTTTAAACCAATTATTAGTAGAGATGGATGGATTTGATACTAATGAAGGAGTTATCATAATTGCAGCAACAAATAGACCTGATGTTCTCGATCCAGCACTATTAAGACCTGGAAGATTTGACAGACAAGTAGTTGTTTCAAACCCAGATATTATTGGAAGAGAAAAAATTTTAAAAGTCCATGTGAAAAAAATTAAGATGGCACCCGATGTAAATCTAAGAACTATTGCAAGAGGTACC
>JAPOHS010000144.1 GCA_029979325.1 Pseudomonadota bacterium | reverse complement strand
TTTAAGAATTTTAGGAATCAAAGAATTAACAGAATATTTTGTTAATCAAGTTCAAGAAGTTTATAGATTACAAGGTGTAATAATAAACGATAAGCATATTGAAACTATTTTAAGACAAATGCTTAAAAAAGTTGAGGTTAAAGTATCAGGTGACTCAAGTTATTTACCTGGTGAAGTGGTTGATAGAATTAAGTTTGATAATACTAATGAAAAATTGGTTGCAGAAGGAAAAACACCAGCCGTTGGTGAAAGAGTTCTAATGGGTATTACTAAGGCTTCACTTCAAACAGAATCGTTTATTTCAGCTGCTTCTTTCCAAGAAACAACAAGAGTATTAACAGACGCTGCAATTAAAGGAAAAGTTGATCCATTAAATGGCCTAAAAGAGAACGTAATTGTGGGAAGATTAGTTCCTGCAGGTACTGGTAATATTAAAAATAGATGGAACAATAAAGCTCTAGAGGACGATAATAATTTCTTAGCAGAGCAGGATAAAATAGAAGTCGCAGAACCTGAAGAAACACAAGCAAATCAATAAAAAAATCGCCTAAAAATTGCAGTTTTAGTTTGACAAAGAGCTATTAATAAGTAATTTGGCGATGTTTTTGGTTGGAATGTAGTGCTTCTAACAGTACTAAACGCTGCCACAAAATAACCTGTCAGTTATTTTCATCTAAAAATAAATTAATTATTTTTTAAAAAATTTATGCCAACT
>JAPOHS010000143.1 GCA_029979325.1 Pseudomonadota bacterium | reverse complement strand
AATAGATGTCCAATGTTTACTTTTGCGCAAGCTTCTTCATAGGTTTCCCTCGAGGCACCCTGTATTAGTGTCTCACCAAGCTCCATGAATCCCGCTGGGACTGTCCAAAATCCGTATCTTGGTTCAATTGCACGTTTACAGAGGAGTATCTCATCACCTATAACAGGCACGCATCCAACGACAATTTTTGGATTCTGATAATGAATTAATTCGCACTCACTGCATACGACTCTCTCGCGATTATCTCCTGATGGAATTTTTATTGAAGTCGTTGCGCCGCATTCTGGACAATATTTCATATTCATAGTCATATTTTGGTGCCGGGAGCGAGAATCGAACTCGCACTCTGTTTCCAGAACCGGATTTTGAATCCGGCGCGTCTACCAGTTCCGCCATCCCGGCAATGATAAATTAAGTAATGATGTTCTTTGTTTGTTTTGATATTTTGACTTAATTTATGTTAGTTAGCTACTGTTAATGAGTTTGCTAATTGACCTAATTTTGTGCCAATAGATTATAATTTATCTAAATGAGAATTTGATCCACTATGCATATTTCAGATTATGATTATGACTTACCTGATGAGCTAATAGCTAAATATCCTCTTGTTAATCGAAGTGATAGCCGCCTGATGATATTGGATTGTGATAGAAAGGAGATAATCGATACGTCATTTAGAAAGTTTTACGAATACACTAAATCTGATGATTTGCTTGTATTC
>JAPOHS010000142.1 GCA_029979325.1 Pseudomonadota bacterium | reverse complement strand
AGGAAAGCCTTTTGCACTATTGGCAAGCGATTGTCAGCAGTTGGGTGGTGCAATCGATGCAAGTTCAGCAGAGAAGTCATCGGAATTTTTGACATTGTGTAATGAGCACAGTATTCCAATCGTTTCTTTAGTTGACACACCAGGATTCATGGTGGGCCCTGAGAGTGAAGAAGAATCTGCAGTAATCAGGATGAGTAAACTCTTTAAAACAGGAGCAAAACTATCAGTGCCATTAGTGGCTATCTACCTCAGAAAGGCATATGGATTGGGAGCAATGGCAATGGTGGGTGGTAGTTTTCATGAGCCAATATACTCTGCCTCATGGCCAACGGGTGAATTTGGAGGAATGGGATTAGAAGGCGCTGTTCAGCTTGGATTCAAAAATGAGCTGGATGCGGTTGAGGACCCAAAAGAGCGTGAAATATTATTTGATCAATTGGTTGCATCTGCTTATGAAAAAGGAAAAGCAATTGAAGCGGCTGCACATCTTGAAATTGATGCAGTGATAGATCCAGCAGATACAAGAAAAATAATTATGAAAGCATATAATAGCTATAAAAAAGGAAGCGATTCTCAATGACCTTAGATCAAATAAAATTTTTTTTAACTTCTTGGAAAGATGGCGTGATAGAAATAGGAAGAGTTTATCTTGAAGGTGGTGATTATGAAAAATGTGCTGAAAAATTTATTTCATCTCATTATGCCTTTGATAACGGTGATGTTTTATTT
>JAPOHS010000141.1 GCA_029979325.1 Pseudomonadota bacterium | reverse complement strand
GTAATTCTTGATGCGGACGATCGCTTAAGAGCATCTGCAAGCAACATTAATTCCATTAAATTTTTATTTGAAGGAGCACATGTAGATTGAAGTATAAAAGTATCATGACCTCTGACATTATCTTCAATTTGGACTTTTATTTCTCCGTCCGAGAAATACCCTACATCTGCTTTAGATATTTTAATATCTAATATTTTTGCAACCTCATTAGCTAGCTCTGGATTTGCTGTTCCAGTGAAAAGATCTAGGATTTGTTTGCTCATTTTTTCCCTCTCTTAATTGGCTGGGGTGGTAGGATTCGAACCTACGCATGACGGGATCAAAACCCGTTGCCTTACCGCTTGGCTACACCCCAATACTACACAAACTCCCTTAAAGGCGAATATTGTAATGGTTTAGCTAAAAAGAATCTCCAATTACTTGGAATTATTTTTAAAATTTTATCTTTTTCAGCCTCATTATTATATTTTATAAACATGGTTGAGCCACTACCCGAGAGATAAATCCGATGTTTTTTTGAATTTTTTCTATAAAAATCTCTTACCTCTTTATTGCTCTTTAAAAAAATTCCCCAAAAAGAATTTTGATCATCTTCTAATAATTCATTTTTATTTTTTTTTGATTCCTCATAGTCTGAGAACATTTTTTGTGTTGAATTAAATATCTTCGGGTCAATGATAATATATTTTGAAATATCAGATTTTTTCTCTTGAAAAATATCACCAATACCT
>JAPOHS010000140.1 GCA_029979325.1 Pseudomonadota bacterium | reverse complement strand
ATATTGCATTAGGTATTGGTGGATTGCCTAGAGGGCGCGTGATAGAAATCTACGGTCCAGAATCATCAGGAAAAACGTCATTAACGCTGTCAGTTATTGCACAAATGCAAAAAAAAGGTGGCACTGCGGCATTCATTGATGCTGAGCACGCTCTTGACACGCAATATGCTGCAAAATTAGGCGTAAACGTGCACGAATTATTAATATCTCAACCCGATACAGGCGAACAAGCACTAGAAATAACCGATATGTTGATTCGCAGTGGTTCGGTAGATATTATTGTCATAGACTCGGTTGCTGCATTAACGCCGCGCGCTGAAATTGAGGGGGACATGGGAGACTCACACATGGGTTTGCAAGCAAGGCTTATGTCTCAAGCGCTAAGAAAGCTAACAGGAAATATTAAAAAAAGTAATACCATGCTAATTTTTATTAACCAAATCCGTATGAAAATTGGTGTTATGTTTGGTAATCCCGAAACAACCACCGGTGGAAATGCGCTAAAATTTTACGCCTCCGTACGATTGGACATTCGACGCATTGGTGCCATCAAAAGAGGTGATGAAGTAATTGGTGCAGAAACGCGTGTAAAAGTGGTTAAAAATAAAGTTGCGCCGCCTTTCAGACAAGCAGAATTCGATGTTCTCTATGGTGAAGGTATCTCGCGTGAAGGTGAAATCATTGACCAAGCAGTTAATTTAGATCTTATAGAAAAAGCAGGTTCTTGGTATAGCTA
>JAPOHS010000013.1 GCA_029979325.1 Pseudomonadota bacterium | reverse complement strand
GATACCGATGCGATCATACCCAGCCGAGAAATAAAGGCTGTCTCAAAGAAAGGTCTAGCAGAGGGGCTGTTTTCAGAGTGGAGATACACTTCGATTGCTGATAGAACACCAAATGATGAATTCATTCTCAATCGTGAGCCATTTAATCGATCTGTCATACTGCTTACTGGTGATAATTTTGGCTGTGGCTCATCAAGAGAGCATGCAGTATGGGCACTACAAGAATGGGGCATCAAAGCAGTGATTGGTTCAACATTTGGATCAATCTTTTATGGCAACTGCATAAGAAATGGCTTACTTCCCATTCAACTATCCACTGATGATCTTCAAAAATTAATTGATTTTGTTGAAAAAGACCCAGAATCAAATCAAATCCTAATTGACCTGGAGACATTGAGTATCAATTTTGGATCATCTGAAATTAATTTTGAATTCGATAAAAAATATCAAGCCTCACTCTTAGAGGGTCTGGATGAAATACAACAAACTTTAAAGCTTAATGACGAAATATCTTCCTTTGAAGAAAAACATCTAGAGCAGAATCCGTGGTTGTAAAATAGCAATCTCAAAATAGATGTTTTTGCAATCAAATAGTTTATGATGTCGCTATGAAAAATATCTTCCTATTTTTATTCATCATTCCATTGAGTATTCATGCAAATGAAAAGGACCATGAATTGCTTATGGCGACTCTATACGTTCAGTCTTCTGCCGAGTTTTATGCCAACTCAAGCACCATTTATCGTGCAGCACAGAATAACTTGGACGCATTATTATTAGATAAAAGCCACACAGCTGCACTTGAGCAATTAGAAAATTTTAGCGATAAGCCTCCTGCAATCATTCTTGATGTTGATCAAACTGTTCTAGATAACAGTGCATATCAAGCCAGAATTATAGAAAAAGGAATCTCTTACCCAAATGGATGGTTTGATTGGGCAAAAGAAGAACAAGCTGAGTTCATGCCTGGAGTATTTGAATTCATGCAATATGCAGAGTCGAAAGGAGTGGAAATATTTTTTGTAACCAACCGAGATCTTGAAATTGAAAAAGCCACAGTCAATAACTATATAGCACTTGGTTATGATACCTCCTCAGAGGATCATATCCTTTCACGTGGTGAAAATGGGTGGGGATCTAATAAAACATCAAGAAGGGAGTTGATTGCAAAAGATTATCGAATAGTAATGATGTTTGGTGATAACTTTGGTGACTTTGTAGACATCAATGAAAATCTGCTTTCTCCAAAAGAACGAGTTGAAACCATTAAAAAATATAAAAAATACTGGGGCACATCCTGGTATATGCTTGCAAATCCAATGTATGGAGCATGGGAAGGAGCCATCATTGATTTTGATTACAGCCCCCCTAGGAATGAACTGGTCGAGAAGAAGTTTGATGCATTAGATCCTAAATGAATCAAATCATTAAATACCTACTGGTAGCTATACTATCTATTGCTTTGACGATCTTTTACTTGGATCAATATGCACCGATTATTGTCGAGGTACCGGAGAAAACTTCACAACGAATGCCTATTGAATTCTCAAAAGAAATCGAAAGAAGGCAACTACAAAAAATAGAAAAAAAGGCGAAAAATGTCATCGTACTGATTGGCGATGGCATGGGAATTAATCAAATCACAGCATATAAAATTGCTAAAGGTGGTCCCAACTATTCAACAGCATTTGATCGGTTTCCATTCACAGGATTGGTCAAAGTACATTCCTTTGACAATCTCATTACTGACTCTGCTGCATCCGCCACTGCACTTAGCTCTGGTATTAAAACAAAAAATCGTTATCTAGGTGTCGACAGCAATGGTGATGATGTGGAGCTCATTACAGAAATCCTTCTTCAGAAAGGCTTTATCACTGGCCTTGTTGCAACATCAGAAATCACTCATGCCACACCAGCGGGTTTTACAATTCACAATATCTCAAGATACAACACAGACGAAATTGCAAAGAGCATGTATGAATCAAAAAATCACATATTAATGGGTGGAGGCAAGGATTTTTTTATACCTGAGTCAAAAGGTGGGCAAAGAGAGGATGAAATTAACTTGCTTGACATGATTAATAATGACGGCATCTACCTTGATTCAAAAGAAGCCCTTATGAGCTTTGATGGAGGAGCCTCGAAAAGAATATTTGGACTGTTTGCCAAAGAGGGCTTGATCAGGTCAGAAGATGAACCGAGCTTATTGGATATGTTTAAGTTCACTCTTGGTCAATCAAAAAAGATGGTGGATCAAAACGGGTGTTCTGGCTTCTTTATTATGGCTGAAGGCTCACAAATTGATTGGGCGGGGCATGAAAATGATTTTGATTATCAATACAAAGAAATGGATGAATTTCACGATGTGGTAGGTCATGCACTAGAGTTTGTTCAATCCAGAGATGACACTCTTTTGATAGTATTGTCTGATCATGAGACCGGTGGACTTTTAATTGAAATGGATGAACTGAGAAGAAAGCCCAGTAACAGCATGCTCGTATCATGGAATACCGCATTAGAAGAAGGAACACACACCGGTACCATGATTCCAGTATTCTCATATGGACCTGGTGCAATCAACTTTACTGGAGTAATTGACAATACTGATGTATTTTTTTCACTTAAGGAAGCAATTGGGACCAGCGAAATTCCTAGCAAAGAGTGTAATTTGAATTGAGAACAAGAAAGGTATGTGATGAAAGAAATTGATGTATTAATTAGTGAGGTTGGTCCAAGAGATGGGCTTCAAAGCATTGATACCATCATGTCGACTGAACATAAAAAAGAATGGATCAAAGCCGAGGCGGAAGCTGGAGTAAGAGAAATTGAGGTTGGCTCCTTTGTTCCTCCAAAATTATTGCCTCAAATGGCAGATGCCTTTGAAATCGTTCAATTCGCAAAAGATATTCCAAATCTGACCGTGGTTGCACTGGTTCCAAATTTCATTGGGGCAAAAAATGCAATTGATGCCGGCGCTGATAAGATTTGCTTGCCCTTATCTGTGAGTGAGACTCATAGCCAAGCAAACCTCAAGAAGAGTCATGATGAGGTGCTTGAAGAGATCAGAAAAATCTCAGATCACATACAACAACTTGAGGAATCAATGAGACCTGAATTTGAAGGCAATCTTTCTACTGCATTTGGATGCACTTTAGAAGGCAAGGTTTCGGAAGATTTGGTCTTGGAGCTGGGCGCTAGAATGATGGAACTCGGCTGTGATGAAATTGGCTTATCCGACACCACTGGATACGCAAATCCAAATCAGATCAAACGACTCATCAGACTTCTAAAAAAAGAAGTGGGTCAGGAGAATCTGAAAAGTATGCATTTGCATAATACACGCGGGCTTGGGCTTGCCAATGCTCTGGCATCACTAGAAGAAGGAATAACCACATTGGATTCTTCATTGGGCGGAATCGGTGGATGCCCATTTGCACCAGGAGCAAGTGGAAATATTGTTACTGAAGATTTGGTATTTATGCTCGATGCAATGGGTGTAGAAACCGGAATAGATATCAATAAACTACTGGAAGTGACCAATAAAGTTCAGTCATTCATACCGAATGAGAATATATATGGATTTACAAAAGATTCAGGTCTACCAATTGGTTATGAGAAAGGCTGGGGGATTGTGAGAAGCTAGTCTTCTAGAAGGGGTGTACCAAGATTGCCTCTCACACGCTCTAAACTACATCCCTTATGTTTCAGAAATATTATGGAACTTATTTTTTCAATCTTTGAATTTCAAAATCTAAGAGGATTTTTTCTTACAACTTATATTTAAAATCCAAGAAGAGTTTATTGTAATCTACGGTCATCTTCTTTTTGTTATCAAACCAAACCACATCGACTGAAAACCTCTTAGTAACTGGATAACTGAGATTAAATTGATGCCCTTTATGATTTGTCCCTCCTCCACCAAAATCAGAGTGAGTCAATGCACCAAAGGTTGAGTCCGATTCGATGTCTTTGTATAGATATGTAAATTTCCATTTATCACTAAATACAAGGCTTAATCCAGATTGGAAGCCGCTATCATTCTGATCTGCATCTGAGTTCTTAACCATATCCAGAAAAAAGGTTGCAGGCATGCTCATCAAACTTGTTTTTATTTCCAATGAGAGATTCTTCAAACTGAAGTCATAAAGATAATTGCCGTTGTCATCTAAAGAGTTACCAAAGTTTTTTCCATTGAAGGTAATCACGCTTGGACTAAATTCATTTAATTTATCAAAATCATAGATTGCAAAAGAAATCTTTGCCTTGGATAAATCATTGATGTTCTTACTCCAACCCACCTGAAGACTTCTCAAATCAATTGTTTGTAGGGGATTTTCATCAAACTTTATGTAGCCAATATTTGAGAAGATTTCTCCATGCTTTAGAGTGAATGCAAGTCCTTTCGGGTTATAGTCTCCATCAAATATCAACTCGCTTTTATTTGGCTTAAAAAATGGATTTTTCATTTTTCCAAATAAAAGATCGGTATTTTTTGAAAGATCATATTTTAGATACATCTGATCCATACCGATATCAGATACTGTAAAGCCAGTTCCCAATGTTTGATTTCCTGATGTGGTATTTTCTTCTGCGGTTGCAAATCTTACAAATAGATCAAGCTTTTCAGAGGCTGAGTATTTTGCACCAAGTCTTGTTCTGATTCTGTTTCGATTTCTGGTATCTGCTTTACCGCTGTCATCTGTATATTCATATCTGAAGCGGAAATCATAGCTTAGATTAAAATCTTCAGCTGCAAGCGTTCCAGTAAATAGACATAAAAGTACTGCAGTTATTAAAACTTTATTCATATCACACTCCGGGATATCTTTCGTTTATATTTTTCTTTTAGCCAAATGCACCCTTTAGCGCGAAGAAGAAAAGAATTGATAGGCCTGCGCCGACAGGTAGTGTCACGATCCAGGAGAGTATAATTTTCCCTACAACACCCAGATTGATAGCGCCAATGCCTCTTGCAAGACCTACACCAAGCACTGCCCCAACGAGCGTATGCGTGGTTGATATTGGGAGACCCGTTCCTGATGCAATCACCACTGTACCTGCAGCCGCTAACTCTGCAGCAAACCCTCTGCTTGGAGTCAGCTCTGTAATCGCAGTTCCAATTGTTTTCATCACCCGATAACCTAGCATCACGAGACCTATTACGATCCCAGATGCACCAATCAATAGAACCCATGCTGGAAGAGTCGATTTTGCTGCAATCTCACCACCTGATTGAACAACCGAAACGATTGCTGCAAGAGGTCCAATCGCATTTGCAACATCATTTGAACCGTGTGCGAATGCCATCGCACATGCTGTAAATATCATGAGTACAGCAAAGACTCTTTCAACACCATTAAACATGGCCCCATTTTTTTCTTTGATAGAATCATCGATTCTTTGTAAGAGAAGGGTCCCGATCAAGGAGATAACAAGTGCAATCACCAGTGCCCATGCGATACTCTCAGATGCTGTAAATTCTAATCCAACATGTTTAAGGCCCTTTAAGAAAGTCACCATTGCAACTGTAAAGCCAGCCAAAAACATATAAAAAGGGACATATCTTTTAGCACTCATAAAAGGATTGTCAGATTGAAGTATCAATCGTCTTACACTGGTGAATAGGAGGAATGAAATTGTTCCAGCCAAAACCGGTGAAACTACCCAGCTTGCTACAATTGATGCAACCTTTCCCCAATTGACAACATCTACACTGATACCGACTGCTGCAAAACCAACAATTGCTCCGACTATTGAGTGTGTTGTTGATACCGGCCACCCAAAGTACGAAGCGATCAGTAACCAAATGCCAGCTGCCAATAAAGCAGAGGTCATTCCATAAATAAGCAGTTCTGGTGAATCTGAAATGACACCGACTTCAATGATGCCTTTCCTGATTGTTGAAGTAACTTCACCACCAGCGAGATATGCACCTGCAAATTCAAATACACATGCAACCATTACAGCTTGGCCTAATGTCAATGCTCTTGACCCAACTGATGTACCCATCGCATTGGCAACATCATTGGCACCAATTCCCCAGGCCATAAAGAAGCCAACAACACAGCCAATGATTATAAAAAGTTGTCCGTACTCAGCAATAATTTCCATTTTTTCCCCTTTCTATCTTGAGATTAATCGAACCAACAAATGGCCCACTGTTTGTGAAATATCGGCAAGAGAGCCAATTTTATTGATGATGTCATACAAAAAAACCATATCGATTGGATCGTATTCTTTTTCACACTCGAATAAACGATTCCTTAGAGCAATTTCAAGTTCATCGTTTTCTCTTTCAATTTGCTCTAAGTGTGCAACAAGATCTGAAAGCGCTGCAGCATCGTTTGATCCAAATCCACTCTTTTGCATTTCATCAACCTTTCTGACCGCTTCGGATGCTTGGTTTGCAGCTTTGATAGCGGCATTCGAGCATGCGATAAATTGATCTTTTACTTCATCAGGTATGCTCATTTTACGGCCGATGATGATTCCTGAAATATCCTTTGCAGCATTAGGAATCTCATCCATAGTCATAACCAAACCGAGCAGATCCTCCCTTGAGACTGACATAAAAAGTGATTTGGGAAGATTGTTACGAATATTATTTTTAATATCGTCAGCACGATTTTCCAACTCAACAATTGCTTCTCTGCATTCCTCTGCAGTTCTCCAATCAGCTTCTGTAACAGAATTAAGAAAATCACCTAATTTTGTGACGGCTTCATCGCCTACTTTCATATGCTCCTGCAGTCCAGCGAATGGAGATTCAGCCAACATACCGAGGAAACTTTCATTATTCATTTGATTACTCCTATTTTGATGATCAAGTTTTTTAAGACTTAATTTTTGTTGATTTAGAAACCCAATGATTAATTACATTTTCGTAATATTAGGTTTCGTTTGTTACAGTTTTGTTACAGTTTAACTGTTTATTGCTCAATCTGGATTCGTGAGACTGGAAAGTGGCAAATGAATTCGCTTCCAATCCCAAGCTCACTCTTGATCTCGAGTGTTGCTTCATGTGCTTGCAATGCATATTTGACAATGGCCAATCCAAGGCCCGTACCGCCCAGTTTTCTTGACCGTCCTTTGTCAATTCGATAGAAACGCTCAGTAATTCTATTAAGATGCTTTTCCTCCATGCCAATCCCATTGTCTTTAATGGATAAGTGTCCACCTGCTTTATCGATGAACCAATTCACTGAAATTTCACCATCTTTGTCACAATACCGCAGTGCATTTTCAACAATATTATTTACTATGGATTGAATCTTCACTTCATCACCCAATATTGTTGCGCTGTCTTTAATGTCAACTTTAAACTCTTTCGGAGGTTTTTTTGCCAACATGCAGTCTTTTCTAACTGCCATTACAATTGCTTGTAAATCAACGATCTCCTCAACGGTTATCCTGGATTCAGATTCCAATTGAAACAATACCAAAAGATCCGACAAAACAGACTTCATTCTTTCCGATTGCTTTGCAAGATCCTCAATCGGTTTTTTCCAATTATTTGGGATGGATTCATCCTCAACCATCAGTTCAATATAGCCAGCAATTACTGTAAGCGGTGACCTTAATTCATGAGAGGCATTGGCAGCAAAATCAGTCCGAACCTTCTCAAGCCTGATGGGCGTTGTAATGTCTCTTAAAACCAGAATTTTCTCAGTCGCGCCCAAGGGAATGATTTGAAGAGAGAGAAAAATTGATTTATTCAATGGCGATATCGCCTCAAGCGATGAATTTTGATCGCTTTGGCTGAGAAACTCATCAAATTCACTGGTTGGGAAATAAGCTCGAATATTTTCCTGAGAGAAAGGATCATTCAGGTTCAGCCATTTTGAAGCATTTTCATTACTCCAAATGATTTTATTATTTTTATCAATGAGAATGACGCCATCCCTCAATGCATTCAGAGCTTCTTTTATTGCCTCTTCTGAATACTTTGGGCCACGTGAGAAAAATGAATTCAAGTTCAATCGTCTCCTGTATGAGAGAACCGATATCCAGAACCCCTTACTGTTTGAATTAATTCTGAGAGACCATATTGCTCTAAACTTGATCTCAGACGCCTGATGTGGACATCCACAGTTCTTTCCTCAACATATACAGACCTTCCCCAAACTTGATCCAACAATTGTGATCGACTGAATACCCTTCCCTCATTCACAATAAAATGCTCAAGGAGTTTAAATTCTTTGGGTCCAAAATGAACTTCCTTGTCATCGATGAGCACCTTCATGCTTCTCAAGTCAATACTGATTCGCCCTGACTTAAGGACTTCTGAATCACCGTATGATGTTCTTCTAAGCAATGCTTTGATTCGAGCAATCAGCTCATTTTGAGAAAATGGCTTTGTCACATAGTCATCTGCGCCACTATTAAAACCCGCAATCTTATCCCGCTCCTCTGCTTTTGCAGTCAGCATAATTACCCCGATATTTTTTGTAAGCTCATCTTGCTTTAATGATTTGGCTAGCTCAAGTCCGCTTTCATCTGGAAGCATCCAATCAATGAGAACCAGGTCCGGAATCTTTTTTTCAATTTGATTTTTAGCTGACTTCACATCCGGTGCCTCAATGACACTGTATCCAGCTCTGGATAATGAAAAATTAATCATGGACCTGATGGCTTTTTCATCCTCGACAACGAGTATTTCTTGCATTTTTTTTTCCTGCTTTGCGTTAATTTTCTTTTACTCGTGTTTTTTACTAAATGAATATTACAATTATGTTAAATATCTTCCTTATATTGCTATTGTGTTTCAATCAACAGGTAGGCAATCAAGTCCTGTCTGTCCTTGGGATTTCTCATGCCAACATAGACCATTTTATTCTCAGGGATCAATGCTTGAGGATTCTCAAGCCATCGGTCTAAATTGTCATAATCCCATAAAATCTGTGAATCTAAGAGCTCAGATGAATAATTGAACTTTGCCTGACTGCCCGCCTGTTTGCCATAAAAATTGTAAAGATTCGGCCCGATCTTATGAGGTTCCCCTTTTTTCAAAGAATGACATGCCCTGCATTGAAGGTACAGCCGCTTTCCTTTGGCAGGATCACCCGAGAAGTCACTTTTTATGTCGGACAAAATATTTGTTTTGTCAGTGCTAGCTTGAATTGATGCTGTTTCATTTTGCTCTTCTTTTTTACCGCAAGCACCAACAGTCAAGACAATAAGCATGAGAAAGATTTTTGGAGTTATGTTTTTCATAGATGCTGTCAAAGCACATCATTTATTCGATAATTAGAAAAACATTATATCAATTAGTGCAGTCTAACCAAATCAATGCTTGGCTGAATGATGATTATTCATAGATGACTGGGCCTGTATCTTCTTCAAGGTTAAACCTTGAATACTGATCATATCCATTCATCATTCTTTGATAATAATCATTCGGTAGTTCGTCCATCGACTTGAGCTTTACGCCTGAAGCATGCCATAGTGTATGACCTTCTATCTCATCCATCTCCATCCACGGCAACCACGGCATGAGAACAGTGGCTGAAAAAGAGCTTGAGAGCGAAAGAACATTCGGATTCATGAACTCCTCCAGAGGAGCAAACATGGTCATTCTTTGCATGCGAGGTGGTTTCAAACCAGGTGGGTAAGATGTTTGATTATGCATCCAGATCGTTTCGGGTCCAAAATTCCAATCAATCAACAATGGCTTATCTGGCATTTTCTCTATAAAAGGCGTTGGCCGCACACCCATGGAAGAAACATTGAGACCTCTGCCAATGCTAGCTCTTCTGGTATTGGGTTTAATTTGATTGATCTCGCCTGTGATGGGATTCTGAAACTCATCAATATACTCACCTGTTTCTATGTCTCTGAAGAAAGTGAGCATGTTGCCAATGATTTCATATGTTCCGTCATCCAAGGCGATGACTTTATAACTTTCCATCCCTTCAATGCGAATCATTGGGATGGGTTGATCGGAGTTTTTTTGTGCATAAAGAGTCCCGTTATAATGCCAAGGTATTTGCTCTTCATTGCCCAGAGTTGCTTGCATTCTCAGTAAACTCAGCACATTATTCAATGGCAAACTGAGATCGGGAATATTTTCTGGAACCGAGCCACTGACCATGGCACTCAATTGATTGGTTTGCATCAGACCCAGAAATCCGAAACCCATCAAAAAATCCCTTCTGGGAATCTTAAAACTCATTTATGAACCCTCCCCTTCATTTAATTCTATATGCTCAATGATTTTATCTGCAAGAAACTGAGCAACCGCTTTGTGGTTCTCAGTCACATCCCACATCGCCCAGGAGCCAGTGTATTGATTCTGTACAGGAAATTCATCACTTGGTAAACCAAGATCAGGATCGTATCCCAAATGACCGTACGCAGAAACATCATAAGCGAGTGATGGATCGAGATCATCCAGTTGCTGATTGATTGCTGCCTGTCTTAATGGCGGATAAGGCTGGTTGTTTGAGCAACCGCCCATTTCAAAACAACACGGCTCCTCTATGTCTTTGTTATTGATATTTTTGCACATTGTTCTAACCCATACTCCCCAATAATCTGCAAAGGGATGTCCCACTTTGGGATAGCGATCAAAATCATAGCCGTTATGCTCTAACCAGCCTTTATAGCCAATCTCTTTTGCCATTTGATTAGGCACTTCGACAAGATTTAAAACGGAATTCTCCATAATCTGAGGGAAAGCAATAACAATGTGCCTCACTCCATTCGTCTTTAAAGCCTCGAGACCTTGCCAATAGCGATAACCCATTTCTCCAGTCGGTCCAGATTTTTCATCAAGCAATCGAATATATCCAAGGTTCTCTCCACGCATCTCTCTTGATCGCTCAAGTTTACTTCGCCCCTCTAACTCCTCATTAACAACAAATTCGCCAAACCATCCTCCCAATATGTTTGAAGACTTTAACCCTGGGTGCTTCTGAATAAGGGCATCTTTTATATTGTTATTGAGGATGAGGGTATCGTTGATCTTTGGATCAAAAAGCTCAGCGCCAGGAAAGATTCCATGATTAACCAGCAAAACTCCGGTCTCTTCCATTGGGATCTCCTCACTGAATCTTTTTTCTATACCCTGCACATGAAACTCTGCCAAACGTTGATCTGAAATAACAGGATTAGGATAAGATTCAATATCAATCAATGGATTTGAATCCGCTGCTCTCGAAGATCTTGTCCATTTGGTATTGGAAACTGGGTAAGAGGCATCCATCGCAGATCTCGGATCATTGGCCCAATCTAAAACTACATCGGTATCATTTTTTTTATTGTGATCATTGATCAACTCTCTTGCAATTTGATAGCTGTCATATGTTTTTGAAAATCGGGCACCTGCTGTGGTCAAATCAATCATGATGATCCGATCAACACCCACCGATAATAATCGCTCCACTGGTCCATCCACATCGAATCGATCGAGCCTGCATCTTCTCCATTCACTGTCACAAAACCGCAATATTGAACCATCTTCTACGCCCGGATTGTAAAGTCTTCTCGGGTGTGCAATTTCATCGATCTCAGGGCTGATCCAAGTCATTTTGTCTACAACGAAATCAATATCAGTGCTTTTCTCTGTTTGGTTGAGAATCCGGGTCAATTCCTTTGTTACTTTTCTCTTGGCTGCCGGATAAGGATCTATTCCGCCGATTCGTTCATATTCGAATGAATATTTGCCAAGATTTTTTTGTGCATTTCCATATTTTAAAAGTTTTGGCCAAAACTCCTCATTCCATAAAACATTTCGATACAGTGGGCTGTTTTCATCATATGAAAAGATTTGGACGGTTACATCCCATATGCCTTTCTCGTTGAATACTTCGTTCCCACCGTGTGAAACAAAAAGCACTCCGACTCTCTCTGTGTTGTCATTTCTGGGTTTAAGTTGCGAAGAATACTGCGAACAGGCGCCAATAAAAAATAGACAAAAAAATGAAAGAATGTATGGATTAATTTTTTTCAATGAAATCCCCTATTTCACAGATATATTTTTTACAATATTTGCTTACTGATATTATAGCCACATATTAAATTTAAAATCATATGACAATACTTCATAAAAGTTTTCCAGTGGGTCCATTGCAATGCAATTGCACCATACTTAGCAATACAGAATCAGGCAAAGGATACCTTATCGATCCAGGTGGCGATCCCGATCTAATAATGGAGACCATCAATGAAATGGAAATCGAATTGGAGGGCATATATCACACGCATGCCCATTTTGATCACTTTTTGGCATCAGCTGAAATCAAAGAAAAAACAGGCGCACCGATCTATTTACATGATGATGATCGATTTCTATGGGATAGCCTTGAAATGCAATGCAGCTATTTCAACATCGAGTTTAAACCCACCCCTCCTCCTGATTTCAAAATCGAGGATGAACAAGAGTTGGTTCATTGTGATGGGGTTTGTCTCCATACCCCTGGTCATACTCCTGGATCTGTTAGTTTTCATTTTGATTCAGCTAATTTGCTTGTTGCTGGTGATACGCTATTCAATGGATCTGTAGGAAGGACTGATCTACCGGGGGGAGATTTTAAAAAACTGAAATCCTCTATTCAAAATAAAATCTATACGCTCGATGAAGCAACAACGGTGATCACCGGACATGGTCCTGAGACCTCAATAAAAAAAGAGATGACCAATAATATGGTCATAAGATTTGACTCTTAAAAATCTTACAAAGTCTTAAAGCGGTCTTTTTGCAACAGGGATCAATTTTAGAGTGGATGTGGCTGAAGCAATCATCTCTTCATCTTGCTTCATGGTTGCATACATAAAAGCAATGCTTTTCCCCATTCTCAGTATTCTTGACTTAACGACCAATAATCCCGGATGCGCTGGCTTCAGGAAGCTAACGTTGATGTCCAATGACACAGGATTGTACTTAAATTGCTCCAGAATAATGACAAGATGAGCCATTGAAGCATCCAACATGCCTGTAACAAAACCGCCTTGAACAATTTGTGCTTCTGAATGACAAAAATCAGGAATTGCATCAAACTCCATCGTCACTGTTTTTTCCTTTTCATCAAATCCAGTGATATTGCCTCTTAGAGTCTCTAAGCATGGAGGCTTATTTTGAGACAGCAGTTTGAAGATTTTTTCTTTGTTACCCATCTTTTTGAGCGATTAATCAATTATTCTTATGCAATCTAACCTTCTGTATTTGGCAATTTATAATCTTTGAACTGTTGACGTAACTCAAACTTTTGAATTTTTCCTGTCGCAGTGTGAGGGAGCGAATCCACAAAAACAACATCATCCGGAATCCACCACTTCGCGACTTTTCCATCAAACCAAGCGAGCATCTCCTCTTTTGAGACACTCTCGCCTTCTTTGGTTTGCACTAAAAGCAATGGTCTCTCAGTCCATTGTGGATGATAGACTCCAATCACGGCAGACTCAGCAACCTTTGGATGATCAGTTGCAGTATTCTCAAGATCGATTGAGCTGATCCATTCTCCACCGGATTTAATAACATCTTTTGTTCGATCTGTAATGGCCATAAATCCATTGGGATCAATTGTTGCAACATCACCGGTTTCAAACCAACCGTCATCTTCCAAAGTTGATCCCGGTTCTGCCTTGAAGTATTCGTTCAAGATCCATGCTCCCCTTACTTTTAAACTTCCAAAAGCAACTCCGTCCCAAGGAAGCTCATTGTTGTCATCATCTGTTATTTTCATCTCTGCACCGAATACACCTCGTCCAGCTTTCAACTTCATTTCAAGAAGCTCCTCTCCTTCAAGATCTTCCATCCCGCTTCTAAAAGTATTGAAAGTCCCAAGTGGACTCATTTCAGTCATGCCCCATGCGACATGAACATAAACACCATGTTTTTCCTTCATCTCTGTCATGACAGATGAAGGGCATGCAGCTCCTCCAACTACCACTCTTTTAAGCGTTGGCACAGTTTTTCCTGACTCCTCCAGAAACTGCAATAAATTCAACCAAACGGTAGGCACGCCCATAGAGATTGTGACTTCTTCTGCTTCAATGAGTTGTTGCAGGGTTTCTCCGTCACCCATTTTTGGTCCAGGAAGCACGATCTTGCTACCAACCATGGGTCCAACATAAATTGAACCCCAAGAATTGACGTGAAACATTGGAACGATCGGCAAAATGACATCGGTTGCTGAGACGCCAAAGACATCTGGCAGACCGGCAGCATATGCATGAAGAACAGTGGCTCGGTGATTGTAGAGCACACCTTTTGGATCTCCCGTGGTTCCCGATGTATAACACATGCCGCTCGCAGTGGTCTCATCAAACTCAGGCCATTCTATTTCATCTGATTCTTCAGCCAGAATGGATTCATAGCATAACAAACCCTTCAGTGATGAATCTGGCATAGAATCTTCAGAAGTTAAAACAATAAAATGTTCGATGCTGTTTAACTGGTCTTGAATGCTTTCAAGCAGTGGAACGAACATGGGATCACAAAAAACAACTTTGTCTTCTGCATGATTCATGATGTATATGAGTTGCTCAGGGAATAATCGTGGGTTAACCGTATGGCAAATGGCTCCTGATGAAGATATTGCATAATAGAGTTCAAAATGTCTGTGATCATTCCATGCCAGTGTTCCGACTCGATCACCGACATCGATGCCCAATGATTTAAGAGCATTTCCCAACTGCCTTGTTCTTTGGAATGCCTCTTTAAACGTGTATCTGAAATCCGGCTGATCTGCCACGACCGAAACGATCTCTTGGTCAGGAAAATTCTTATCGGCATGATCCATTATTGAACCAATCATTAATGGCGTATCCATCATCAATCCCTTCATCTTTTTTTCTCCATTCTTTGCTTCATTAGAACAATCTATCCACCTATGTAATACATTTCTACTTTTTCATCGGTCTTATCGATCTCATCGCTATATCTTAATTCACTGTACCGATCTCTTCTGACTTTCCATATCGATGCGAGTTCATTTCTTATATATTCATCTGACTTGCCGTTACGAACCCAACTCCTGATGTCTTTGCCTTCCGATGCAAACAAGCAATTGTAAAGCTTTCCGTCCGATGACAATCTTGCTCTGGTGCAGGAACCACAAAATGGTTTTGTTACAGAAGAAATTAAGCCAATTTCAGTTTCGCTTCCGCTGATCTGATATCTCTGAGCGGTCTCGCCTTCATAGTTCTTATCAAGCGGATCTAATTGCCACTTCTCAGAAAGTTTTTTAATGATCTCATCACTGCCGACTGTCTCATTCAGTTTCCACTGATTCAAATTGCCAACATCCATGTACTCGATAAAACGAATGATGACTGATTGTTTTTTGAAATAATCAACCATATCAATCACTTGATCATCATTGATGCCTTTTTTTATAACCGCATTGATTTTGACCTGCTTGAATCCAACTGAGAGTGCCTCACTGATGCCCTCTAGGACTGTTTCGAGCTTGCCTCTTCCGCCTGTCATTTTTCTGAATTGCTCAGGATCAATGGAATCAAGACTCACAGTGATGCGATTCAGACCGCATGCTTTGAGCTCCTCGGAATACTTCTTGAGTAAAACGCCATTTGTTGTCAGAGCAATGTCTTCTATTTTCTCTAGTGTCGATAGGTCTCCTATGAGTTCCGATAGATTCACTCTCAATAACGGTTCCCCGCCTGTAATCCTGATTTTGCTCACGCCCAAATCAGTAAAAAGCTTGGTGACTCTTAAAATCTCATCGAATGACAATCTTTCGCTGGATTTAAGAAAATTAAAACCTGAGTGAAACTTCTCCTCTGGCATGCAATAGATGCATCTGAAGTTGCAGCGATCCATGACAGAAATTCTAAGGTCTTTCAGAGGTCTTCCAAGATGGTCCCGTATGGGACTCAAATGAGTTAGATTTGTCATTTACTGACCGAGACCTTTGATCAGGTCAATGGGGTCATGGTACTCATAACCATGCTCTTCAGCGACTGCAGCAATGGTGACTTTACCGCTGTGTATATTCAGTCCTTCACAAAATCCATCATCAAGAGTAAGCGCCTCATTGAATCCATTGTTGGCAAGACTCAATACATATGAAATCGTTGCATTATTCAATGCATAAGTTGAAGTCATGGGAACGGCACCTGGCATGTTTGCCACACAATAGTGCAACACGCCCTCTTCTATATAAGTGGGTTCTGAATGAGTGGTTGGTTTTGAAGTCTCCGAGCAGCCTCCCTGATCGATTGCAACATCAACAAAGACTGAACCATCTTTCATCGATTTTACCAGCTCTCGACTGATTAATTTGGGTGCAGATGCCCCCGGAATATAAACACCTCCGATGACAATATCTGCAGCTTTTACACATTCACGATTGTTTTCATCCGTGGCAAGCACGGCATTGAGTTTGTCCCCAAAAATTGATTCCAGCTGATCCAGTCGTTCTGCTGATTTATCTAAAACAGTGACATTGGCTTGCATGCCAATCGCAATTTCGATCGCGTTGTATCCCACAACTCCTCCTCCAATCACCACCACTTCGGCAGGGTCAACATTGGTCACGCCTCCAATCAATCGTCCCAATCCTCCCTTTGCTTTCTCAAGATATGTCGCTCCCGCTTGAACAGCCATTCTTCCTGCCACCTCACTCATTGGGGTCAGCAGCGGATATGATCCATCATTGGCTTTAACGGACTCATAGGCGATTGCCCTGCAACCAGAGGCCAGCAGTGCTTTGACTTGCTCAGGATCTGGAGCCAAATGGAGATAGGTAAATAAAATCTGATCGGGTCGCAACAATGCACATTCATCAAGCTGAGGCTCCTTAACCTTGACAATCATCTCTGATCTTTCGAAGACCTCTTCTCTTGTTTGAACAATTTCTGCTCCAGCGTCTTCATAAGCTCGGTTGTCTCTGCCGATCCCGAGACCAGCGTTTTGCTCAATCAATACCTGATGTCCAGATTGAGTCAGCTTCTCAACGCTTTCTGGTGTAAGCCCGATTCTGTATTCATCCGATTTAATTTCCTTTGGAACACCAATCAACATCACATAACTCCTTCTTATTTAACGGTTGGCATCGAGAGATTGATTGATCCATCATCTTCGACCCATCTGGCTGTAATAGTTTTTGTTCTAGTAAAAAATCTTATGCCGTCCATCCCGTATATATTTGACGAACCAAAAATGGAATCCTTCCATCCACCAAATGTATAAAATGAGAGCGGAACAGGTATGGCAACATTGATGCCAACCATGCCAACCTCGACTGAATGAACAAATTCTCTGGCCTTTGATCCTTGATTGGTGAAAATGGCAACACCGTTACCAAATTGATGTTCATTTGCCAATTGTATGGCGTCATTAAAATCTTTGACTCTGAGCACAACAAGAACCGGGCCAAATATTTCTTCTTTATAAATGCTCATTTCTGGATTCACATGGTCAAAAAGAGTTGGTCCAAGAAAGAATCCTTGTTTGCTTGTGATTTCATGGTCTCGCCCATCCAACAATACCGTTGCACCTGCGTCTATGCCTTGTTGGATATAATCCATGACTTTATTTTTATGATCATCTGTTATCAGTGGCCCCATTTCATTTTCAGGCTCATTTCCCGGACCGATCTTAAGAGACTGAGCCTTTTCACTGAGCAACTTACAAAGATCATCGGCAATGCCTTCGACTGCGACAACAACTGAAATGGCCATACATCTTTCTCCTGCCGAACCATATGCGGCACCGATGATTGCATTTGCAGTTTGCTCAAGCGATGCATCTTCTAAAACAATGGCATGATTCTTTGCTCCACCCAATGCTTGAACCCTTTTTCCGTTGGCAGATGCTTTCTCATGAACATATTGTGCAACTGGCGTTGAGCCAACAAAACTGAATGTCTTAATCAATGAGTGCTCCAAAATGGCATCGACGACTTCCTTGTCGCCATTCACAACATTTAAAACACCGTTGGGTAATCCGGCCTCGTGAAGAAGTTCTGCAAGCCTCATTGCACATGAAGGGTCTTTTTCTGATGGCTTCAGTATGAAAGTATTCCCACAAGCAATGGCAATTGGAAACATCCACATTGGAACCATTGCAGGAAAGTTAAACGGTGTCACGCCTGAGCAAACTCCAATTGGCTGCCTGGTGGAATAACAATCGATGCCTGTTCCAACTTGCTCGCTGAACTCGCCTTTGAGTAAATGCGGAATGCCGCAGACAAAATCAACGACTTCAATACCTCTTTGTAAAGAGCCCGCAGCATCTGCGGTCACTTTCCCATGCTCTCGAGTGATCAACTCTATGAGCTCATCTCTGTTTGCTTCAATCAACTCTTTGTATTTGAAGAAGATTTGGGCTCGTTTTGTTACAGAAGTTTCTGACCAGGATTCAAAAGCTTTAGAGGCGGCTTCAACTGCTTTATTCAGATCATCAGAATTAGCCATTGAGACCGATGCACTGACTTCACCCGTTGCAGGATTGAATACCTCACCATATCGCTCAGACGTTGATGGTTGTAATTCGCCATTGATCCAATGATTGATGATTGATGCCATGATTTTCTCTTAGTCGATCGCTTCTAGTGATTCTTTGACGGTATTCACCACTTTTCGAACATCATCTGCCGTCGCAATGAAAGGTGGACACATGGCAATCGTATCGCCAGTGGTTCTGATCAGAACGCCTCTGTCATAACATTCTCTAAATACATTGAGCGCCCTTGCAGTTGGCTTGCCTTCAATGGGATTCAATTCAACTGCACCCAACAATCCAAAATTTCTGATATCAATGACGTGTTTTGTTCCTTTGATTTGATGGATCTCTTCTTCCAAAACGGGTGCCAGCTTTCTTGCATTTTCAAAAAGTCCTTCTTCTTCATAAACCTTGAGCGTTGCCAGTCCTGCTGCTGCAGCCAAAGGATGACCTGAGTAGGTATAACCGTGAAAAAACTCGATCGCATCCTCAGGTCCAGTCATGAAAGTATCGTAAATCTCTTCCTTAACCAATACCCCACCCATTGGAACTGTTCCACTCGTCATCCCTTTTGCAATGGTCATGATATCCGGTGTCACACCAAATGCATCTGAACCAAAATTACTTCCAGTTCTGCCAAATCCGGTAATGACTTCATCAAGGATGAGTAAAATTCCATGCTCATCACAAATTTCTCTGATTTTATTGAGATAACCAACAGGAGGAATATAGACTCCAGCTGAGCCAGCGATGGGCTCCATGATCACAGCCGCCACTGTGGACGGGTCGTGCAACATCAATATTTCTGTGAGCTGATCAGCAAGATGATCTCCCCATTTTGGTTGTCCAACTGAGTAAGCATTGTGCTCAAGATTATGGGTATGCTTTAAATGATCTACACCGGGTAGCATCGCGCCAAACATCTTGCGATTGGGTGACATGCCACCGACTGAAATGCCTCCAAAACCAACACCATGATATCCCTTCTCTCTGCCAATCAATCTTGTTCTGTGTCCCTCACCTCTGGCTCGATGGTACGCAAGAGCAATTTTAAGAGCCGTATCGACAGCCTCTGAACCCGAGTTAGTAAAAAAAGCATGCGTCAATTCATCTGGCGCCATGTCCACCAATTTTTCAGCCATCGCAAAGATGGTTGGATGACCAAGCTGAAATGCGGTTGCATAATCCAATGTTTCTGCTTGTTTTTGAATGGCTTCAACTATTTTTGGATGACAATGCCCTGCATTGCAACACCAAAGACCTGAGACACCGTCCATGACGGTTTTGTCGTCATATGTGGTGTAATGCATGCCGCTTGCTTCCTTAAACATTCTTGGATTCTTCTTAAAGTACCTATTGCCAGTGAATGGCATCCAATAATGTTCTAAATTTGGTAAAGCATTGCTCATCGAATTGTCCTCAAAAAAATATATGCCTATTGTACGCTCTAATTTCTAACTCAATCAATGGATATGTCTCTAAATGTAAAATAAAATGTAAGGATGGATAACGATCAAAATAATGTACTCAAGGCAATCAATATTTCTGTCTTGACCATCTCGGATAGCAGAAGCATGGAGCAGGATGACTCGGGTGAATATCTTGTTTCCGCATTGAAAGAGCAAGGGCACTTTCTGGGTGATCGAAAAATCTGTAAAGATAACCTATATGAAATCAGAGCGATCGTCTCACAATGGATCTTGGATGAGAATATTCACGGCATCATCACCACTGGCGGGACCGGCATCACAGGGAAAGATGGGACGCCTGAAGCCATCCTTCCACTGCTCGATAAAACGATTGATGGCTTTGGTGAAATGTTTAGGAGTCTTTCGTATCAAAATATTAAAACCTCAACACTGCAATCAAGGGCTTTTGCTGGTGTTGCCAATGGAACATTCATATTTTGCCTACCCGGCTCACCAGGTGCGTGTAAGGATGGATGGAATTTCTTAATCAAAGATCAATTAGACAGCAGGACAAAACCCTGTAATCTCGTGGAATTGATGCCACGATTGAATGAGGAATAAACTCCAATGAATACAGAGCTTGAAGTTTTCATGTTCCCGTGTTTATCGGATAACTATGGTTTTCTGATCCATGATCCAGCTGAGAATCTGACAGCTACAGTTGATACACCAGAAGTCAGTGCCATTGAGGGTGCACTGAATCAAAAAGGTTGGCAGTTAACACACATCATCAATACACATCATCATTATGATCACGCAGGCGGTAATCTGGAGCTCAAGAAAAAAACAAATTGTACAATCATCGGCCCCCTTCAAGATAAAGACAGAATTCCAGGAATAGATCTGACCATTGAACACGGTCAAGAATTTAAATTTGGGTCTTTTGAGGTCAAAGGATTTCATACACCTGGGCACACAACAGGGCACATGGTCTATTATTTCGAGAGTGAAAAGATTGCCTTTGTCGGTGACACCATTTTTGCAATGGGCTGCGGTCGTCTTTTTGAGGGAACGCCTCAACAAATGCTTGAATCGCTTGATTTAATCATGTCATGGCCCGATGAAACCATGCTCTACTGTGCACATGAATACACCCAAACCAATGCTGAATTTGCAATCACAGTTGACGGAAAGAATGAAGATCTTATCAAAAGAAAATCAGAAGTTGAGGCTTTGCGTAAAGATCTGATTCCGACAGTACCCACTCAACTTCAATTAGAGAAAAAAACAAATCCTTTCCTTAGATCAGATGATCATGAAATAAGATTGGAACTGGGCATGGTGGAATCCAGTAGAACTGAAGTCTTTGCTGAGATAAGAAATCGCAAAGATCAATTCTAACTCACAGAAAACAATCTTATTCTTTATAATGTTTAGTATTGCGCCCGTAGCTCAGTTGGATAGAGCGTGTGGCTACGAACCACAAGGTCGGGAGTTCGAATCTCTCCGGGCGCGCCAGATCTCTACTTAATTCTTTTTTTTAATACTAAGGTCTTTGACTTTGAGTGGAATCAACCAGAGGTGTAGGTGCAACTCTTGAAACATATATGGCAAAAATGC
>JAPOHS010000139.1 GCA_029979325.1 Pseudomonadota bacterium | reverse complement strand
AAATCGAGTCTTATAAGGAAGTAATATCAAAACTAAATCTAAGGAAGTAAGTAGGAAATAAATGTTTAAGGTAGTAAAGAAGGAAATAGAAGTAGCAGGAAAAAAGATAAGTTTAGAAACAGGAAAAATAGCAAGACAAGCAGATGGTGCAATTATTGCACAATGTGGTGAAACAGTTGTATTAGCTACAGCTGTTGGAGCAAAAAAAGTAAATCCAGATGTAGATTACTTTCCTTTATCAGTAAATTATCAAGAAAAATATTATGCAGCAGGAAAAATTCCTGGTGGATATTTTAAAAGAGAAGCAAGGCCAACAGAGAGCGAAACATTAATCTCAAGATTAATTGATAGACCGATCAGACCTTTGTTTCCAGATGAATTTAAAAATGAAGTACAAGTACTTCCAACTGTAATTTCTTATGACAAAGAAAATGAAGCAGATATTTTATCAATCATTGCTTCATCAGCAGCTCTAGCAATCTCAGGTATGCCATTTTTAGGACCTGTTGGGGCATCTAGAGTTGGTTTTATAGATGGAAAATATGTTTTAAACCCATCAAAAGTTGAACTTAAAAATTCTAAATTAGATTTAGTTGTGGCCGGAACTAAAGACGCTGTATTAATGGTTGAATCTGAAGCAAATGGTTTAACGGAAGAAGAAATGTTAAATGCAGTTAAATTTGGTCATGAAGGTTTTGTGCCAGTTATTCAGATGATCGAAGATTTGGCAAAAGAATGTAGAAAGCCAGAGTGGGTTGTTGAGAAAAAAGAT
>JAPOHS010000138.1 GCA_029979325.1 Pseudomonadota bacterium | reverse complement strand
GATCCCGAAGAAGGACTGGCACTATATGACTCATTATTGGAAGTTGGAGTTGTGCCGGTAGGAATTGAAACCTATGCCAACAGCAGACGACTTGAAAAGAGTTTTAGGCTTCAGGGCGCAGATTTGGAATCTGAATACAATGCTTGTGAATCAGCTATTGAAAGACGTCTTGTTAAAGAGGCTGATTTTCATGGCAAAGCAGCCCATCTTATTCATCGTGATGAAGAGCCAAGCGCTATCCTCTGCACCATGACATTAGATGACCTGAATGTATCAGGTGTTCCGCGCTATCCTGTTGGTACAGCACCTATTATAGATCCTAAAACTGGTGAAGTTCCCATCGATAGCAAGGGTCGAAGATCATATACTACTGGTATGTCTTACTGCCCATCAATTAAAAAATTTGTTGTTATGGGCTACCTTCCTAGAGAAATTGCTAAAAAAGGGAAATCACTTTCACTTGAATACTTCAATGAAGATGGTGATGGTGTTTATCCTTTGACCGTACAAATAGTTGGTAAAGGATCCTTGTATGATCCTGAGAACGAGAGAGTAAGATATTAATTAATTTCTGAAGTTTCCTCTTAAGTTCTTTTAAGCCAAGGAAGCTCAACTGTGGTTGCCAGAAGATCTTTGTCTGGAGAGGCAATAATAATGTCTTGGCCACTATGGGCATGCTCAATATCTAAAATTGTATAGCAAATGTTCTTCTTGAGTCTGGGTGAATAAACCATTGCATTCATAGAGCCCACTTTTTTACTATCCACAAGCACAGG
>JAPOHS010000137.1 GCA_029979325.1 Pseudomonadota bacterium | reverse complement strand
CGGAAGAGCTGCTGCAAAAAGAGCCGCTGAATTGGTTAAACCGGGAACGCCTCATGAAGAAATTGGAGAGTCTGAAACTCAAAAATGTTTAGATAGGTTTGATAAACTTAGAAATGCAAATGGTGAAAACAGTACAGCAGATCTAAGACTTTCTATGCAAAAAACTATGCAATCTAAATGTGCAGTTTTTAGAACGGAAAAAACACTTAAAGAAGGAGTTGATGAAATCAGAAAAACATATGATGGAATGGATTCTATTTCTGTTAAAGATAGGTCTTTAGTATTTAATACTGATTTAGTGGAAACTTTAGAATTTGATAATCTTATTAGACAAGCCATAACAACAGTGGATTCTGCATATCATAGAAAAGAAAGCAGAGGAGCTCATGCAAGAGATGATTATCCAAAAAGAGATGATGAAAAATTCATGCAACATACACTAGCATGGTGTGATGGAAAGAATTCAAAAATAAGTTATAGAGAAGTACACAAATCTACTTTAACTAATGAAGTGCAATACTTTCCACCACAAGAAAGAGTGTATTAATGGTTCAAATCAATTTACCTAAGAATTCTGAGGTTACTCAAGGTAAATATTTTCAAGATAAAACTGGTTCAAAAAATATAAGAAAAGTTAATGTTTATAGATGGGATCCTTCTACAGAGGAGAATCCAAGGCTAGATACCTATGAAGTGGATATGGATAATTGTCCCTCAAAAGTTTTAGATATTCTAAATAAAATTAAGAATGAAATTGATCCAACATTAGCTTACCGAC
>JAPOHS010000136.1 GCA_029979325.1 Pseudomonadota bacterium | reverse complement strand
GCTAAAGGTGATGCAATTAAAGTCAAAGGTGTTACCAACATCAAATTCTTGAGGGTAAAAACTGAATGGACAAATGGACCCAGCCCAGAAAATGGTGCCTATGGTCTCTATCCCGTGGAATCCACCAATGTATTGATTGATGGATGTGTGGCAATAGGTGCATCTGATGCAGGAATCTATGTCGGGCAATCAAAAAATATTATTGTTCGCAATAGTAGGGCTGAATTTAATGTGGCTGGAATTGAGATTGAAAATTCTTACTATGCAGATGTTTTTAATAATATTGCTACCAATAACACTGGCGGAATATTGGTTTTTGATTTACCTGGCTTACCTCAGCAAGGTGGGCATCATGTAAGAGTCTTTAATAATCGCTCCGTTGGAAACAACACTGATAACTTTGCTCCAGAAGGAAACATCGTAGGTGAGGTGCCAAGGGGCACAGGGATTATTATTCAAGCAAATTCAGATGTAGAAATTTTTGATAATGAAATTGGTGACAATGATACGGTTAACATTGCAGTTGTAACATACGGCAATGAAACAGATGATGAGGCATACTACCCTCACCCAAAATCTATTCAGATCCATGGCAATAAGTTTGGCCCAACTGGTTACAATCCTGATACTAGCAAAGGAGAGTTAGCAAAAATACTTTTTGAACTCTCCGAAGGCAATATGCCAGATATTTTTTGGGATGGCTTGCTCCCAATATCACAGCTTATTTTTGGGCAGCCTGAAAATGAAAAAATGGTCATTAGTAACAATGGGGACGCTACCTTCCTAGCAATCAAGCCTATTGGATTTATGGTC
>JAPOHS010000135.1 GCA_029979325.1 Pseudomonadota bacterium | reverse complement strand
TAATGCTCATGCCAAAGGCATTGGAAATATTTTTAAAGAAAAATTGTCTGATACATCAAACTATGTGGTTATGGTCCCTAATATTTTTAATTCAACTAAAAAAATGTTCTCATTGTATAGCGAGTCAAACTTAAAAGACTTTAAAAACCATCAAAATTCTTTTTGGGCAATTTTTATTAAAAATAATAAAGAAATTGAAGATTTTTATAACAAAATTAATAAAGATTATGAAATTTGTCTTTCAGGTAGTGGCTCAGCTATGTTTATTAAATATAATAATGCACAAGAAAAAGAAAAAATATTAAAAATAATTCCATCTAATTGGAGATTCTTTTTAGCTAAACCTTTACAATATTCGCCTTTAAGGGAGTTTGTGTGACATTGGGGTGTAGCCAAGCGGTAAGGCAACGGGTTTTGATCCCGTCATGCGTAGGTTCGAATCCTACCACCCCAGCCATTAATGAGGAAATATAATGAGTAAACAAGTTCTTGACTTATTTACCGGAACAGCCAATCCAGATTTAGCAAATGAAGTTGCAAAATTGTTGGGTATAAAGGTTTCTAAAGCTGATGTTGGGTATTTTTCTGACGGGGAAATAAAAGTCCAGATTGAAAATAATGTAAGAGGTCATGATACCTTCATACTGCAATCAACATGTGCTCCTTCAAATAAAAATTTAATGGAATTAATGCTTTTAGCTGATGCATTAAAAAGATCATCAGCTGCAAGAATAACTGCGATAGTCCCCTATTATGGATATGCGAGACAAGATAGAAGAGTAAGATCAGCAAGAGTCCCCATAAGCGCTAAAGTAGTAGCAGATAT
>JAPOHS010000134.1 GCA_029979325.1 Pseudomonadota bacterium | reverse complement strand
AGATATTAAAAATAAAAAAAATGTAATCGGAGTATCAGGTACAGCACTCTCATTGGGATCAATATTTCTAAATCAACAAAATTTTAACGAAGAAGAGCTGCATGAAATATCAATTGGCGTTGATAACATTAAAGAAATAAATAATAGATTACTAAAAATGAGTGAAGCAGAAATTATCACAAAATTTAAAGGTATTGATCCTAAAAGAGCAGCAACTATTTCATCTGGTGTATTTTTATTAGAAATAATTCTTAGCCATTACAGCAATTCTCCAATTATAATTTCAAAAAACGATATTTTAGAGGGTCTAATACTCAAAAAATACTAAATTAGATATTAGCCCGGGTGGCGGAATTGGTAGACGCGACGGACTTAAAATCCGTTATTCGAAAGGATGTGGGGGTTCGAGTCCCCCCCCGGGCACATAACAATTTCAGAAATATAACCAAATAGAATTTTAATTTTTTCAATTTTCAATATGAAAATAATAAATAATTTAATAAAATAGAAAAAGCTAAAAATTCCTTATTTTTAGCATACGTACGTATACACAAAGGGGAAAAATGAAGAAACCATTATTGGTTAGTTTCTTACTCTTAACTCTAATTCTTGGAGCTTGTGGTGGCGGAAGCCTTGAAGGCGAAGAAGTCACAATTACCGGTGCATTGATCGGTGTTGAGCAAGATCTATTTAGAGCTGCATTTGATTCCTTCACTGAAGAAACAGGTATTGTTGTTTCTTACACTGGATCAGATAACTTTGAGCAAGAAATACAAATTCAAATGGAATCAGGTGACACTCCTGACTTTGCACTTTGGCCACAGCCTGGAGCTGTAGT
>JAPOHS010000133.1 GCA_029979325.1 Pseudomonadota bacterium | reverse complement strand
AGTGGAATTTCTGAAGGAGCAACATTAGCAGCTGGAGGGCCTGAGCTACCTAATGGATTAAACAAAGGTTACTTTATTAAGCCTACAATATTTACTAATGTTACAAATGAGATGAGAATAGCAAAAGAAGAAATTTTTGGTCCGGTCTTATCAATTCTAAAATATGATTCAGAAGAGCAAGCGATTGAGATGGCCAATGATACTGAATATGGATTGGCTGGTTACGTTCAAGGTGAGCCAGTTCATGCTAACCAAGTTGCAAGAAAGATTAGAGCTGGACAAGTTATTATTAACGGAGGAGCGAGAGGAACAGGAGCGCCTTTTGGAGGTTATAAATCTTCTGGTAATGGCAGAGAACATGGCCTTCATGGGTTAGAGGAGTGCCTAGAGACCAAAGCAGTTATAATGCCCTAAGTTAACTTAGGTGGTGGGCCCGGGAGGACTCGAACCTCCGACCAATGGATTATGAGTCCACTGCTCTAACCAACTGAGCTACAGGCCCAAAAACATATATGTTTTAGAGCCGCTCATTATATAAGAATAAATCACTTAGGGAAGTATTAGTGATGTTTCAAGTTTTATCATGGGTTATTATTCTCAAATGATTAACTTAGATGGAGTGCAATCTTTTGCAGAGGGCGGTAACAGAAAATGTTATATCAACCCAACAAATCCAAAAAGATGCCTCAAAGTACTTCATGAGAATCTCCTAGAGAATCTCCAAAAAAACTCAGCATGGTATAAGCGTCTAGGAAACAGTGATGGTCTTGATGATAATTTGCGTGAAGAAAAGGCATATAAGCAAAAAGCTATTACCTCTCCAATAAATTCTTCGATTTGGAATCATTT
>JAPOHS010000132.1 GCA_029979325.1 Pseudomonadota bacterium | reverse complement strand
TGGCGATGAAAATAGAGGCATTCAGTGTATGTTCACCATGATGAACAATGCAAGACTAACTGTTGGCCTTCAGGGCGTTTCGGTCTCAGAGAGAGCATATCAGCAAGCGCTTAGTTTTTGCAACGAAAGAGTTCAAGGCGTTGCTCCTGGCTTTAATGAGCCCGGACCTATCATTAGACATCCAGATGTTCAAAGAATGCTCGCTAACATGAAGTCCATTACTCAGGCTGCTCGGGCACTGACTTATGCTGCCTGTGCAGAGGTAGACTATTCCTTAAGCAGCCTGCCGACTGAAGCCCTTCAAGAACATGAGAGGCGGCTTGGACTATTGACTCCGATTGTTAAAGGCTGGTGCACAGAAACTGCACAAGAGGTAGCCTCTGTGAGCCTGCAATGTCATGGTGGAATGGGATATGTTGAAGAAACTGGCATTGCGCAAATTCTTAGAGATGCGCGAATATTGCCAATTTATGAAGGAACAAATGGCATTCAGGCCATGGACCTTGTGGGTAGAAAGATTATAAGTGATGGTGGGCTTGGAGCCAAAGAGCTCATTAAAGAGATGCAAAGTCTTACAACAAACCCCTCTCTTGCAGAGCTGGTTACCGATCGTCAGTTGAGGCGCTTCTCAGGCTCTATCAATGATCTTGAGAAAACCATTTCAATGATTCTTAAAAACTCTGAAAACAAAGAACTCATTGGAAAAATTGCATTTGATACGCTCATGATGGCAGGCACAATAACGGCCTCTTGGCAAATGCTATTAAGTCTTGAACGTGCATCAAATGCCTTAAAAAATAACACATCTTCGGCTGAATTTTTTAGCGAAAAGACAGAGACTGTTAAGCACTTT
>JAPOHS010000131.1 GCA_029979325.1 Pseudomonadota bacterium | reverse complement strand
ATATTCTTTTATTGCTTGTGATCCACATGATGGACACTTTTCTGGAAATACAAATTTTACACTTTCTTTTGGTCTTTTATTTTTATCAACTGAAAGGATATGGGGTATTACATCTCCTGCTCTTTCGACAGTTACTGTGTCTCCAATTCTAATATCTTTTCTATTTATTTCATCTTCATTATGTAAAGTTGCATTTGAAACTAACACTCCTCCAATATTTATAGGTTTAATTTTTGCTACAGGCGTTAAGGCACCTGTCCTACCAATTTGAATATCAATATCTAAAATTTTAGAGATTGCTTTATTAGAAGAAAACTTATGAGCAATTGCCCATCTTGGTGCATTAGCAACATTCCCTAATCTTTTTTGTAATTCAAAATTATTAATTTTGTAAACTATACCATCTATATCAAAATCTAAATTAGCTCTTTGTTGCTCAATTTCATTATAATTTTGAATTAAATTTTTTATTCCAGAAATTATTTTATTTAGTGGATTAGTTTTAAAGCCCCATTCGTCTAATTTTTTTAAATAATCAGATTGACTTTTTTGTTTTAAACCTTGCTCAAATCCGAAAGTATATGCAATAAATTTTAAAGGTATTTTTTTTGTTTCATTTGGATTTTTTTGTCTTAAAGATCCAGAGGCTGCATTTCTAGGATTTGCAAATTTATCTTTTAAATTTTTAAAATCACTATTTTGAATAAATACCTCTCCTCTAATGTCTATTTCTTTTGGAAAACTTTTTGATTTAATTTCCTTTGGAATGTTTTTTATTGTTTTTAAATTTTCTGTAATATCTTCTCCTTCTTTACCGTCACCTCTTGATAGTCCAGTTACAAACTTTCCTTTAATATATGTTAACGAAGCTGATATTC
>JAPOHS010000130.1 GCA_029979325.1 Pseudomonadota bacterium | reverse complement strand
CAATTGTTCTTAGTTTTACATCCGGTCCAGTGCTTATTTTTCTCACATGTACTTTTAAAATTGCTTCTCTTCCAATTATATCTGGATTTCCTACAACAACTTGTCTGTCAAATCTTCCTGGTCTGAGTAATGCTGGATCTAGTACATCAGGTCTATTGGTTGCTGCGATAACAATGACTCCATCATTACCCTCAAAACCATCCATTTCAACCAGCAATTGGTTTAGAGTTTGTTCTCTTTCATCATGTCCGCCGCCTAAACCAGCACCTCTGTGTCTGCCTACTGCGTCAATTTCATCAATAAAGACAATGCATGGAGATTGTCTTTTTGCTTGATCAAACATATCTCTAACCCTTGAAGCACCTACACCAACAAACATTTCAACAAAATCTGAGCCAGATATTGTAAAAAAGGGAACTTTAGCTTCACCTGCTACAGCTCTGGCAAGAAGGGTTTTACCAGTACCTGGAGGCCCGACCATTAAAACTCCTCTTGGAATTTTGCCGCCAAGCTTTTGAAATTTAGTGGGATCTCTTAAAAAATCTACAAGCTCCTGGACATCTTGCTTGGCTTCTTCACAACCAGCAACATCTTTAAAAGTTGTTTTAACTTTTCCTCCTTCCATAAGCTTAGCTTTACTTTTACCGAATGACATTGGTCCGCCTTTTCCAGACATGCCGCCTTGCATCTGTCTCATGAAGAAGAAAAATAAACCAAGTAATAAAATTATTGGAAATGCGCCAACTAGTAACTGGGACCAAATTGAAGGTTGCTCTATTTTTTCATATACAGCAATTATGCCATTCTCTTGTATTGCATTATCTACAGCTTCATCCTTTTTATATATGGGATGTATTGTTTCAAATTTAGACCCATCCAAGCGGTCCCCA
>JAPOHS010000012.1 GCA_029979325.1 Pseudomonadota bacterium | reverse complement strand
AATCTCCAAGGCTATCTTTGAGATGCCAGCATTGCTTGATTTTATGAGCACCTCTTCCATAGATAAAATACCATGATATCTTGGATCTTGAATGGTTCTCGAACCAATTTTGTATGGCGATGTGTCTATAGTGTCGTCAGCCTGATAAATTTTGTTTTCCAAAGCTGCAGCCATCGTTAAAGGTTTGAATGTGGATCCAGGCTCGAACTTATCTGTGATTGCTTTATTCTTATATATTTTGGGTGTTCTATTTTTTGACAATGAAAGATCTCCGGCTGGCTGATTTGAAATTGCTAAAATCTCTCCAGTGGTTACGTCCATTACAACGACGGATCCGCCCTTCGCATTATTTTTTTCAATTGCTGATTTCAGTGCTTCATGTGCAAAATGTTGTATCTTAATATCTATGCTTGCATAAAAATCTTCGCCAATTATAGGGTCATTGATGATCTCCACATCTGCAATACTTTTTTGATGCACATCTGTAAGTGTCTTTTTTAAGCCATTGGTTCCAGAGAGTCCCTTGTTTAAAGCATACTCTAAACCCTCTTGTCCTCTGCCCTCATTGTCAGTGAAGCCCAATAAATGAGATGAAGTTTCTCCATTCGGATAAAACCTCTTATAAAAGGTTTCAAGCCATATATAGTTTCCAAAATTATCCTTACGTACGATTTCGACCTCAGTTTTTCTTAATTCTCTTTTGAGCACAAAGTATCTTTTGCTGCTCCTCTTTCTTATTTCTGAATCGATTTCTCTTTTAGGCTTTGAGATTATTTTTGAGAGTGAACTCAATAGTTGAGAGTAATTATCTCTCTTAAGCAACGTTTTTGGGTCAACTATCAATCTATATACAGGAATGCTCACAGCAAGTGGCACACCATTCTTATCATAGATACTGCCTCTGTTCGCAGGAATAGTCTTGTGTTTAATATGTTTCTTGTCACCCTCTGAATTCAGAAAGTCGGATTCAAGATACTGCAAATAGAAAGAACGAAGGAATAGACCCAATAGCATGACTGATATCAGGCATAATAAGAATATAAATCTTGATTTTATTAATCCTTTCTCAGTTCTCTTCATCTTTGCTAAGTAAATTTATTTTCCTAGAATCTGGAAGTTTCATACTGGCTTTATCCTTGGCCGTTAATCCAATTTTTTTTCCCGACGTCAATGCTGAATAATCAAGCTGAAGCTCCCTCCACTCCATTTCGATTCTCTGAGTTTCAGAAACAATGGTCTGGTATTCTTGAAATAGATTCCTTTTATTAAAATGCAATTGAACTTCGTATAAACCTGAAAGGCAAACCATCACATACCAAAAAAAGAGCCATTTATATTGAATATTCTCTGACTTCATTTTATCCTTTCGATCACTCTAAGCGTCGCACTTCTTGACCTTGGATTAATATTCATTTCATTTTCACTTGGCTTTATGGCCTTGGTGACTAACTTAAATGATGAATCATCTGCTAGGTTTGGAAGCTTAGATAGTTTCGGATCTCGTCTAGAATGATCTCTAAAGAATCGTTTCACCATTCTGTCTTCTAGTGAATGGAAGCTAATGATGCAAGTCCTGCCGCCAATTTTTAGATGTTTTGATGTGAAATCCAACAGTAATTCAAGCTCTTCAAGCTCATTATTGATAAATATTCTTATCGCTTGAAATGTTTTTGTTGCAGGATGTTTCTTGTCATTAAACCTTCTTGGAGTCTCTTCAAGAATGATTTCGGCCAGTTCTTTTGTTGTTCTGATTTTAAAGCTCTTCCTGACCTCAACAATTGCTTTGGCGATTCTTTTTGCTTTTTTTTCTTCTCCGTATTTCCAGATAATATTTGAAATCTCTTGTTCTGGAGCGTTATTCAACCAGCTTGATGCATCTTCGCCTATATTTTGATTCATTCTCATATCAAGAGGACCATCTTTCATGAAACTAAAGCCTCTTTCTGCAGTATCCAATTGATATGAAGAAACTCCGATATCAGCCAGTATTCCATCAAAATCATTTGCACTAAATAATTTATGTAATTCGCTAAAACGAGCTTGATGAATACTGATTCTCTCCTCAGTTTTAAATTTTGATTTAAGAAAACTGATGGCTTCAGGATCCTGGTCCGTTGCAATAAGTGAGCCACCATTTAATTCTTCTAAAATAGCAGCAGAGTGGCCGCCAAAACCTGATGTCACATCCAAAAACGTGCCGCTTTTCTTAACCAGGAGGAACTCAATAACTTCCTCAGTTAATACCGGGATATGAAATGATTCATCGATCATGGTTTGCGCCAGTATCAGAAATCTAGATCAGGATCTTGTCTTCTTAAAAAACGAGGTATATCCAGTAACTCTTCTTCGCGTTCTCCTGTTGGCTTTGCTTTCTCAAAGCTTTCGAACATGTCTTGAGTTGTTTGTTGTTTTAATCCATTCCTGGCTGTAATGGGACGATCTAAATCATCAAAGGACCTTTCACGATCTTTCTGTTTGGAATCATCTGTTTTTGATGCGCTTAAACCTGTAGCAACCAGTGTCACTCTTATGCTGTCATTCTCAAGATCACTCGATAGCGCAGTACCAACAATGACTTTTGATTTTTCTGCCGCATAACCCTGAACAATGTCTCCTATTTGATTAAACTCCGAAATCTCAAGATCAGTTCCCACAGTGACATTGAGAAGTATTCCAGATGCACCCTCTAAATTAATATCTTCCAACAAGGGGCTCTTGACTGCTTTTTCTACAGCAAGTCTTGCTCTATCGGGTCCAGATGCAACAGCTGAACCCATAATGCTTCGCCCTTTCTTGCCCATCACTGCTTTCACATCGGCAAAATCAAGATTGATTACACCCGGAACAGTAATCAACTCCACTATCCCTTGAACTGAATTTAATAAAACATCATTGGCTGCATCAAACGCATTAAAGACGGTAATTTTTTTGCCCAGTGACTGTAATCGATCGTTAGGAATCACAATCAAAGAGTCAACATGTTGTTCAAGGTCCCTGAGCCCCTGCTCAGCTAGAGAAGACCTTTCATCGCCCTCCCATTGAAATGGTTTTGTAACCACGCCAACTGTTAATATATCCATCTCTTTCGCAATTTTTGCAATAACTGGACTGGCTCCAGTACCCGTACCTCCACCGAATCCAGCTGTTATGAATAACATATCGGTGTCAGAAAGAAGTGCTTTTATAGCTTCAGCCGCTTCTTCAGCAGAAGCTTTTCCAATCTCTGGATTCATGCCAGCACCCAGTCCTTTTGAAGTTTCAACACCAAGCTGAATTTTCTCTTCAGCCGGCGATGATGAGAGGTCCTGCGTATCGGTATTTGCACAAACAAAATTAACGCCTTGGATGCCTTCTCTGATCATATGATTGACAGCATTACCCCCTCCTCCACCAACACCAATGACTTTTATGTTGGCCCTTTGGCTATCTGTGTCCATTAATTCAAAAGCAAATTCACCCATATTTATTCTGCCTAAATTGAAATATCTCTAAGTTGTTCTGTTAATGTAAAATCACTTTTCTTCAACCATGCATCTCTTGACTGATTCCATGATTGATAATTCCAGATTTCAAAGCGTTGTCCTTGACCAATAAACATGGCTGATTTTTTGATTCCAGAAAACTCTCTTAATTCAATTGGAACCAATAATCTATTATGACTGTCGATCACTATCTCACTTGCATGACCAACCATTAGGCGTTGAAGCATCCTACTAGAACGATCAAGCGAGGGTAGATCCATAATTGTTTTTTCAATCTTAAGCCAGATCTTTTTTGGATACAGAAGCAAGCATTGATCTATATCAATGGTGCATATGAGCTTATTGGAGCCGTACTTTGAGAGCTCTGAACGATACTTTGTAGGAATGGATATCCGTCCCTTAGTATCTAAACTAATTTTATTTAATCCTCTAAACATCATGTTTATCAGTAAGATCAAGCGTTTTATCCCACTTTTTACCACTAATAGACAACTATAGTTTATATACAAATGATGTCAATAGATAAAAGGGATAATTAAGAATTTGGAGTTGGCCTATAAGCCGGGTTCTGTCTTTGTACAATCATTCATCTGGGATGCCTGTCACCAAACACCTCAAGCGACCTACCCAAGAGTGATTACGGGTTATCATTACTCTTCTATTTGGTCTTGCTCCCGATGGGGTTTGCAATGCCCTTACTGTTACCAATAAGGCGGTGCGCTCTTACCGCACCTTTTCACCCTTACTCTATATAATCAGAGCGGTATATTTTCTGATGCACTTTCCATAGGCTCGCGCCTTCCAGGTGTTACCTGGCATCGTTCCCGAAGGAGCCCGGACTTTCCTCTGAAATTCAGCGATTGTCTGGCCAACTCCAAGCTGGATTATTAATCAATGTGTCTCAAAATTCAAGGCTATTGATTTTTAATCTTTAGTGCTCGATCATAAATTTTAGACTTGCTGTGTTTGGTTATCTTTGAGGCAATCTCTACAGCTTTCTTCAAAGACAGCTCACCCATGAGTATCCTCAAAACTCTATCAAGCTCTTCACCAATGCCTTCGCTTGCAGAAGAGCCCTGAACAACAACTGTAAACTCCCCCTTTATCTTATCTTCGTTTTTTTTAAAAAAGATAGAGATATCAGACAATGTCTCGCCTATAAATGATTCATGAATCTTGGTGATCTCTTTACAAAGCACCGCAGGCCTATTGCCTCCAAAAACACTGATCATATCCTCTATCGCAGATTGGACTCTGTGAACGGATTCATAAAAAATCAATGTTTCTTCTTTGTCACTTATTTTCTTAAGCTCATTGATCCTTTTGGTAGCACTTCTCGGTAAAAACCCATAAAAAGAAAATCGATCAGAAGGTAAGCCTGACGATGTGATTGCAGCGATAAGTGCACAGCAACCGGGGACAGGTTCCACTTTAATGTTACTCTCTCTTGCATGCTTGATGAATTTATAACCTGGGTCACTGATCAATGGTGTGCCTGCATCTGACACAAGCGCTATCTCTTTTCCTTCTTTTAATGCCAAAATAATATTAGGAGCTTTCCTATCCTCATTGATCTGATTGAATGATTGCAAAGAAGACTTTGCCACCACTGAGTGATGCTTCAAAAGTTTAGATGTGACCCTTGTGTCTTCAGTGAGAATGATATCAACACTACTCAAAACATCGATTGCTCGAATTGAGATGTCATTGATGTTGCCTATTGGTGTTGAAACAAGATAAAGGGTGCCTGTCATTTGATCTTCATTAATCAAGCACTACAGGTGCATCTCTTCTTCATCCTCGCTAAGACTATTTTGAAATGTTTCGCGAGAGAAAACTCGCTCCATATAATCAGTTATGGCTTTATGTTCTTTTCCGAGCGAGATACCAAAGTACTCTAATCTCCAGAGTATTGGGGCCAACACACAGTCTATGACTGTCAATTCATCATTCAGAAAGTACTTGTTCACAGAAAATAAATCCAAAGACGAGTTCAGCATTGATTTCAGTTTTTTTCTTAAGCTGTTTTCATTCCTGCTTCCAAGTGCAGCATCCAACTCAATAGCGGTTGAAACAATCTCTGCTTCCAAGGAAACGAGGGCCAACCTTATCTTTGCTCTGTCAACAGGGCTAACAGGCATTAGAGGTGGATGAGGATATCTTTCATCAAGATATTCAATGATCACACGAGAGTCATATATCACCAGTTCCCTGTCAGTGAGAGTTGGTATTGAAGCGTATGGATTGAGAGCAATGAGATCTTCGGGAACCTTTTTGCCATCAACATTTTGAATATCCGTTGTGATTCCTTTCTCTCTGAGCACAAACCTAACTTGGTGCGACCTGATGCATGTATTCCCAGAAAATAAACCCATCATTGACCTTCTGTTAGAAACGTTTGTCACTTAACTTCCCTCCATATATCTTTATATAAAGCATAACTAAATATCAGGAAGATAAGTAAAAAACCAATCACCCAGACGCCCATTGATTTTCGTTTTTCAATAATTGGCTCACCTGCATAGACCAAAAATCCAACAGTATCATTTAGAAACTGGTTGTATTCTTCATCACTATATCTTTCTTGGATATCCCATAAAACGTGTGGCATGCTCGAGGCTTCCTGAACATGATTGTTTACACCAGTGGGGGAGTTCATGTCTTTATAAAATGAGTTTAGAAAGCCATAGACATATTCTGGACTTTTTCGTCTTGTTACAAGCGTGAGATCTGGTGGTGCCTTGCCAAACCAACGATCTCCATCATCTTTTAACATATTATTCATAACCAAATTTTGTGGCGAACTTTCAGTAAAAATAAGATTCTTCATAAGCTGATCTTCGGAGATACCTATGTCTTCTGCAATTTGGTTATACCTCATATACTGAAGCGTGTGACATCCAGAACAATAATTGAAAAAATTCCTTGCCCCTCTCTGCAATGACTTTACATCAGATGTTGTCACATTCATGCCTTCTATGTATTCATCAAGGTCCATTGACCCGGCAGAAAATGATAGGCTTGGCATCAATGCAAATGAAAAACAGATTATTAGCAATTTCTTCATGATTCTTTCTTCTTGTAAACCACTCTTTCAGGAACAGTTTTTGTTTTTTCAAGCTTAGTGTAAAAAGGCATAAGCAAGAAAAATGCAAAATAAGTTATGGTAAAGAATCTGGCCAACACCACATATATTCCTGTGGCTGGCTGAAGACCAAGATAACCCAGTGCAAGGAATGATATGGCAAAAAGAGTGAGTGCAAACTTATACTGCCAGCCCCTATATCGAATGGATTTAACTTCACATTTATCTAGCCATGGCAAAAACACGAACAGGAGCACTGCCAGGACCAAGAACAGTGCACCCAATGCTGCATTTGGAACAGCCCTCAAGATTGCATAATACGGTGTGAAATACCATGAAGGCACTATATGTTCTGGTGTTTTAAGAGGGTCAGCAGGTTCAAAGTTATCTACTTCGAGAAAGTACCCACCCATCTCTGGTGCAAAAAATACGGCAGCAAAGTAAATGATTAGGAAGACCGTAATACCAACCAAATCTTTACTGGTGTGAAATGGATGAAAAGCCACTCCATCAACAGGCTTTCCTGTTTCATCGAGGTTTTTCTTAATTTCAATACCATCTGGATTATTTGATCCAACATGATGCAGTGCCAGAATATGAGCAGCGACTAAACCAATAATCGCAAGTGGCAAAAAGATAACATGAAAAGCAAAAAAACGATTCAATGTAATATCAGAAATAAAATAGTCACCTCTTATCCATTCTGTGAGTGACTCACCAATAAATGGAATAGTTGCAAACAAATTGACAATAACTTGAGCGCCCCAATAAGACATTTGTCCCCAAGGTAATAGATAACCAAAAAATGCTTCCGCCATCAGACAGAAATAAAGCAACATTCCGAGGACCCATATCAGTTCACGAGGTTTTTTGTATGAGCCATATAGCATCGCTCTGAACATGTGTAAGTAGATGACGATAAAGAAGAATGAAGCACCGGTTGAGTGCATGTATCGAATGAGCCAACCATTCTCTACAGATCGCATGATGTATTCCACCGAATTAAATGCATCTTCGGCCGATGGTTTATAGTTCATGGTTAGAAAGAAACCCGTCAATAACATGATGACCAAAACAACCATGGATAGAACACCGAATAGATACCAGATATTGAAGTTCTTAGAGGCATAATACTCTGTGGCATGATCCTTGATTAAAGAAGACAAGGGAAATCGATCGTCTATCCACCTTAGAAGCGGATTTGTAAATATGCTTTCTGTATCCTTTGCCATTTGCTTAACTATTCTCGCCCACCAGTAAAGTGGTTTCGTCAATAAATTGATGAGCTGGAACCCTCAGATTTGATGGAGCTGGGACGCCAGCATAAACTCTTCCTGATAAGTCAAACTTCGATCCGTGGCACGGACAATAAAAACCGCCCTTCCAATCTGGGCCCATATCCGCAGGTGCAATAGCAAACTTCTCAATTGGGGCACATCCAAGATGGGTGCATACGCCTTCGACAATGAAAAATTCTGGATTCTTGGATCGGAATTTATTTTTGGCGAAGTCTGGTTGAACTGATAAGTCTGATTCCGGATCTCTCAAATTTAAATTCTCATTGCCCAACTCGTCGATCATTCGCTCAGTTCTTCGTAAAACCCAGATCGGTTTACCCCTATAGATTACTTTTATGATCGAGCCAGGCTCTAGCTTTGATAAATTAACTTTGATAGATGCACCAAGAGCCTTTGCTTTCTTGCTGGGTTGAAAAGATGAAACAAATGCACCAACGGCAAATATTCCACCAATTGCGCTGGTCACACTTGTTGCGATTGATAAGAACTTTCTTCTATTAATATTTTTTTCCATGAGGAATCAGTTCACCTAAAAAAACAAGTGCGATTATACACGAATAATCAAAAATCATTAGTCAATTCTTCTAACTTTTGCACCGACATTTGATAGCTTCTCTTCAACGCTCTCATATCCTCGATCGAGATGATAAATGCGATCAATGACAGTTTCTCCTTCTGCAATAAGACCGGCAAGAATCAAAGCTGCAGAAGCTCTTAAATCTGTTGCCATCACAGGCGCTGAATTTAAACTTGAAACGCCTCTTATTTCTGCAGTATTTCCATCAATTCCAATATTTGCGCCCATTCTTTTGAGTTCCAATACATGCATAAATCTATTCTCAAAAATCGTCTCAGTGATCTTAGAGTCACCCTTTGCAATAGTATTTAATACCATCAGTTGCGCCTGAATATCTGTTGGTATTCCTGGATATGGCTCGGTCTCAAAACTAATGGGAAGAATCTCGTCTGAGCCTTTCACAAATAAACTCTGATCAGATATCTCAAGCTTTGCACCACATTGCCTGATCAACTCAACAGGTTGCTCTATATGTAAAGGATTGATATTTTCAATCTCGAGTTCACCTTGAGTTATGATTCCGGCAATAATCATTGTGATCGCCTCGATTCGATCTGGAATAATTTCAATTTCAGCGCCCACAAGGTTTTCTACTCCTTGTATGGTTATGCAATTTTCTCCGAGGCCTTCAATTCTTGCACCCATGGCATTCAGAAGCTCCCCAAGTTGAACGATTTCTGGTTCACAAGCAGCATTGACGATCTTTGTTTCTCCCTCTGCTAAGGTTGCAGCCATCAAAATATTCGCAGTTCCGGTGACGCTCTTTTTTGGGAAACAATATGATGAACCTATCAATTGATCTGTCGAGGCCAATATATATCCGTCTTTGATTTCTATCTTTGCTCCTAATTTTTCTAATCCCTTTATATGCAGATCAACCGGTCGAGCTCCAATAGCGCAGCCTCCAGGCAATGAGACTTTTGCTTCTCCGTATTTTGCGAGCAATGGTCCAAGGACCATGATTGATGCCCTCATTGTTTTGACCAGCTCGTATGATGCAAACTTTGAATCAACTCCAGAGGCATTGAATGTAAGAGAATCTTTGTGGTTTTTATTTGTCTCGATACCCATAGATTCTAATAGGATAGTCATTGTTCTGACATCAGCCAGATCAGGAATGCCATTAAGGACAATATCGCAATCTGATAAAATAGATGCGGTCATCATAGGCAATGCTGCATTCTTAGCCCCTGATATTTTTACGCTACCATTAAGGGGGTATCCGCCATTAATTACTAACTTTTTCAATGGTCTTTTCTAGCCAGCGCCTGGTGTCCTTGCATCGATACTGAGTGCATGGATTGCCTGCTTCATATTGTCTCCGAGTGAAGCATAAATCATCTTATGCCTTTCAATTAACGAAAGATTCTCAAAGGAAGGTGAGATCACAGTCGCAGTAAAATGAACATTATCATCACTTGAGACAGATACATCAGCATCTGGGATTGAAGACTGTATTAATTGAGTTATTTGTTCAGGATTCATCCTATTTATTATATTCTTAATTCGTTGAGAATATATATAGATAGAGCCATTATACTTTTTGTTTGAACCTTCATGACAGATTTTGATTACATCTCAGTTGCAAAAAAGGTTTTGGAAATTGAATCCAAAGCGCTTACAAAACAAATTGATCAGATCGATCAAGCATTTGTCGATGCATGCGAGTTATGCCTTGAATGTTCAGGAAAATTAATTGTAATGGGCCTTGGAAAGTCAGGTCATATTGCAGATAAGATTGCTGCAACACTTTCAAGTACTGGGACTCCTTCCTACTTTATTCACCCTAGTGAAGCAATCCATGGTGATCTTGGGATGATAGATGAAAAAGACATCGTATTAATATTCTCTTATTCTGGAGAAACTGAAGAAATCATATCTTTGCTTCCGTATCTCAAGAAAAAAGAAATCAAGATTGTTGCCTTTACGGGAAATATTGATTCTAAATTATCCCTAGAATCAGACATCCATATCCATGTTCCCGTTGATGAAGAAGCCTGCCCAATGAACCTAGCTCCCACAGCCAGCACCACCACCGCATTGGCAGTAGGAGATGCTTTTGCGGTCGCTCTTCTTGAGCGCAAAGGATTCACAAAGGAAGATTTTGCCAAATCACATCCTGGGGGCTCACTCGGAAAACAACTTCTGCTCAGTATCGGTGATATCATGCATACGGGTGAAGAAATTCCTGTAGTTTACTCAGATGATTCACTATCAACCGGACTCATTGAAATGTCACAAAAAGCATTGGGCATGACAGCTGTGGTTGATAAAGACAATCAACTTGCTGGAATTTTTACTGATGGAGATCTCAGAAGGACACTTGAATCAAGCATAGATATCAAAGCAACTAAAATGTCTGATGTCATGACAGCAAACCCATTTGTCCTTTCTGCAGATACTCTTGCTTATAATGCGGTGAGCCTCATTCAACAAAAAAAGATCACATCAATCATTGTAACCGAACAAAATAAAGTCATAGGAGCTCTGAATATTCATGATCTATTCAGGGCTGGACTGATGTGAAAAGAACTACGTGTTTGGGTTTTTCTTTAAATTAATCATTCTGCTTTTTTTAGCGACTGGAAGCTATCTGGCTTTTCTGTCTACCAATGAGCTTGAAATAGAGACATCCCTTGAATCAAGCGAAAAAATTTATAGCATAAAAAATGCTGAATTTTTCGGCTCAGATCAAATGGGTAGTCTGAGTTATAAAGTTTTCTCCAAGAAAGCCAGGACTGAAAGTGGAGATGATCAGATAACACTTGAACAAGTGGAACTCAAATATTATGCAGATGACCTAAATGACTGGAGAATCTCTTCTGATAGAGGCGAAATGTATGACGACGGAAGCCTTCTTGTATTAAGGGGCAATGTCGTGATTGAAAACAAGTCAACCTTAAGGCCATCAATTATTGAAACAGAATATATGGAAATCAATCCGAACAAAATGACGATTGCAACAAATAAAAAAGTAAAAATTACAATAAATAATAATACGATTGAGGCTTATGGATTTAATGCAATGCTTGAAGAAGATCAAATTAAATTTAGAACAAGCAATGCTTCAAATTCGATGCAATAGACAATCATGAGTATTTTAATAGCAGAATCACTGGAAAAGAAATATCGCTCAAGAAAAGTGGTAAATAACTTAAGCTTTAACGTTAAGAGTGGTGAGATCATTGGATTGCTTGGACCCAATGGAGCAGGAAAGACCACAGCTTTCTATATGACTGTTGGCTTGGTTTCATGTACTCGAGGTAAAATCACAATGGATGACACAGATATCACAAGCTATCCAATGCATAAAAGAGCGAAGATCGGCATAGGCTATCTGCCTCAAGAAGCCTCGGTATTCAGAAAACTCACGGTCCAGGAAAATATCCTTGCTGTCCTTGAGTTGAGAAACGATCTAACGCAACCTAAAAGATCTGAAATCCTTGAGAAACTTCTTGATCAACTCAATCTGAATGAAGTCAGAAATACAATTGGAATGAGCCTTTCGGGAGGCGAAAGAAGAAGAGTAGAAATTGCAAGAACGCTTTCAATTGAACCCAAATTTATACTCCTAGATGAACCATTCGCAGGTGTTGACCCCATTTCAGTCCTAGATATTCAAGGCATTATCAAATCACTGGCATCCGAAGGCATTGGGATACTCATCACTGATCATAATGTCAGAGAAACATTGGGCATTTGTGATCGAGGTTATATTGTCAATGAAGGAACATCCATTGCCTATGGAACACCCGATCAAATATTAGAGAATAAACAAGTGAAGAAGGTATACCTAGGAGAAAGCTTTAGGATGTAGATAGATTTTTTTCTTTCTTTTTGGCAGATTGATTAAATCAGAGAATAAAATGTCAAACACTGAAAAAAATCTAACTCAACTTCTTCATGACCTTGAAAAAGAGAGATCAATCGGAATCCGAAGCAAACTCTCATCACTCAGCCCATATGAGATTGCAAGACTGCTTGAGGCAATGGAGCCGAGAAATAGAGAAATCCTATGGCGTATGGTTGATCAAGAAGATGAAGGTGAAGTACTCAAAGAACTTGTTGACGATGTACGCCAAAATCTAATTGATCAAATGGATACAAACCAAATCATTGCAGCAACACAAGACCTTGAGCTAGATGACTTAGCAGATATTCTAAATGATTTACCTGATCAGATTACAGACGAGGTCATACGTGCACTAGACAGACAGGATCAAGCCAGGCTTGAATCAGTTATGTCATTTGATGAGGATACAGCTGGCGGGTTAACCAATCCAAATATTTTATCGATCAGAAGAGGTCTGAATATCAAGGGTCTCATAAGATATTTAAGGTCACTGAATAAACTGCCAGAAAATACAAACTATATTTATGTCATTAATCGGAATAATGAATACATCGGCTCTGTGAAGTTGGTAGATCTCTTTAATGAAGACACAGAAATATCAATTGAGCAAATCATGGACAGTGAGGTCAACCCGATTGGTGCATCTTCGTCAGCAGATGAAGTCATATCAAAATTTCAAAACCTCGATTTGATCTCACTTCCTGTTGTGGATGATGAAAATAAACTATTAGGTGAGATCACGGTAGATGACGTGGTCGATGCAATTCAGGACCAAGCCAACAGTGAAATTTTTAATATGGCAGGTCTTGATGATGAAGATGATATCTTTGCTCCTATTTTTGTAAGCTCAAGAAGGAGAGCGGTATGGCTTGGGGCAAACTTATTTACTGCATTTGTGGTCGCATCTGCAGTAAGCCTATTTCAATCGACAATTGATCAGATTGTTATTCTTGCTGTGCTCATGCCAATCGTTGCCAGCATGGGTGGGGTGGCAGGAAATCAAACTCTGATATTGGTAATAAGAGGGATTGCAATGGGCAAGATTCAGAGCTCAAATGCAATGCGATTGCTTACAAAAGAAATGATGGTTTCATTGGTGAATGGAACATTTTGGGCAATTATTGTTTCTTGTTTTGCTGTTTTGCTGTTTCAAACTACATGGGAAATAGGAATCATTGTCGGTGTCTCAATGCTTCTGAATATATTTGCATCAGCAATTGCAGGAGTCACTATTCCTTTCCTGCTTAAAAGAATTGGAATCGATCCTGCTCTGGCCAGTGGAGTGATGATGACAACATTGACAGATGTGCTCGGCTTTGTAACTTTTCTGGGTCTTGCCACCCTACTCTTGCTTTAGATCTTGAGGAAAGCCTTAATCTCATCTTTTCTGTTCATTGCATCAGAAAACCCCAAATCTATCAGTGATTTAGAAAAACTGGATTCAAATAATAAGAAACTCAATAAATCAGAATTCTTATCTTTCTTAATCCCTATGCCTTTAAATAGCATTCTCAAACTAAAGGGCATGTCTTTGTAACAATTCTTGGCAATCTCACTAAAATCAATCGAAGGGGAAATAACCAAATAATCTATATGTTTCATTTCTTTTGTATTGGTTTGAACCTTTTGGTTGTCATTCAGAGAGATGACTTGATTGATACGGTCCAAGCGTTCTAGATCAGAGTAGAGGCTGCCAGAAAATAAGCCATCTAGAATGTATCCTCCAATTTCAGAAAAACTTGGGTAATCTTTTTTAGAAGAATTCATGACATTATCCTTCGATGACTCGGTAGATATGATCAAAAGATTCGTAGCACCCAAGCGAATGGCTGGTGAAAGCGGAGTTTCCTGACGTATTGCTCCGTCCCCATAGTATTCTCCATCAATTCTGACTGATGGAAAAATTAAGGGAAGCGCCACACTTGCCATTAAATGATCAACATTGATTTCTGTTTTTCTGCTGGACCTTCCTACTTTATGCCAATTCTCTACGCTAGTATTTGTTGAGAAAAATGATACCGATTGTTTTTTCTCATAAGATGCTGCAGTAATTATCAGTGCATCAAGCCTACCTGAATAGATATTGCGATTGATGGATTCATAATCGACCGCGTCTTTCAGTAAGTCTCTCAAAGGCTGATTATCCAGGAGTGATCTTGGGTTTTTCATGAGCACTCCGCCACTGACCAAAGTTAATAACCATTGAAAACTTTGTCTCAGCATAAACAACTTCTCAGTCCTATAAATTTGATTGGTAGAAAAGTTTCCCCATATATTCTCTAGTTTCATAATAGATTCATGGAAATTCTCTATTTCGCTACAAATCATACTTGCATTGATTGCTCCAGCAGATGTCCCGCTGATCACATCAAACGGTGATTTTTCAATGTTTCCTTGAATGTTTGAGACCGCCTTTAAGACACCGACTTGATATGCTCCTCTTGCCCCGCCTCCGGGTAAAACCAAACCCAATTTATGATCGAAAGATTCCATGTAGACTAATTTATACACATGTTCTAGAGTAGTACAACGAACTTGAGGAATGATTTATGAAAAACCACTTTTTAAAATTATTGTCTTTGACAGCAGTGATCTCAATTTTTGTCTGGGCAGATGCTTACACAGACTCACAACCTACTGTAGGTGAATCAGCTCCAGCATTTAAACTCCAAGACCAAAATGGAGATTGGCATACCCTTGAAGACTATAGAGGCCAATATGTCGTTCTCTTCTTTTATCCAAAGGATGGAACACCGGGTTGCACCACTGAGGCTTGTAACTTCAGAGACAATATTTTCGCATTCGATGATCTAGATACTCAAATCCTTGGCATCAGTTTGGACGATGTGGAATCTCATAAAGAATTCAGCGAGAAATATAGTCTCCCATACCCAATCCTAGCAGATGTAGAAAAAGAGTCTGCAGTGAGCTATGGGGTCTTGGGTAAATTCTTAATGATGACAATTACAAAACGAGAATCATTCATCATTGATCCCCAAGGGATAATTGTTAAACATTATAAGAGTGTTGATCCCGATAAACATACTGATGAGGTAATTGAAGAGCTTAAACTGCTCCAAAAAAGAGCTTAATCAGAAACCAGAGTTGCTTTAGATGCGATCATCTCTTCGATGATTTCATCATCTATCCCAGCCTCTTTCAAAATCTCAACCGTGTGCTCTCCTAACTTGGGAGCATGCTTTCGAATCGATGCAGGTGTTTTTGAGAAATTTGCTGGGAAACCTGGCATTTTAAGTTTGCCTTCCGTCGGATGGTCGTACTCTTTCCAAAAACCCACCTCATTGAGATGAGGGTCATGAAAAAGATCATCTAAACTGTTTACAACTATCACTGGAACTTTGGTTTCATCAAAAATTTCCAGCCATTCTTTAGTGGTCTTGGTTGCGAGTATTTTTCCTGTTTCTGAATATGTGTCATCAATATTCTTAACTCTTGATGAAAGGTCTTTGAATCGATCATCTTCAATCAAGTCTGGTCTCTCACCCTTTTCACAGAAGGTCTTCCAATGATTATTCATATAAGGCAAAACAGCAATATAACCGTCCTTGGTCTTGTATGGCTTTCGATGGTGAGACATCAATCTCGTATAACCTGCAGGTCCCAATGCAGGCTCAAATATTTCACCCCAAATATGCTCTGCCATAGTGAAGAAAACCATCGACTCGAACATTGGAACTTCTATTTCTTGACCTTCACCAGTTCTTTCTCGATGAAACAATGCTGCAAGAATAGAATAAACAACAGTAATGGCTGTGGTTTTATCGGCAACAACGGTTGGGAGATATCTTGGTTCCCCCAATACCAGTTCATTTAAACTTGCAATGCCACTGACCGCTTGAATTGAATCATCCAATGCACCTTTCTTTCCGTAAGGTCCATCTTTTCCATAACCGTAAGTGCCGCAATAGACAATGTTTGGATTAACCGCGGAGATCTGGTCATATTCTAATCCAAGCTTGGTCATCACTTGCGGCCTGTTATTATGTAGAAAAACATCACAATCTTTGATGATTTCAAAAAGTGCATTCTTTGCACTTTCCTGTTTTAAATCAAGAACAAGACTCCTTTTGTTGCGATTATTTGATAAATATAAGGCAGCCATTCCAGGGTTTTTTGAAGCACCCAATTGTCTGTTGCTGTCTCCAAAAGGTGCCTCAACTTTAATTACCTCGGCTCCCATATCTGCGAGTATTTGAGCAGCCCATGGGCCAAGGACTACACTGGTCAGCTCCAGTATTTTTAGTCCTTTAAGTGGCCCGGACATTTTATTTGATGTACCGACTCTTAGCCGTGATCGTGATCGTGATCGTGGTAGTGTGGATACTCAAAATCAGTGAAGTGGTTGTGACCATCTGGTGATCTGACCCACTTATATAGCGAAGGCCTCATGCGCCTCAATCTGGCAGCTGCTCTATCAGCATTCTCCTTAGGAGTTGTCCATGGATTGTGGTGGAAGTAGTTATGCAAATGTGCATCCGTTCTTCCTATCGCAATAATCCCATTCTTACTGGCAAAAGCCCCGTGGTTAATATAAGGAGGTCTCCAGAAATATCCGCCAGTTGGTAAGTCACCAAATTGCATCATCCATGAAGTTCCCCAGATATGATAAGACTCCTCACAGCAATCGTGATATGAAATATTGTCCTGTGAAAAACCAGGAGTCATGCAGTATAAGAAAGTATGTGCCTCTGTATGAATATCATATTTAAGTAGCTTCAACATACATCCTGATGCAACCGATGGAACGATCCTATTTCCTTGAACCCAAGCCAAATCTTCCATTGAATTGATGATTGACAATCGATGTCTTTCAGCGAGCGGATGATCCTCATCAGATGGTATAAAACTTGGTTCGCCATAGTTATAGAACATGATTACTTTTGCGCCACGCTTTACTGTCATCTGAGGCATCGATACACCCGGTGGAATGAGGAAGTAATATCCTTCTCCATAAGTTGTATCCCCATAGGTCACTGAACCTGAGACGACGAACATCTCCAACTCGGAGTAACTCATACCCGGAGGTAATTTGTAACCGCTTTCAAATTTTACAAGCAATGAGCAAGCGCCAGTATCAGTGTCCATACTTAGCATTTTGTAATGCATCCCTTTGCCGAAGCCAGGCAGTGTCATTCTTTTGAAAGGCGCTGGTCTCTCGTCATAAGGCTCAATATGTGGTCTAGGCATTTCTTTCCCCTTTTAAAAAATTAATGATCAAAGCCTTTGAGGTCTTTCGCCTCATAAGTGACTCTGTGTTTTCTTCTTGGTGGCTTTGGAAGGTTTTCTTTCGCCACGACTACTCTAGTATCACCATCGATGTTGGTTCCGCGAGTTGAAACTGTCTCCAGAAACTCTGCGTACCATTTATTTCTCTTAGGTGTTAAATCTTCCATGTCTTGCAAAATTTGTTTAAATCTTTTTTGCTGTTGAGCCAATTCTTTCTTGATCCACGCCTTTGCAGACTTAGATTGTTTATGCTCTATGGAATTAAGAGGCTTACCCTTTCCTGAAGGTCTTCCTCCAGATGCATCGCCCATTTGATTGGCCATATTTGTTCCCCTAGTTATATCTATATGTTTTGGAAGACTATAGGTTAAACAATTTGTCTAAAAACTCAAGACAGTTATAGTCAATTTTTTACTTGAAAAATCAGTTCTAATGCGCCTGATCCTGGAGCCCTAACCATAATAAAATCCAGATAACCCAGCGTAGGAAATTCAGTTACACATCTATGAGTATATATTTCACAATTAAGATCATTGATTATGTGTTCGGATTTCTCAATGTCAGAAACCTCAAATGCTTGAGCAATGTAACCAATATTTGGCGCGATCGCATCAGGGACCATGTCATGACATTTATAGTTGAGGGGTTGAGATAGAGCAATTTTCCCGAACATATGATTACCCTGCATGAATTTAACTGAAGTTTTTGCATCATTTGGCAACTGAAGAAACTCATTTTGCTCTTCGGTAGATAAAACCTCATCAATCAGTACATCGCTTTTCAGTACTTTCCTATGAAATTCAACCGTGAGATCAATATTTTTAGCTGTGTGGGCAGAAGTAACCACGGGTGTTAATCCTGTATGCGTTCTGCCGTGTTTTTGAGTATAGATCTTCATCTGACCCACTTTTGATGCCGGATCGTCATCTGTCAACTCTACCAAGTTAACAGCAACATTGTCTGGTCCATCAAAAATAACCTCTGTTGGAGATCCTTGCCCCTCTGACATTTCATAAAAAGTTGGCTTGGACCAAATATGATAACCTTCAGCTTCAAATTTTTTTGTATCTGCCTGAATATCATCCGTGTAAAAATTCAAATTAAAAAGCCCATATGCGCGAGAGATTCCTTCTGGCCTAATCAACTTCCTATTCTCTGCCTTGAATTCAAGGAGTAAAACTCTTCCTACGTTGCAACCTTTGAGTTCACATAAGCATCCCTTCGCATTCGATCCTGAAGGCAATTGCCATATGTCCTCAAAATCTTTGCCTCTCCAATCGAAAGTATCGCTTACCGATAATCCAATTAAATCTCGATAAAACTCTATTGATTGCTCTAAGTTATCAACTCCAATGATGGCTGTGTTGAGAGGACTGCCATTGGGTGCGATGATTGAGCTCATGAAGATCTGAGATCAAAATCAGCCAAAGAAAGTCTTTCATAACCATCATCTGTTATCAAAATGGTATCTTCCATATGTACAGATCCCCAACCAATCTCTGTAAAGGGCATATCAATATTGATGATCATATTTTTTTCTAATGTTTGACTGATCTTAACGCCAGGTTGCGTGCCAATATTTTTAGGATCATCGGTATGCTCCAATCCCAAGCCGTGCACAACTGGATTCCTGAAAGAATCAAAACCCAATGACCTGATATGATTGCCAACTTCTTCTGAGATCTGATCATATGTACTGCCAGGCTTAAGAAATTCTTTGGCTTTTTCCCATCCCTCTAAAATGGCCTGATGACGCTCAATGTGGAGCTGACTGGGATTGCCAATGACCGCACACCTTCCAAAATCCCCGTGATATCTTTTATACTGACCCAGCGCGTCAAACATAATTGGCTCGCCTTTTTCGCAAACCCCATTGGGTAACTCACCGACACCACACATCATGTAAACGCCTCTTCCTCCTCTCTTAGCCATTTCTGACATATAGAAGTTTTCTAATTCTTCCCAAGTAGTGCCTTCACTCATAAAATCAATGGCTGCGAGCATTGATTGCTCATTAATGATTGCAGCCTCTCTCATGATCTCAATTTCATTCTCTGTTTTGACCATCCTGATCTCATTGAATAACTCAGGCCTGAATATACAATCGACACCAACACCTTTCTCTTCAGAAAGCCATTTTTCAATTCTTAGATCATCAATCAGAATTTTCTTCCCATCCAAATCAGCCGCTTTAATTGCACGAATGAGGGCTTGAATTGAATTTTCTGAGTAACTATCTCTATATTCATGGATAATTGATTTCCATTTTTCCTCAAGAGGGTTCAATGATGCTGAAGGATCAACAGGCCAACCCTTATAATCTTGTCCTTTTGGAAAATCATCATCAAATAACTCCCCATCTCCTTTTGCTGAGTACAAAACAATGTTCTCAATCCAGGGTTTGCCCATCGTCTCTAATCTTCTGACCTCTAATGCTGGAATGACAATCCCTGATGGCTTGGTGTTATCTTTTGGCATCACTGAAAAGTAGCAAGAATCAAATCCAAGTGGAGTATAGTACAAGGCCCAATAACCGGATACATAGTAGAAATTTATTGGGGAAGTGACGACTAACCCATCAATATTTTCTCGTTCGAGTATTCTTTCAGCTCTTTCTTGATTAATGAGTTTCTTTGACATAATTTTTACTAAATTTTTTTATGATGATTCCAGAAATCTTCACTGATGCCAAGCGCTCCAGTATTCATTTTATTTTTTGGGTCAACATTGCTTTTAATATTCATCAGTAAATCTTTAGACGGCTTGTAAAGATAACCCATATAGTCATAAGAGCGGCCTATCTGATTTGAGGCAGCCCCAATTGAAGCAAAATACGCGATGATTTCCTTTCGGATTTCAAGGACCAATTCCCTTGCTTCAATATTGGGCTTCGGTTCATTAAAGCTTGATAAAAAGGATGGTTCAGCAGTTCTTTTATGAAGCTCAGGCCATTCATCTAGCCATCTTAATACAGGCTCAATGGAGTAAGAATGTTGCTGGATCCCAATGTTTAAAAGCGTATACCAAACACCACATGCATCCATTCTTTCTTTATACCTATCCATGAGCCTTATGATCTCTTGATTTACAATTAATGCATCTGAGTGTGGGACTTTGGAATTCAATGCAGCCCAGCGTTCACCAGCGTGTCCCAAAATTCCGTTCATCGGAGGAAAGGGGTCTGCTCTTGTGGCCTTCGGTACAGTGTTGGGAATTGATTGTCCGTTATTTTTTTTCGCGATCGCTGTTGCTTCTTTTAAATCATAGCGAAGTGCATCTTGGGAATGGTTTGAGATAACCATATGCAAAGAGTAAGTATCTTCTGGAATAACATCCCTTCCAGAAAAAGCCATCTTAAATGCCTCTTTAAAACCTTCGATTATTGATGACTGTTCTTTTAGAACTTTCATGACTGATTTTGCACCATCAACATTGGAAACATCGGTTAAATTTCCGGCAGAACTTGGATCCAAAACATAACATTCTTCGGTTAATCCTGATTTGGATATAGATGACAATGCTGCAACTGCGTCATCGAGCGATTTGTATGCAAATGAAAGATAACCCACACTCTTAGGCCAATAAATCAATGGAAATGTTGCCTGTACCTTTATACCCAGTGAGCCTGCGTCATGGCAAAACAAGCCGGTTGTATCTGGTCCATATGTTCTGTGATGAGGCTTTGCATTTGCGAATGCATTCTGTCCGGTTTTAATCAGCGTGCCATCAGCGATGATGATCTCCATACCCAATACATTGTCGGCAGCAGATCCATATTTGCCTGTGCCAAAAAAAAGTGCTCCATTGGATAATCCGCCTCCAACAGTAGCCATCGAACCCGAATTCGTTCCAAAAAAAGGAAGTCTTAAGCCCATTGGCCTGAGGGCTTCATAAATTTTCTTCCATGTGCATCCAGCTTCTACTGTGATGTACATGTCATCAGGATTGATTTCAATGATTTGGTTCAGAGATGATGTATCAATAATTGCAGACCTTTTTGATGAAGGCGTGTATCCACCCGTATATGACATACCTCCACCCCTTGGAATAATCTGATAATCAGATTTTGATAATATTTTTAATGCGTTTGATATTTGATCCTTTGAACTGGGCTGAATGACTAAATCTGCAACCTCATCGATATCAAAAACATCCATTGAGAAATATTCTCTTTCCTTATTGTCTGTGATAACGGAATCACTGCCAATGACATCGCATAATTGACTAATTACTTCTCCTGACTTCATCAGTATTACTCAGTGGTCACCATGACGATAAACCTTATTAAAAAATCCTTTATGGATAGAATTTTTCTTTTTTGTCTGCCATTTTTCTTAAATTCTCTGGAACTTCAAATCGTTCACCGAAACGTTCACGGTATTCATCGCATCTGGCAACAAACTTTTCAATACCAACCATATCAATATATGAAAAAACACCAC
>JAPOHS010000129.1 GCA_029979325.1 Pseudomonadota bacterium | reverse complement strand
TATAGTGTATTAGATTTTTTTATTTATACTGAGTAAATGAAAAAAATTTACTTAATAGTCTTTTTAATAGTTGCAAATCTTTCATTGTTTTCTAAAGAGCCATATGAATCATCTTATGAGCCGCTTCCATATACCAATACTATTTTTAGAAACGCTAATATATATGATGGTGAAGGTAATGAGTTTAATGATACTGATCTAATAATTAGAGATGGCAAAATTATTGCAATAGGAGAAGACCTGCCATATTCAAGTGATTTGATAGAGATCAATGCGAATGGAAGATGGATCACTCCCGGGATTATAGATATTCATTCTCACATGGGTGTATATCCTGCTCCTGGTGTCAGAACAAGCTCTGATGGAAATGAGGCTACAAGTCCGGTCACTGCAGAAGTTTGGGCGGAACACTCTATTTGGGTTCAAGATCCTCAATTTGCTCTTGCATTAAAAGGAGGGGTAACTGCGTTTCACGTATTGCCAGGATCAGCAAACTTATTCGGTGGCAGAGGAGCAACTTTTAAAAATGTCTCGCAAAATACTGTCCAAGCAATGAAATTTCCTGGTGCACCACATTCTCTCAAGATGGCATGTGGTGAAAATCCTAAAAGAGTTTATGGAAACCGCAGGCAAGCTCCCTCAACTAGAATGGGTAACATGGCAGGCTATCGGAGTGCTTGGATAGAAGCTGTTGAATACACTGATGGGATGAATGAAAAAAAGTCAGATAGAAAACCTACGAGGGATTTAGCTATGGATACCCTAATGGGAGTCTTAAATGGAGAAATTCTTATTCAGAATCATTGTTATCGGGCTGAGGAAATGGCAATGATGATTGAACTGTCAAAAGAGTTTAATTATAAAATTACTGCCTTTCACCATGCCGTTGAAGC
>JAPOHS010000128.1 GCA_029979325.1 Pseudomonadota bacterium | reverse complement strand
AGCCATTATTTATCCTTTTTCTTTGATTCTTGAGCTTTTTTTTGCTCACTTACTAAAAATTCGATTGCTCCCATACACTTAATATAAGCATTTTCAAACTTTTTTGCATTTTCTTGCAATAAGTCACTTCGCTCCATTCCAGGTCCTCTTGGCTTGGCGCCTACTAATAATGCATAATCAGTTTCCTTAAATGCCTCATTTGGATCATCGGAGATATTAATGTTATCAAGGGTTTCAAAGGCACAGTCTTCCAGTTCCATTGCAACACCTCGTAAGGCATCCAATGCAGGAGTAATTTCCAGAAGGTTTAAATTGATTTTTTCATTTGCTCCCAGAAGTTGGCCTGAAGCAATCCTGAATGCAAGCTGATACCCAATTTGACCAGCTGCACCAGTAATGGTTACAGTTTTCGACACTTTTTGATCCTTATTTGATTATTTTGATTTGAACGCTCTGACTGCTTCGCCCCATTCTTCAGCCATATTTTGTTCATCTTCAACAGAGGCATTGTATTTCTGAGCATTCATTCTCTCAATTTCCTCATATGATTCGAGCTCAGGAGAGACTTTGGCTAACTCATCATCCAAGCAAGTTCGATAAACAGCTAGATCAGCCTGGAATTGCTTGACTTTTCCCATGGTTTCTACCATTTCAGCTTCAGTCGCTTTTTTACCAGAAGGGATGTCAAATTTTTTCTTCGGATAGTTGCATTCAGCAAAAGAAAATGAGCTAAAAGCTATCAATGAGATTGTAAAAAATAATTTTTTCATAAACATATTATTTATCCGTTTGAGATATTTACTAAAGAGTAATAGATTATATCCAATATGAGCAATGATTTTAATTGAATAATGAACGATAAAGTCAAATCTATAAATAAAAGCATTGAGAAATGGG
>JAPOHS010000127.1 GCA_029979325.1 Pseudomonadota bacterium | reverse complement strand
CCCCTCTGTAATTGGGATTAATAAAAGTACTAAAATCAATTTAAATTTTTTAAACATTCCCTTAATATCTATGTAATGGATGATAAAAATAACATTTTTGCTGTGAAAAATAAAATTATTAATTGTATTTTTATATTTTCAATTTTAATCCTCATTTCAAACTGTTCTGTTAATCCTTCTACTGGAAAAAATGAGTTTACAATTATCTATTTGGTTGATCGTAGGATTAACTTTTGCATTATATATTGGAATTGCAATTTGGTCAAGAGCTAGCTCAACAAATGAATTTTATGTTGCTGGTAAAGGAGTTCATCCTATTGCTAACGGTATGGCAACTGCTGCAGACTGGATGAGTGCCGCGTCTTTTATCTCGATGGCCGGAATTATTTCTTTTTTAGGATATGATGGATCTGTATACCTGATGGGTTGGACAGGTGGTTATGTTCTTTTAGCGCTTTTGCTTGCACCTTATCTAAGAAAATTTGGAAAATTTACTGTTCCAGCATTTATTGGGGATAGATATTATTCTAACACAGCGCGTACTGTTGCTGTTTTTTGTGCATTAATCGTTTCTTTTACTTACATAGCAGGTCAAATGAGAGGTGTCGGGGTTGTCTTCTCACGTTACTTAGAAGTGGATATAAATTCTGGTGTTTTTATTGGAATGGGAATCGTTTTGTTTTATGCAATATTAGGCGGAATGAAAGGTATAACCTACACTCAAGTTGCACAATATTGTGTTTTAATATTTGCATTCATGGTTCCAGCAATTTTTATTTCCATTGAAATGACATCAAATCCAATTCCGCAATTAGGATTTGGATCAGCTGGATCTGATGGAGTATATCTTCTCGATAAATTGAATGGGTTACATGAAGAACTTGGATTTAGTAAATAAACATCTGGAT
>JAPOHS010000126.1 GCA_029979325.1 Pseudomonadota bacterium | reverse complement strand
CTATCTGATGGTGCAGTCAAGGTTTGTTTGAGAGGAGAGAGTGAGGACATTGATCTCCTAGAGAAATGGCTCCACATTGGACCTGAATTGGCTCAAGTCGAATCTGTCATTGAAGTTGATATTGATCAGCAACTGGAGTTAAATGGCTTCAAGGTGGGTTAAGTAGTATGGACTTTCGATTAAATCTCATGATGATGTTGCCGGAATCATTTCGTATGCGAATGATTGGGGATAGAACCATTGAAAAAGATGGCAGAACAATGTCACCAGCCATGCAAATGATTCTTTATATATTAGAAAAAAGAAGGATCACCAAGGATATAGAGAACATCGGAGCACAAAAGATTCGAGATTTTTATGACACCACCGCAGGATTGTTACAAAAGAGACCTCCGAGAATGAAGACGGTTGATCACCAAATTGATCTCGGTGATGACCAAATGAGGATCAGAGAATATATTCCAGAAAACTTTAAAGAAAATGACCATTCTATGCTTTATTTTCATGGCGGCGGGTTTTCAATTGGGAGTATTAGAACCCATGATCCAGTCTGTAAATTTTTATCTGAAATGTTGGGCTGGAAAATTTTTTCAGTCGAGTATCGACTTGCACCTGAGCACCGATTTCCAGTGCCATTGGAAGATTGCGACAAATCCATGGATTGGTTGATTGAGAATGCCGATCAATTTGAAATAGATATCAATAAAATTGCAGTGGGTGGAGACAGTGCAGGCGGTAATCTTGCAGCCTGTTTATGTATAAAGAGAATAGAAGAAGGAAAAATACAACCAGAGAGGCAGATTCTATTTTATCCAGCTGTCGACACGGGCGGAGACTATGAATCAATAAAAACATTCACCGATGGTTACTTCCTCTTAACGAAAGAGTTATTGGAGTGGTTTGGAAATAATTACCTTGATGA
>JAPOHS010000125.1 GCA_029979325.1 Pseudomonadota bacterium | reverse complement strand
CTCCTGTCAACAAGAGCACTTCTTCTAATGGTCATCAGAATAATGTAATGTTGGTCGGATGGGAAGAATTAGGAGGGTCTACTCGGCATTCACCTCTGCAACAGACCTCTGCAACTGCAACAGCTGCAGCTTCAGCTGAATCTCTGCAGTATCGATCTGCACCAACGGCCTCTCCAAATTCTTCATTCAATGGGGCACCGCCTACTAAAACAATATAATCATCTCGTATGCCTTTGTTCACCATTTCATCGATCACCACCTTCATATAAGGCATTGTTGTGGTCAGGAGAGCTGACATTCCCAATATATCTGGCTTGTGTTTTTCCAGTGCCTCAAAATAATCCTCAACGGAGTTGTTGATGCCAATATCAACGACTTCAAAACCCGCCCCTTCGCACATCATGCCAACAAGGTTTTTTCCAATGTCATGAATGTCGCCTTTAACCGTTCCAATCACCATTGAGCCAACAGGTTTGGCACCGGTTTCAGCCAACAGAGGTTTAAGTATCTCCATTCCTCCTTTCATTGCATTTGCAGCCAATAAGACCTCGGGTACAAAAAGAATTCCATCTCTAAAATCAATACCAACAATGGTCATTCCAGCCACAAGTGCCTCATTGAGAACCTTTTCTGCAGACCACCCACGAGACAGAAGGATGTTTGTGCCTTCTACTATTTCTTCTTTTAGACCATCATACAAGTCATCGTGCATTTGCTCGACGAGCTCATCATCAGATAAGTCGGCTAAGATAATATCTTCTTCATCTTCTATGTATGAGTCACTCATAATTTAATATCATTCATTTGTTTTGATAATTTTCTAATTTTTACTGAATTGAATCAATAATCCCTGTCTTCAAATTCAGATTTTCTCTTAGCTATAAATTCAAGTAAAGCTTCATCTATTGCAGGATCCAAATCCGGGGCTTCATATTCGTTCAGCATCTCTTTCCATTTTGAATTTGCTCGCATTGCAGCATCTAAACTGCCTTCTTCTTCCCATTGCTCAAAGCTATTATTATCGGCAATTTCAGAGCGATAAAAAGCGGATTCAAAATTAGCTTGGGTATGAGCTGCACCGAGGAAATGGCCACCTGGGCCAATTTCTCTGAACGCATCCATTGCCAAAGAATT
>JAPOHS010000124.1 GCA_029979325.1 Pseudomonadota bacterium | reverse complement strand
AAGCATTAAGTTTAATAGATAATTTAGAAAGGTCTAAGCAAATTTTGTTGAACGATGAAACCCTAAAAAATTCTGAAGCATTAAAAAAGATTCTTGAACATCTGGATATAATTAATAAAGACCTAATCTCAATTTTTTCAAAGAATGACATTAAACAAATTGAAAGTTTAAATAAAAAATTAGATCCTAATTTTCATCAAGCAATGATGGAAATTGATAATGATCAAAAAGAACCAGGAACTATCGTTCAAGAAGTTCAAAAAGGTTTTATGATAAAAGACAGATTGCTAAGACCATCTTTAGTTGGTGTATCTAAAAAGACAGAAAATAAAGATGATAAAAATGAGGAAAATAAGGAGAATTTGAACAAATAATTACATTTGTTGAACTTGTAGAATTAATATTAACACATATATGAAGGAGAGAATTTAAATTATGAGCAAAATTATTGGAATAGATCTTGGTACGACAAACTCATGTGTATCAATCATGGAAGGAAGCCAACCTAAGGTATTAGAAAATGCTGAGGGTGCAAGAACAACTCCTTCCGTAGTGGCTTTTACAGACGATGGTGAAAAGCTTGTTGGTCAGCCTGCAAAAAGACAAGCTGTAACAAATCCTGAAAATACAATTTTTGCTGTTAAAAGATTAATTGGAAGAAATTTTGAAGACCCAACTGTAAAAAAAGATATAGCTGCAGCTCCTTTTAAAATAGTTAATTCTGAAAAGGGTGATGCTTGGATTGAAGCAAAAGGTGAAAAATATTCACCTTCTCAAATCTCTGCTTTTATTCTTCAAAAAATGAAAGAAACTGCTGAAAAATATTTAGGTCAAGAAGTTACTAAAGCAGTAATAACAGTGCCAGCATATTTTAATGATGCACAAAGACAAGCAACTAAAGACGCAGGAAAGATTGCAGGTTTAGAAGTTTTGAGAATTATTAATGAACCAACTGCAGCATCTTTAGCATATGGTTTAGACAAAAAACAAAATAAAAAAATTGCTGTTTATGATTTAGGTGGAGGAACTTTTGATATTTCAATTTTAGAAATTGGTGATGGAGTTTTTGAAGTAAAATCAACAAATGGTGATACATTTTTAGGAGGTGAAGATTTTGATGATGCTATAGTTGAGTACTTAGCTTCAGAATTTAAAAAAGATAATGGTATTGACCTTA
>JAPOHS010000123.1 GCA_029979325.1 Pseudomonadota bacterium | reverse complement strand
TCAAAGAATATCTAAGTTTATTATTTAATTATAGAAATATCCTCAGGATGCAAGAGTTCTTCACCGATACTTTCTAAGAGTGGCTTTAGGTTTTTTGCATAAGGCTTCCATCGACCCATGCCCTTTTTATTAATGGGTTGTCTGACTTGTTCTGAACTAGCAGTTCTGACAGACCTATCGGTTTCATGAAATGAAATACACTCTTCTTCAAATGGTAGTTCAAGAAAATTTAACATTCGTCTAACTTCGCCCTCAAGATCCTCGATGACATCCTCATTGTTAACTCTTAATATTTTATTTGGGAGCACTTTATCCCAATGATCCATAAGCTTTACATAGCTTCTGTAATAACTACCAGCCTCGGCTAAGCCATATGAAAATTCTTGACCTTGAGCAAATAATTGCTTGAACATGCTAAAGCAACAATCCAAAGGATATCTTCTGGCGTCAATTATTTTTGCATTTGGCATAATAAGATGAATTAATCCAATATGCCTGAAGTTATTGGGCATCTTGTCGGTGAACATAGGGGCATCCTTTCTATGCATTCTGGTATCTTCAATAAAACTCTTACCAAAAGATTCTCTTTGATCAAGTGATAACGACTTCATGCTCTTAGGGTAATTACCCAGCTTGCCGTATATGTCATCCCCTCGAAGACTTTGGGCTATAGACAAAATATTAGGCAGTTCAAGGGTTCCATCAATCATCGAATGGGAAGCCAGAATTTGCTCTATAAGTGTTGAGCCGGCTCTGGGTAAGCCTAAAATAAATATGGGATCTGTAGTTGCATATCCCCCGCTACCCAAATCTTTAAAGAAATCCTCGTCGCATACATCAATCTGGCCTTGGAGCTCTGCATCCATTCTTTCAATGGAATATTTGCTTTGATCATTTTTAATTTTGTTACCTTTTTCTAGGTGAAAAAAAGCTTCATCATATTCGCCTATTGATTCACAAGCTTGAGCCAATGCGAAATGGAAGTATGATTTATCTCTTAACGATAGATCCACTCTCCCAACCTGCTCTCTCATGCTATTTAACTCATCAGGGTTAAAAGAATATGTTTTTAAGTTTGCCAATGAAAAGTATGCCTCGCCATGATCAGGTTTAATCTGATATGCCGATTGATAACTTTTAATAGCCTTATCTGTTTTTCCAAGAGTTTTTTGAGCGTGCCCTTTTGAAGTATGTGTACTAAAGTTATATG
>JAPOHS010000122.1 GCA_029979325.1 Pseudomonadota bacterium | reverse complement strand
ACTTTATCGTCACCCAAATGTGCTTTGATCCGGAAATTCTGAATGATTGGATGACTCAGATTCATAAGAAAGGCATACAACTTCCGGTTTGGGTTGGTCTGCCTGGTGTCATCGAACGAGGTCGACTTCTAAAAACTTCTCTTAGGATAGGTGTTGGAGATTCATTGCGCTTCTTACGAAAGAAATCACAAGTTGCAACTGAGCTGATGAAATCCAGTATTTATAATCCAAATGATTTACTGAGAGAAATCACTGAGCAGAATGACATCAATACAAGTAATCTTGCTGGTTATCATATTTACTGCTTTAACCAGATTGAAACAACCGAAAAATGGCGTACTGACATAATATCTTCAATCAATTAATCTGCGCTCAATCAAATAACTAATCACTTATCTATTTTCAATCTAGACAGAATAATTTCTTCGAATATAATGCATCACCAAGAATGGGGAACTTGAGTAATAGAAATCACTAATCTTTTTAAATAAAGGAACCACAATTGAATAATTTTCATTTTGCTCTCCTCGCATTTTTCATATTAATCGCTCCTAACATCTCTTCTTCTCATGTCGATGAGACACTGGAAGAAATCACTGTTACTGGGCGGAAGAAAGTTCTAGTTGGTGAGGCTAGAAGCGCCTCTGAAGGAGTGATCGGCCAAGTTGATATTTACAAAAGACCACTCCAAAGGCCTGGTGATATTCTAGAAGCTGTTCCAGGTCTAATCGTTACTCAGCACAGTGGGTCTGGTAAATCCAATCAACTCTATCTCAGAGGCTTTAATCTTGATCATGGAACAGACTTCGCAACCTGGATTGATGGAATGCCAGTGAATATGAGGAGTCATGGGCATGGGCAAGGATATACAGATATAAACTTTTTAATACCCGAGATCATCGAAGAAATGTCTTTCGTTAAAGGCCCCTATCACTCTGAGATTGGAGATTTTTCATCGGCTGGTGGTGTGCACATTCAAACCATTGATGGATTGGATAATCAGTCTATCAAGGTCGGATTCGGTGAAAATGGATTCAATCGAGTACTGGCAATGGGAAGCACAGAGAGAGAGTCTGAAGTGATCACAGGCGCTCTGGAGCTACAAGGCTACGATGGACCATGGAATGATATCGATGAAGACGTGAATAAGGTCAATGGTTTTTTCAAATTTGCTCGCAATAGTGAACTCGGTGATAGATCGATTACAGCGATGATCTATGACAATGAATGGAACTCTGCTGACCAGATACCAAGCAGAGCAATCAGCGGGGGGCTCATTGATGATTTTGGCT
>JAPOHS010000121.1 GCA_029979325.1 Pseudomonadota bacterium | reverse complement strand
GAGAGGAAAAGTAATTGATGTACAAATCTTAAAAAGAGACGATGGTGCTGATTTGCCACCAGGTGTTAATCAAAAAGTAAGAGTTTATGTAGCAATACAAAGAAAAATCCAAGTTGGAGATAAGTTGTCTGGAAGACATGGGAACAAAGGTGTGATTTCAAAAATTCTACCTGTTGAAGACATGCCTTACATGGAAGATGGCAGATCACTCGATATTATGCTCTCACCTTTAGGTGTTCCAAGTCGAATGAATCTTGGTCAAATATTAGAAACTCATTTAGGTTGGGCTGCAGACCAAGGTTGGAATGAATATAAAGGTGAAACAAAAGCTGCTAAAGGTGCAAAACCTGGAACATTAATATCAACCCCTGTTTTTGATGGAGCTGATGAAGATGAAATTCATGAAATTTTAAGAAATGTTAACCCAAATAGAGATGGAAACTTGCTTGTTGATGAAGATGGAAAAACAACCTTGTTTGATGGCCGAACAGGAGAAGCTTTTGATTCAAAGATAACTGTTGGGTACACATATATATTAAAACTTATTCATTTAGTTGATGAAAAAATTCACGCAAGATCAACTGGACCTTATTCAATGATTACTCAACAGCCACTTGGAGGAAAAGCTCAATTTGGAGGTCAAAGATTTGGAGAAATGGAAGTTTGGGCTTTAGAAGCTTATGGAGCGTCATATACACTTCAAGAAATTTTAACTGTAAAATCAGACGATGTTGCAGGTAGAGTTAAAGTTTACGAAACTATTGTTAAAGGTGAAGAAAATTTTGAGTCAGGTATACCAGAGTCATTTAACGTTTTAGTTAAAGAAATTAAATCTTTAGGGTTAAATATAGAATTAAATTAATATGAAAAAAGAATTAACAGATTTATTTAAAAGTAGTGAAATTTCAGAAGCTCAAAATTTTAATAGTATTAAAATTTCTTTAGCTAGTCCTGAAAAAATTAAATCATGGACATTTGGCGAAATAAAAAAACCCGAAACTATAAATTATAGAACTTTTAGACCTGAAAAAGATGGTCTATTCTGTGCAAGAATTTTTGGTCCAATCAAAGATTATGAATGTTTGTGTGGAAAATACAAACGAATGAAGTTTAGAGGAATTATTTGTGAAAAATGTGGTGTTGAGGTTACAAAATCAAATGTAAGAAGAGAAAGAATGGGCCACATTAATCTTGCTACACCAGTAGCACATATTTGGTTCTTGAAGTCTCTTCCAAGCAGAATTGCTTTAGCAGTAGACATGAAATTAAAAGAAATAGAGAGAGTTCTTTATTTTGAAAACTTTATAGTAATAGAACCTGGTTTAACTGGTTTACAAAAAAATCAACTTTTAAATGAGGAAGAACT
>JAPOHS010000120.1 GCA_029979325.1 Pseudomonadota bacterium | reverse complement strand
TAATTGACCATATTTTACTGAAATGAAAATCGCAGCCATCCAAATGAATTCAAGTGATCAGGTCAATTCAAACTTGATGAAAGCAAAGTCATTATTGGCTGCAGCGAGTGATGCAGGTGCAGATGCTTGTTTTTTACCAGAGAACTTTGCATTCATGGGGCATCCAAAAGAACTACTCAACTCAGTTATGGAAGACGAGGAGAGTGGCATCATCCAGACTGAGATTTCAAATATAGCCAAAGAATTAAAAATATGGATCATTGCAGGATCAATTCCAATCAGAGACTCAGAGACGGGTAAGGCATTTTCAAGATCAATCACATTTAATGATGATGGTGAGATCGTGGGACATTATGACAAAGTTCATCTTTTTGATGTTGAAGTCAATGGGAAGAAATACCATGAATCCGAAGCATTCAATGCTGGAGTTCGGCCTAGATCCATCTCAACTCCTTGGTTCAAAATGGGACTATCAATTTGCTATGACCTCAGGTTCCCAGAGCTTTATCGATCTGAAGAATTCACAGATGTAGAGTTGATCAGTGTTCCATCTGCTTTTACAAAAGAAACCGGAGAGGCACATTGGTTGACGCTATTACAATCAAGAGCAATTGAAAATCTGGCTTATGTTATTGCTCCCAATCAATGGGGCGAACATTATGGGTCAAGAGAGACTTTTGGTCACAGCGTTATTATTGACCCATGGGGTAAAATAATAGAACTTATAAAAGATGGGGAAGGATTTGTGCTTGCAGAAATTGATACTGAGGGTCTACAATCAATTCGCAAAAAATTTCCTGCATTGGGCCATCGAAAAATAAAATAATTGAGAAATATATAACCAAATGCAAAACGTTGATGAAATTGTAAGATCCACATTGCTCGATCCCTATGGGATCGATGACTCTGATTTGCAAAGTATGCTCGGGCAGGTTATCTGCAGCGGCATTGAAATGGGCGATATATATTTCCAGAGTGCAGAAGCCGAGTCATGGACTTTAGAAGATGGTGAGGTTAAAAAGTCATCCTACTCAAGTAGACAAGGTGCGGGTTTCAGATCCATAATCGGAGAGCAAACAGGTTTGGCATATTCGGAATCTTTTGATAAACAATCATTAATGGCAGCTGCTAAGGCTGCATCAAGCATTGCAAAGGCAGGTAAGAATGCAACACTTCCTATCTCAAATGATAATCATGAGAAGCCATACTATTCTTCCGAGAACCCAATCTTGTCAATTGATGATCTCAGTAAAATTGATCTACTGAATCGCTTGGATGCAAAAGTAAGATCACTCGACCCCAGAGTTACAGAAGTTATTGCTTCACTTGCTGGAGGCCATGGTTGTGTTTTGATTGTCAACCAAGATGGAAAAATAGCCACTGATGTCAGGCCCATGGTCAGATTGAGTCTCAGTGTCATAGCAGAGTCCAATG
>JAPOHS010000011.1 GCA_029979325.1 Pseudomonadota bacterium | reverse complement strand
CACGATTCCACTGGCTATGGATACTTCTGGCTCTCCAAACAATGCACAACTTGAAGCAACGGTGAGATCACAACTCAGGGCCAACTCCATGGCTCCACCCAAACAGTATCCTTGAACGCAAGCAATGGTTGGTTTGGGTGAATCCCAAAAACGCATGATCGTATCAAAGTCATTTTGCAGTGCAGCCCGAATGTCCTCGTCTTTGTCTGATGACCAAACTTCATCGTCCAAATCAAATCCTGCTGAAAAAGATTTTCCATTGGCTTTAACCACAATCGCACGAATGGAATGATCTTCTTCTGCTTGATCCATTGCTGCATTCATCTCAGCCATCATGGCTGTATCAATTGCATTGAGCTTATCTGGCCTATTTAAAGTCAGCAGTGCAACAGGTCCATTGACCTCGTATGTGAGTGAATTACTCACAGATATTTACCCGAGGTTATACCAAATCGATTTGCTTTGTGTGTATCCAAGCACTGACTCAAAGCACGAATCTTTGGTATTGCCCGATTGCTTGTATCCACCAAACTCAAAGGTCATATCGCCAACATCGTAGCAGTTGACATAGACCATGCCCGACTCAATGGCTTTCGCCATGTTGTGAGCTCGACTGACATTGCTCGTCCAGACTGATGCACAAAGGCCATAGATGGTGTCATTGGCCATCTCAATGGCTTCTTCCTCAGAATCAAACGGAATAATGGACGCAACCGGTCCAAAAATCTCTTCACGACCAATTGTCATGTCATTGTTCACGTCCGCAAACATGGTCGGCTCAACAAAGCATCCGGACTCAAGTCCAGTTGGAATGTTTCCACCAAATTTGAGTTTCGCACCTTCATTTTTGCCCGATTCAATGAAGCCCAGTACTCTTTTTTGAGCTTGTGCTGACATCAATGGACCCATGTTTGTTTCTGGATCCAATGGATCACCAGGTGTATATGCGCCTTGGCCTTCTGCAATGAATTGATCAACGAAATCAGCATAAATTGCTCTTTCAACATAGATTCTCGATCCTGCATTACAGACTTCGCCCATGTTTGCATAGATTGAATCATAGGCTGTAGAGACAGCGAGTTCCATATCAGGTAAATCAGCGAAGTAAATCATGGGTGATTTACCGCCAGTCTCAAGACTGACTTTTTTCATATTGGATTGACCGGCATATTGCAAAAGAAGTTTTCCAACTTCGGTTGATCCAGTGAATCCAATCTTAGAGACATCTTGATGCAGAGCCAAAGATTGACCAGCCTCTTCACCATGTCCCGTGACCACATTGAATACCCCTGGAGGCCCACCTGCTTCGACAAAAAGCTCTGCCATTTTTATACACGAGTGAGGCGAATGCTCATCTGGTTTAAGTACAATTGAATTCCCTGCAGCCAATGCTGGAGCAATTTTCCAAACCCCCATGAGAAGCGGATAATTCCATGGAGAAATCAATCCAACCACACCATACGGCTCTCTGACAGAAAGGTTCAGTGCTTTTTCATGTGTATTGGCAACTTTTCCATACATCTTATCGATACACTCTGCCATGAATCGAATGTTCACAGCTGAAGCTGGAACATCGACATTCAAGCAATCGCTGATCGGCTTACCCATATTCATGGAATCCATCAGGGCAAGTTCAGCTGTATTCTCTTGAAGTAGATCGGCAAACTTCATCATGATTCCCATTCTTTTCCTGGGTGCCATCTTCCTCCAAGTTTTTGCTTTAAAGCTTTCTTTTGCAGCGGCAACGGCCTTATCAATGTCTTTTTCATTTCCTGCTGCACACGTTCCACAAGCCTCGTTCGTTGCAGGATTGATGACTTCTATCTTTCCGCCATCTGCTGCATCAACATATTCACCATTAATGAAACATCTTCCTTCGAAGATGCTATCGGCATCGCCCGCCATCTTGGCCCAATCATCTTTAGACAATGCTTTTGCGCTTCTCGCATCCATTACTTTCTCCTAGTTTTTATTTACTTTTGCTGATGCAAAGATATCAATGCATCAACCGCTATACAAATATCGTTTCCTAATATTACGGGATTTAAATCAATTTCACATATCTGATTGCTCAACTCCAATGCAATCACAGAGAACCTTGATGCAAAATCCGCAAATGCATCCAAATCAGCTGGTTCTGATCCGCGATATCCATCGAGCAATGTTTTCATTTTCAGTGATCCCAGCGCATCCTTCACAGCCTCTTTGGAAAATGGAGGCATCAGGGTAACTGCATCGTTCATTGCCTCAGCGTAGTAACCGCCAAAACCAATTGTTACCATGGGACCGAGTTGCTGATCTGTGGTCATGCCAATGATCATCTCAACTCCCTCTGATTGAATCATCCTTGCAAGCAAGGCATCGCCTGGCAGATTTTTCTGAAGCTCATTGTATGCACTTCTCAATTTTTCTTCTGAATCGATGTTCAGGTAAACTCCGCTCAACTCAGATTTATGATAGACATCTTCAACGGCAGTTTTTAAGACCAAAGGAAAGCCCATGTCCTTTGCTGTTGATAATAATTCTTCTTCATTGGTGATGACATTGCTTTGATTGGCATTTAGGCCCAAGTCAAAAAACATATTGAGTGCCTGTGCTTCACTCACGAACTCACTTGAAGAGAGTTGATCTTGATATTTTTTCAACTTATCAGAGTTGAGATCAATATCGATGATGTCTTCATTCTTGATGAAATCTCTATACTGATGAAGGCAGCGAACACCTGCAAGAAACGAATGCATGCCATCCAATACTGGCATTCCCTTATTTGTGGCTTCGACCGCCAAAGGATGAATGCCTGTGCCTTGCCTGTTTGAAACAAGGAATACCGGCTTGCCCGTTCGGTCATTTGCCTGCTTCATATACTCATCAATATATTCCTCATGTATAAGGCCCAATGGTCCTCGATCCATCACGATTGCAGCCATAGAAGCATTTGGATCGTCGAGCATTTCTGTGATGCTATCAGCCATGATTTGATCGGCATCTCCCAATCCTTTACCCCAGGCATCAAGAGGATTGACTGGGGGCAAACCAGGATCCAGAATCTCTTTGAGCTTTTGAGTGGTATCATCCTCAAGCTCAGCAAATTCGACCCCTTGTTGATCGGCAATATCAATGATGAGCTGCCTCTCACCTCCAGAGTCATGAATCGAGACCATGTTTCCGTCTGCCAATTCATAGGGTTGATCAAACATGATAAGAGTGGTGGCAAGTTCATCCATGTCTGCAACCCTCTGAATACCATATTTTTTGAACAGCGCGTTGTAGTAATCATCCACACCAGCCAAGCCGCCAGAATGAGAAACGGTAAGCTCCGCAGATCGCTCAGTCCTGCCTGTCTTTAGAACGATGATCGGAATTTTTTTCTCATTGGCTAACTCAAATGCTTGAATCATTTGCTCTGGTTTACGAATGGTCTCAAGAAACATACCAACCACAGTTGTGCTTTCTTGATGAAGAATATAATCAAGATAATCTTCTGCACCAACGGTGAGCTCAGATCCAGATGAAACAGAAAGGTTCAGATTGATCCTTTCTTCACAATCAATGATTCCAGCAACGCCTGAACCCGATTGACTGATGATGCATACTCCTCCGGGTTCGTGATTCGGTCTAGAGAAGTGACCATTGACCCAAACACATTTTTCAATGTGAAAAAAACCCATTCCATTGGCGCCGCATAATAGAATATCAGCTGCTTTTAGTTTTGCCTGTAAGCGATCTTTTAAATATGGTTTCTCATCATCATCTAAATAAAGCATCGACATGATTGACATGGCCTTGACGCCAGCCTCAATGGCAGCATCTACCACTCCTTCAATTCTTTCATCTGATACAGCAAAAATTGCATGTTCAACTTTCTCTGGAAGAGATGCAAAGTCGGGATAGCATGGCACACCAAATGCATCTTTATTTTTAGGATGAAGTCCAAATAATTTGCCTTTATAGCCACCATGCTGAAGATTTTTGATGATCCGACTCCCCATGCCACCAGAGGTCGTTGCACCGACAACGACAATGCTTTCTGGGTTTAACAGTGGATCGAGGCGGTGCTGCATATCCGCTTAATATAGCTCTGCTGGAGTGGCTCTTTTTCTATCTGGATCAAAGAAAGGCTTGGTCACTATGGTCGCTTCTTCCATCACCCTATTCCATTCCAGATCTTTCTGATAGTAGATCTCGGCAATGATCTTGTCTTTGTCTTTATTCCAAGGATCATGCAGTGATGCATATGCAATATTTGCTTTCGCACTGGGAGAAAACATCGCGGAAGTGACTGTTCCGATTTTCTTATTGGCTTGATTGTAAAGATATGAACCATGTGCAGGCTTGTTGCCTTTGATATTCAGTTTTACAAATGTATATCTCGAGCCTCTTTTCTTTTCTTCAACCAAGGCAGCCTTGCCATTAAAAACTGGCTTATTGAGATCCACGAGCCATGATAATCCGAGCTCAAAAGGTGATCTGGTGGTTCCAGGTCTGATCGCCTCCTCAGCCACCATGAAATCGACACCGGGTTGCAAAAGACCAGCCTCAATTCTCAATAGGTCAAGAGCCTCTAGACCTGCAGGTCTGATGTTATAGATTCGACCTTTATCAAACATCTCATTGTAGAATGACAATGCCACTGAATTTGGCATGAGGACTTCATAACCAAGATCTCCTGTGAATCCTGTTCTTGATATTGAGATTTCTTCTCCCTGATATGGATAATGCTTGATATCAAAAGGCTTAAGCATTTCGATGCCTTCAAAGCCCATCGCTTTTAATATGCTCGCTGAAGTTGGGCCTTGAACACCAAGAGCGGCAATGTCATCGGTGAGTTCATCTATTTCAACATCAAATCCGACTGCTGAAACTTCTAAGTTATCAAGCTGCCTCTCCGCACAAAGAAGCCAATACTCATTTTCTCTCATGTGAAAAACTGTACCATCATCAATCACTTGACCCTGTTCATCGCACCAAACTGCATAGCCCACTCTATGTAAACCAATTTTTTCCATGTTTCGTGTGAAGAAACGTTCCACAAACTCGAGTGCATCTTTGCCTCTGATTCTCTGTTTAATCATGGGCGTGTAATCAAACACAGCGGTTGAGTTTCTTGCTGCAAAGTATTCAAGATCAACCCTGAAATAACTGTTCGGTACGGTGTAATCTTTCCATCGTGTCCAATCATTGAGTATATTCAACTCAGAAGTACGCTCATGAAATGGTGTTTCGTAGACTGATTTCAAGTAATGATTCTGTTGCAACATCTCAAGACTCCCTTTTCATAATTTCCATGGCCGCATTTTTTCCTGCGGTTCCCATAATCCCACCACCAGGGTGAGAGCCAGCTCCACACATGTATAGTGAGGCAATTGGAGATTTATATTGAGCCATTTTTGGAACAGGTCTCAGCATCAAGAACTGATCAAACGTCAATTCACCATGGTGCCACTGACCGCCTGTGATGCCGAACTCTTCCTCAATATCAACTGGGGTCAGAAGCTCTGCCTCAACAACATTGCCTTTCAATCCTGGTGCCAATCCATCTAATTGGTTGATGCATTGTTCTAAAACTTTTGATTTCGAATTTTCCCAACCCTCTTTGAGGTGATATGGAACATAATTCACGATTGCTGAGAGGACATGGTGTCCCTTTGGAGCAAGCGTTTTATCATGAATAGATGGGATTGTTATTTCCATGGGTAATTCATCAGATATTTGTCCATACTTATTGAAATCAAAGGTTCTCTCCAGGTATTCCATCGAAGGAGAATAGAGAATCCTTTGACCTAAATCTTCTTCAGAAACACCTTTAAACTTTGGTTTTGCTGATAGTCCGAGATGAAGCTTTGCAGCGTTACCTCTCATTCTCACATTATTGACTTTGTGAACGACTCCAGCTTCTAATTTTTTAGGCCCTACCAAGCAATTAAATGTGCTCCTTGGATCTATACCGGATACGACAATATCCGCATTGTGCGTATCACCATTTTTAAGAACCAAGCCAGTGATTTCTAAATCATCGGTGAAAGCAATGGACTGCACAGAGGCGTTCAGATGAATATTGACTCCTGCCTTCTTCGCAACTTCTTCTAGAGACTTGGTAAAAGATTCTGTCCCGCCGGTAACTAGAGCACGCGATCCATTTTTTCCATCAATTCCACCTGTCAATTGATGTAAGTAAGTGACCACACTGTTATTCGTTCGTGGTCCCATGTGATTACCCAAAACTGCATCCAGAGCAAGCGTGCCTTTTAGATGATCGTGATCAGTTAGCTCATTTAATACATCATAAATATTCACAGCAATGAACTTCAATAAGTCACTCATGGAATCTTTGCCCAAGCCAAATCGAACATTTGCTCCAAGTGATGCAAGGCTCATCATGTCCTCTCGATCATCTGAGCCCAATCTTGGCGGTTTCTTGGCATATATTGATTCAAAAAATCCCGCCAATTTATCCATTCGCTTTTTGAGAGCCTTGAAATCTTCCTTTTCTTTCATGGTGATGTCATCTCCATCCACCTCATCTCCGTCGATAATAAGCGCATTGCCACTCGTATTCAGTGAAACCGTTTTGAGATTTTGAGCAGCATACTCAAGCCCATGTTTTTTTAGATTGAGCTTTTTGAAAACCGTCTCATCTATATGGCTCAGCAAATGTGCTGCACCTGGAACAGTATATTCCTCTCCCAATTTACGGGAGCCCACCATTCCACCAACCTGTGATCGTGATTCAAATACATCGACTGAAAATCCAGCCTTGGCAAGATAAGTTGCACAAACCAGAGAATTGTGTCCCGCTCCGACTACTGCTATTTTTTTATTTTTCTTAGTCATCGTTTTCTGCCTCTGGAACTATGTTTTCTCGTTTGAGATCAAAAAGAATCTCTCTTGCAGCATTTGCACCAGGTGCAGCCATGACACCACCACCTGGATGAGTACTTGATCCGCACATATAGAAACCTTTAACTGGTCCCCTGAATTGCGAATAGCCTGGGAAAGGTCGATTAAAGAACATCTGATCCATGGTCAATTCACCCTGAAAGATGTTGCCTTCAGTTAGACCGACTTCATTTTCAATATCCTGAGGTGATCTGATTTCTGCATGAACAATGAGGTCCTTAAAGTTTGGACTGTATTCTCCAATTTGATCGATCACAGTCTTTCCAAACCCTTCACGATCTTTATCGGTCCATTCTCCCGTTGCAAGTTTTGGTGGAGCATATTGGACAAATACAGACATGTAGTGTTTACCTGGAGGTGCCATCGTTGGATCGGTTAGAGTCGGTATCAAAGTATCGCAATATGGATCTGCAGACCATCGTCCATTCTTCCAATCATCGAATGCTCTTTCAATTCTCTCAAGGGAATCAATGAAATGCATGTCAGCGGTCATCAGTGGATTGTTTTTGCCCATTGCTGGAAATTCAGGCAATCCATCGAGTGCAATATTGAGTTTTCCCGATGATCCTCTGATCTTGAAGTTCTCAACCTGATCGATTATTTTTTCATCTAAATCACCGTGCTCAAACAACTTGAGATAAGTTCTTTTGACGTCCAAGTTGGAAACAATATTTTTAGCATAAAGTTCGTCTCCATTTTCTAGAACGACGCCAACAGATCTCCCATTTTTTACCAGTATCTGCTTTACCTCTGCATTGGTTTTGATTTCTCCATCATGCTCCTGCAAAGCACCAGCAAGCGCATTGGAAACGGATCCCATTCCACCTCTTGCAAATCCCCAAGAACCAATAGAGCCATCAACCTCTCCCATATAATGATGAAGCAATACATATGCTGTTCCTGGTGAGTAAGGCCCCAGGCCTGTTCCAATGATTCCACTGCCTGACAAGGCAGCTTTTACCACGTCATTCTCAAAATACTCTTCAAGATATTCAGCGACACTCATTGTGTAGAACCTGATGGTTTCATAAATTGTTTCCTCGCCCAGTCCATAGAGTCTTTTGAATAACCAGATCAGTTCATTTAAATCTTTTGGCTTGAATGAAGTTGGGTCGGGAGGAGTCCTCATCAAAAGCGGTTTAATGAATCGGCATTGTTTTGAAACATCTCTTGAAAAACGAACATAGGCATCGGCATCTTTTTTGGAATATCGTCCGATTTCCCTTCTTGATAGATCGTGATCTGAATAACCACCAAAGATATCCCCTGTTTTGGTGAAAGTCACACTTCCCCCGTATGCAATAACCTGTAATCCATGTTTTTGTAGATTGAGATCTCTATAAATTTCAGGCCTCAAAAGACTGCAAACATAGGAGCAATTTGAATAGAGCCATCCTTCTTCTAATTCTCTACTGACTGCAGCGCCACCGATGTAGTCATTTTTTTCTAAAACCAATACTTTTAATCCAGATTTGGCCAGATATGCAGCATTGCATAGTCCGTTGTGTCCAGCTCCGATTACGATTGCGTCATATTTACTCAAGTCATATCTCCAAGTGTTCTTTCAAGTGATGATTCAAATGCTTTTAAGGTCGGCTCAAGCGCATCCTCAGCATGGGCTTCACATATGAACCATGGTTCTCTAGGATCGAATTCGCATAATACCCCATCCTCAAGCATTTCTTCAGCAAGTTTTTCATAAAATGGGTAATTGGAATATCTAAAATCTCTCGCATTCGTGGGTGGTGACTCTGAGAAAAAGAGTCCAGACATCGATGGATGGCCTGTGAAAGAATGTGCAATGTCTCTTTTTGTCAAAATTTCACTGATTCCTTCTTTCAGTTTTGTTCCATAATTTGCGACAGTTTCCAATGCATCCGTGGTCTGTAAAATTTCCAAAGTCTTATTTGCTGCAGAGATTGCAACGGAATGCGCAGTGAAAGTTCCACCGTGTAGCACACCACCGTATTTGATATTTCTCATATACTCTTCTTTTCCACACAATGCTGCAATCGGATAACCATTGGCAATTGATTTTGCAAACGTGCATAAATCTGCTTCAACACCATAGAGTTCTTGAACACCTCCTTTTGCAACTCGAAATCCAGTTTTAACCTCGTCAATGATTAAAATAATGTCGTATTTCGTACAGAGCTCACGAACAGCTTCCATATATTCTTGTGTGGCTGAAATGGAACAACAATTTCCTAGAATGGGCTCAATCATGAGCGTTCCAATTTCATTGTGTTTCTTTTTCAAAAGGTCTTCTAGTGCATTTGCATCATTAAAAGGAACGAGTGAAACCAAGTCTTTAGTAATATCTGGAACTCCAGCACTCGATGATTTGATTTCTGGTTCACCTTTCTCCGGATCCCATTCATCAATATCAATGTCCCAAAGTGCCGCATCCCAAACACCATGATAACCACCCTCAACCATGATGTATCCATCACGCTTACTCACCGCTCGCCCAACGCGTAGAGCCGCCATCACCGCTTCCGTACCTGAGTTTGAGTATCGAACCAATTCGGCTGAAGGCACCATGGAAGAAATCTTCTTAGCGACTTCATATTCCAATTCTGTTGCAAGTGCAAAAACACCTCCAATCTCAATGCCCTCTCTGGCAGCCTGATCGACTCTCTCATCGGCATAACCGAGGATATATGGCCCATAAGCCAGACGATAATCAATATACTCATTATCATCCAGATCCCATAGCCTGCCTCCTTTGGCACGCTTAATATATATGGTGTCGTCATCTCCCCAATATCTGAAATTAGAAGTGACTCCTAGTGGGAGTTTGTTCAGTGCTTTTTTAAAATGTTCGTTACTTTTTTTTAATGATCTTTTACTCATTCGAGTTCTCTTATTTGTTTTTTGAATTGGATTTGAATCGCCAAAGGCTAAAGAGACAGAGATTAGTCTCTGGTATAGATAATGTTGAATCGAGAATCGAGTAAATACATCATATGAATAAATACTATCCAAATAATTATTTGTTTCAAAGGAAAATCGTGAATGACACAAATCAGTAAAACATCAGACATCATTGATGCAGTTGAAACAATCAGAGTTCAGGCCAATGGAATTGACTTTGAAGTCGATACACAAGGTGAAGGAGATAAAATGATCCTTTGTCTTCATGGATGGCCAGAGCATAGCATCACTTGGCGTTTTCAAATGTCTCATTTTGCAAATCAAGGTTATCGAGTTTGGGCTCCTAATCTTCGAGGTTATGGAAACAGTGATGCCCCAAAAGGTATGAAAAATTATCAGATTGAAGTCCTCATGGAAGACGTTTCAAAAATGATTGAAGCATCTGGTGCAAAAGAAGTCATTCTTCTATCACATGATTGGGGTGCAATGATTGCCTGGCACTTTGCAATGCGCTACCCAAATAAGATTGAGCGCCTGATCATTTGCAATGTCCCACACCCAGGGCCTTTTCTTAACAGCATGAAGACCATCGAACAATTGATGAGATCTTGGTATACATTATTCTTTCAATTGCCCTGGATTCCAGAATTCTTGACTAGAAATTTTCGCCCGGGAAAATTGATCCGATCTGGAGCTGCAAGAAAAAGTAATTATTCAGACGAAGTTGTCAAACTCTATGATGACAATGGCGCACGAAAAGAAAATCGAACCGCAATGTTTAATTATTATCGTGCATTCATGAGAGGTGGCGGACTCTATAGGCAATGGAAATTGGGTTTTCCAATGATTGAAACGCCGACCTTGATGCTATGGGGTGAGAAAGATATTGCTCTATCAATGAAAAGCACATTGGGCACAGAAAAATATGTTTCAAATTTGACGCTTAGGTATTTCAAAGGCATTTCTCATCATATTCAGCAAGATGCTCCAGTGGAGGTCAACCAAATGATTGAGGCCTTTTTGAAAGATGAAAATGTTCCTGAGTATTTGGAAATTAAGAATGGATGATAATTTGTTATCAACTCTGATTGAATCAGAGTAAGATTTGTTTTGGCATTTATGTTGATGGAGAGATTGAATGCACATTGATTTACCAGATGATGTTAAAGAGTGGATAAAAACTGCTGAGGGGTTCCTTGAAGAAACAAAGCCTTGGGAGGTTGAAGCTGAAATGAACAGTGGCAAGGTCCCAGAAGAAGTTGATGCCAAGCATAGGCAGATGGCAATTGATCTTGGGTTGTCAAGCATGGACATGCCAAAAAGCATTGGTGGCAGAGAATTATCTAATCTTCAGCAAGTCGCAGTTTGGGAAGTCTTAGGCAGAAGCACAAACGCTCTGACATGGTGTTTCTCAGAACCTCAAAAATGGATGCTTGAGGCATGCAATGAAGAACAAATTAAAAAATATATTCTTCCGATCATGGATGGAAGTCGACATGAATGCTATGCAATCACGGAATCTGAATCAGGTTCAGAGCTTGATGTTTCAGCCACTGCAAAAAAAGTTGATGGTGGATATATTGTCAATGGAGAGAAATGGTATGTAACAGGTGCCAATCATGCCGACTTCTTTTTTATCCAAGCAGTCATCCAAGATGGAGAGGATGTGATTGGTGATGCTCTGTTTTTCTTGGATATGGATCAAGAAGGCATTGAACATGTTCGAACTCCACTTTTCTCTCACACATTCGATAGTCATCATCCGATTTATAAATTTCATGATGTCTTCATACCCGATGAAAATTTGATTGGATCAGAAGACGACGGAATGAGTTATTCACTTGCATGGTTTCGTAGAGAACGTTTAATGATCGCAGCCAGATGTTGTGGTGCAGCAGCAAGATTGATAGAAGAGGCAACTGAATTTGCTCAAGCGAGAAAAGTCAAAGGCGGACTATTATCGGAACAACAAGCGATTCAATTCATGCTTGCTGACAGTGTTACTGAACTTTGGGCAACACGTTTAATGCTTTATGAAACAGCCATGGCACATGATCGTGGAGATGATATGAAAGCGCTGCATTATCGGTGTTCTGCGGTGAAACTTTATGCGTCAGAGATGGCAAACAAAGTTGCAGACAGAGTTGTACAAATCTTTGGGGGCAGAGGCTATATGAGAGAGTTTGCTGCCGAGCGATTTTACAGAGAGCTCAGAGTGGATCGAATCTGGGAAGGCACTTCAGAAGTCCAGCGACTGATCATTGCCGGAGGCCTTTTGAAAAAAGGTCTCAAGGATCTATAAAAGAGTCAGTAGAGTTGAAAAATAAACCCACCATTCTGGATTGGATCTATATCATTGGTCTTTCTGCTGTATGGAGCAGCGCTTTTGTTTTCATAAAAAAAACCACTCCAATATTTGGTGCTGTTGGACTGGTGTTCATGCGGCTCTTCTTATCAGCCATTATTCTCAGTGTATTTTTTATTCGGCCAAAACATTTTGAAACCATCAGGAGAAATATCGTACCCATATTCATCGTGGGTGCCACAAACGTGACCATACCCTTCATGTTTTTTGCCTTGTCTGCCTATTACATTAATGCTGGGTCAATGGCAGTGGTTAATGGCAGCACACCGCTCTTTGCTTTCCTGTTTTCAATCTTATTATTGGGTTTTAGTTTCAGATGGATACAGTTCCTGGGTATTCTCACTGGGATCATTGGACTGATCATTTTCGTAGGCGTTGATGCAATGGAATTTCACCCAATGGCAAACCTATCTGCAGTGATGGGTGCCATGATGTATGGGGTCTCGATGGTTTATATCTTCAAGCTAAATTTTGAAGACACAAAACTCATGGCAGCAGCTAGTATGGTCGCAGCAACGATATGCATCACACCTTTGCTGATATTTTTTCCAATACCTTGGTCAATTGTAACGGCAGAATCTATGTTACATGTGGTTTATCTTGCAATGTTTTGCACTGGATTGGCCTATATTCCATATTTCATTCTAATTCGAAATATTGGTCCGGTTAGCACATCCATTATTGCAATGCTTGTGCCTGTTTTCGGAATGCTGTGGGCTTATGTTTTACTCGAAGAAAAGATAACCTTATTGATGTCCGTCGGTTGCTTGTTTATTGTTATAGGTATCTTGATGACCAATGTCATTGGAAACAACAACGAAAAAAAATCTGCATAACCCAATTTGATTATGAAATTAGATTTGATCAAGGCTTTGCTGCCGATGCTATTTCTTTCTCAGCTATCACTGGCTGATGGAGTCGTTAATTTCTATAACTGGGCAGATTATATCGGCGAATCAACCATCAGAGATTTTGAGGAAGAGTATGGCATAAAAGTCAATTACGATGAGTATGACTCTTCTGAAATCGTCGAAGCAAAACTTTTGGCAGGAAACTCTGGGTATGATTTGGTGGTTCACTCAAGCATGTATTCAAAAAGATTGATGCCGCTTAAAATATTTCATGAAATCGATCCTGAGAAACTCTCAAACTTTGAAAAACTTGATCCAATGCTCATGGACATGCTCGATGAAATCGACTCAGGAAATAAAATCATGATTCCATATAGCTACGGATCAACAGGGGTCAGTTATGATGCAAAGAAAATCTTTGCCAGAGATCCCAATGCGCCCATCGGCAGTGCTGACATGCTCTATGATGCCGATACAATCTCAAAATTTGCAGATTGCGGCATCAGCATCCTTGATTCACCCACAGACGTCATCCCTCAAGCCCTTGTCTATCTAGGCTATGATGACAGCTCAAAAGATCCCAAAGAACTCCAAGAAGCAGAGGACCTCTTACACGAGGCAAGACCATATATAAAAAAATTCACTTCGAGCACCTTACTCAATGACTTGGCAAATGGCGATGTCTGTATTGCGATGAGTTGGGCAGGAGATTATGCCACAGCGAGTGCTCGAGCCAAGGAAGCTGGAAAAGACATCGATTTGAGATATTTTGTTCCTGAAGAAGGTGGGCTACTCTGGGTGGACATCATCGTGATCCCAAAAGATGCTAAGAATTTAGAAAATGCTTACTTATTGCTTGATTATCTTCTGCGACCTGAAGTCAGTGCAGATTTTGTCAATCTGACGCACTATGCAAGCCCTGTTCCAGATGCAAAACCTTTCATCAAAGAAGAGGTGCTCAATGACACGGCAGTCTATCCAACGCCTGAAATCATGGACCGACTCTTCTTCACAGAAGTGGATCCGCCAAAATATACACGAATAAAGACAAGAATTTTTAGTCGATTTAAAACAGGAATTAAAAAACGAGAAAGAAAATGACAAGTGATGAACAAAATTTCATTGAAATAAAAGGCGTCAGTAAACATTTTGGTGATGTTGTTGCTGTAGACAATGTTGATTTAGCCATCAAAAAAGGTGAGCTTTTTTCCATACTTGGGGCATCGGGCTCAGGTAAAACAACCCTTTTGAGGATATTGGCTGGCTTGGAGATACCAAGCCAAGGAAGTATATTAATCGATGGCGTGGACATGACATCGGTGGCTCCATATGACAGACCTGTAAACATCATGTTTCAAAACTATGCTTTATTTCCACACATGAGTGTCTTTGAAAACATTGCATACGGTTTAAAAAAAGAAGGTCTACAAAAAGAGAGTATTCAAGAAAAAGTTCAGAAAATGCTCACTTTAGTGAAACTCGAGGGTTATGAAAACAGAAAACCCAACCAACTCTCTGGTGGTCAGTCTCAAAGAGTCGCACTCGCGAGATCGCTTGTGAAAGAGCCAAAAGTTTTGCTTCTCGATGAACCCATGGCGGCGCTGGATAAAAAACTCAGACAGAGCACTCAGTTTGAGCTCATGGATATTCATGATGAGCTTGGCATAACCTTTGTCATTGTCACGCATGACCAAGAAGAAGCAATGACGCTCTCAGATCGAATTGCGATCATGGAACAAGGACAGTTTGTTCAAATAGGCTCTCCAAACTTAATATATGAAAATCCAAGATCTAAGTTCGTGGCTGACTTCTTGGGCAATATCAATCTTCTTGAAGCGACCATCACTGAACAAAATCAGAAAGAGATCACTCTCGACTGTGCTGCACTTGGAGGCGAGTTAAAGTTTGATCAAACTGAACGAGCAGATACATCTGAAATGACTGTGGCCTTGAGGCCAGAGAAAGTCATGATTGAAAAAAACATGCCAACGAATCATGAGCAAAGTCATGTTAAAGGCATTGTTGAGGACTTTGGATACTTCGGCAATCTTTCTATTTATCGAGTCAGGACTGAGAGTGGACATGTCATTCAGGTCAGTAAGCAAAATAGAGACCGAGTTGAGCAGTCCATCAAATGGGAAGATGAGGTTTACCTTTCTTGGGACAATGACAGCCTGATGTTATTGGGTGAATAGTGTCTGGTTTACTCGTAAATACGAATAGCTCAATCAGAGAAAATCTCTGGAGATACTTTATTGTTGCCATACCCTATATATGGCTACTGCTATTCTTTTTGGCTCCCTTTGTTATTGTTTTCAAAATCAGTTTGGCGGATCCAATCATTGCTCAACCACCATTCACACCATTCTTCAATGAAAGCTCAGATGGCGGATTTTCAATTTATACAACATTCGATAACTTCTTGTATTTGTTTCAAGATTCGCTCTACTTTGTTACTTATCTTAATTCTGTAAAACTTGCTTTTATTGCAACTCTTTTTACTTTATTGATTGGTTATCCAATTGCATATGGAATAGCAAGATCGCCACAGCCCACTCGAAACATTCTGCTCTTATTGGTTGTGATACCTTTCTGGATTTCTTTTCTCTTAAGGGTCTATTCCTGGATGGGGATTCTTAAAACAAATGGATTAATCAACGGGTTTTTGCTTTGGCTGGGCCTCATTGATCAACCCCTCGAACTTTTATATACCGATACCGCTGTATATATCGGCATGGTTTATTCATACCTGCCATATATGATACTTCCGCTTTATGCGAACCTTGTAAAGCTCGATGTGAGACTGCTTGAAGCAGCTTCAGACTTGGGTGCAAAAAAATGGCAAGGGTTTGTAGATGTCACCCTGCCCTTGTCAATGCCTGGAATCATTGCAGGATGCTTATTGGTGTTCATACCAGCGATCGGTGAATATGTCATACCCGCACTTCTTGGTGGTGCAGATACATTGATGATTGGAAGGGTTCTTTTTGATGAATTTTTCCTCAACAGAGATTGGCCGGTTGCATCGGCAGTTGCAATTGTTCTTCTTTTATTATTGGTGCTGCCAATAGTTTATTTTCAGAAGAAACAAGCACAAGAAACATCGGGAGCAGCAGCATAATGCTCAATCAGAGATCAAGATTCATCTTCTCAGCCCTTTGTTTTGGTTTTGCATTTTTATATATCCCGATACTGCTTGTCATCATCTACTCATTCAATGACTCTCGATTGGTAACCGTATGGGGTGGTTGGTCTTTAAGATGGTATGTCGAGCTATTCAACAATGAGAATATTCTAAATGCTGCACTGCTGAGTTTTCAAATTGCTGCCATCACTGCGACCTTTGCAACAATCATGGGAACGATGGCTGGCTTTATCATGGCAAGAATTAAAAAGTTCAAAGGAAGATTATTATTCTCTGGAATGATTGCTTCCCCATTGGTGATGCCTGAAGTAATCACAGGGCTGTCTCTTTTGCTTTTATTCGTATCGTTACAAGATTTCATCGGCTGGCCTGCTACAAGAGGCATGAATACCATCACGATTGCACACATCACATTTTCCATGGCCTATGTTGCAGTGATCATTCAGTCAAGATTGACCGAGATCAATGAGTCGTTGGAAGAGGCAGCAATGGATTTGGGCGCAAAACCACTGCGAGTTTTATGGGACATTACTCTCCCAATCATATTTCCTGCGATGATCTCTGGTTGGCTTTTATCGTTCACCTTGTCACTGGATGACCTAGTGATTGCCAGCTTTGTATCTGGCCCAGGAGCAACAACCCTCCCAATGCTCATCTTTTCAAAAGTTCGCCTAGGTGTCTCGCCAGATATCAATGCATTGGCCACAATCTTAATTGTTGTGGTGACTCTGGGATTGTGTATTGCTGCATGGATCACATCAAGGCAAAATAGGTCAGCCAAATAAGCATGGAAATATAAAAAAATGGTAAAAGATGAACAATCAGCACTGAAAGCATCCTTTGAGAGAGCACTAGAATTCTTGACTGCTGGTGATGCAGTGATGGCTGAAAAGATTTGCAGAAGAACCATAAAAGAAGTCTCCAATAGTGATCCGAATATTCAGGTTCTTTTGTGCGTTGCACTCATCAGACAAGGAAGATCAGGCTCTGCTGTTAAAAGATTGAAACACATTTTAAGATCCTTTCCAGATTTCCCACCTGCTGTTGAGGAACTCGGAAATGCGCTTTTGGCCCAAAATAAACCCGATCAGGCAATTGATGCATTCCAACAGGCGCTGAAAATTAATCCAGAAAATGCGGCCGTGATGATCAAGCTTGGAAAAATCTACTCCAAGCTGGGAAGAAAAGATGAAGCCAATGAAATGTATCAATCTGCACTGGCCTTGGAGCCAACGAAAGAAAGGGTAGCCACAGCTGCACAGGCATTTGCCAGAGGACAAACCGAGGAGGCAGAAAAAATATGTAGGCAGGTATTAAGGGAGCATCCAAATGAGGTTGATGCGATGAGGCTGCTTGCGAGCATTGCCAACAAATTAGAACAAAGAGATGATGCGATTATTCTCTTAGAGAGAGCTGTAGAACTCAAACCAAAATTTGCTGGTGCATGGGCAGACCTTGCTGAAACATACACTGAGTCAGAGAAATTTGGAGAAGCATTAGATGCTGTTCAAAGAGTGATTAAGCTACAGCCGAATATGCCATTTGGTCATATGATCAGGGGAAGCATTCTTGGCAAAAAGGATGATCATGAGGGTGCGATAAATGCTTTCAAGGAAGCGTTAGAAATAGAACCCGAACACATTGGAAGCAATATGGGGTTGGGAAACACACTAAAAACAATTGGTCGATATGATGAAGCAGTGAAATCCTACAAGAAATGCATAGAGGCTCAACCTCTATTTTCCGAAGCATACTGGAGCTTGGCAAATCTAAAAACTTATTCATTTGATGATGATGAAATTAAAAACATGGAAAAACATGTTCAGAGTCAAGATCTTACTCCTGCAAGTAAAGCTTTCTTTCATATTGCAATTGCCAATGCAAAAGAAAAGCAAATGAAGTATGGAGAAGCCTGGTATCACTTTCATACAGGCAATGAACTAAGGCGCACATCAGAGATTTATGATTCCGTTACCACACAAGTCACTCATGATGCTCTCATCGAAACCTTTGACGAGGAATTTGTCAACTCAACAAAAGGAAGAGGATGTCAGAGCGATGCTCCAATCTTCATTCTGGGATTACCTAGATCTGGCTCAACGTTAATTGAGCAAATCCTTGCCAGTCATAGCCAAGTTGAAGGCACACGAGAATTGCCTGACATTTCATTACTCGGCAGAAGATTAACAAAATCAAAACCGCCGGGAATTAAATATCCTGATGCAGTAAAACACATGACCGATGAAGAAAAAACAGAATATGGAGAAAGCTATCTGGAGACATCAAAAAGATATCGCACAGACAAACCACGCTTCATCGATAAGATGCCAAACAACTTTGCTCACATCGGTTTTATAAAAACAATTCTGCCAAATGCAAAAATAATCAATGCAAAAAGACACCCCCTTGATAGTTGCGTGAGCTCCTTCAAACAACTCTTCTACAAAGGTCAATCATGGAGTTATGATCTTTTTGAAATTGGTGAATACTACCTAGAATACGAGAGAATGATGGATCACTGGCATTCGCTTTATCCTGGTGAGATATATGATATTCAATATGAAAATATTGTTAATAATCAGGAAGATGAATCCAGAGCACTGATTGAGTATTGTGGTTTAGACTGGGAAGATTCTTGTCTGAAATTCTATGAAAACAAACGTTCAGTGAATACTGCAAGCTCCGAACAAGTCAGACAACCCATCTATAAGGGAGCCATGTATGCATGGAAAAATTACGAATCTGAAATTGGTGCTCTAAAAGATATTCTAGAACCAGTGCTAGCAAAATACCCTCAAGACTGAAGGGTTTTAGCTTTCTCCCTGATATCAGGTGGCATATAGTCAAAGATAAATGTGATCCGATCTTCTTTGCCTCTATTCATCACACTGTGGGTGTTTTGATTATTGACCTCGTATACTTTTCCCACTTCCAAATGAAATGGTCTGCCAGCGATAGTAAATCTCACAAGGTCATTGGTGGTGATTGGGATATGGATCCTATGAGCAATATGAAATGATGGATGTTTGTCTGTATGAGGTGTAATGCGTTCACCTGCAAATAGCTTTGCAGCCATGGCACGGATGATTGTACCACCGGGTTCATAATGATTCTGAATGATTTGATTCATAAGTGGCATTGCTTCATCTGCCAAATGGTCCCAAGCCTTTTCCTTGGATACAACCATCTCAGGCCAGCCATCACAAAACACCATCACCAATGAACTGGTCTTCTTGTGAACATCGAACATTTCCTGACGACTCAGGTTTTCATTCCAACTCTCTTCATCGAGAGAAAGTATCTTATCAATTAATGGCTGAGCATTAATTTCGCCAAGATCTCTCAGTGGTGTTCCAATATCCATATGATTCCTCTATTTCGTATGATTTTAATAATTGATTTGACTTATACAATCACAATTACACTTTAAATTTTCATGCAGTCTGATATTTATATATAAATCAGTAACTTAATGATATTTTAGAATCAGATATTTGTTAAAATACAACATATATTGCATTTTCGGTCATTAAATTACGAAATTTGTACGTTCATTTGCCTTGATTAAAGATCATTATCATATACTATTCATTTGTTAGGGGATAAAAGCGCTTTTATTCTCTGCACTATTTTTTAATTTAATTTTGATAGGAATTTAAATTATGTCGACAATTACAAATACACAAAAAGTAACAGGTGTAGCAGCAGCAGTAACAGCTGCATTAGCTGGTTACACAAACGTACAAGCTCAGCTTGAAGAAATTGTAGTAACAGCGACGAAGAAGTCAGAAAGTCTTCAAGACATCGCTGGAAGCGTACAAGCACTCACTGAGGATACACTCAAAAAAGCCAACGTTATCGGTATGGAAGAATATGCGAAACTCATTCCAGCAATGAGTTACATCAACTATTCTCCTGGTACAGGTAAGGTTTATTTCAGGGGTATCGCTGATGCCAGTGATAGCTTTATCTCAGAAGAGTCGTCTGCTCTATATATCAACGAGCAGCCTGTGACTCAAGCGGGTATGGCTGTTGACATCAGAATGGTGGATGTGAATCGTATTGAAGCACTGGCTGGACCGCAAGGAACACTTTATGGTTCAAGTGCTCAATCTGGTGCCCTGAGAATCATCACAAACAAACCAGATACATCTGAATTCTCTGCAGTCGGCGATGTAACCATGAAATTCATGGATGAAGGCGAAAGCAGCTATGATATCAGCGGTGTGATCAACGTTCCTATCTCAGATAACTTCGCAATCAGAGCAGTAGGTTTTACTGCTGAAGATGGTGGTTTTGTTGATGTTGTTGATGGACAAAGTGCAAGATTCGGACTCGTTAACAACTCCACATTTAATCCAAGCGCTGTAAGAGATGATGTAAACGGACATAAATCCAAAGGTGGTCGCCTATCAGGCCAGTGGGATATGGACGATGGTTATTATCTAGTAGAGCTTGCCACACAGAAAAACAGCACGGAAGGATATAGTCACTTTGATCCAACTGTCGGTGATCTCCAAAGAATTTCATTCTATGATGAGCCGCGAGACGATGATTGGACACAAATTGCACTAACCATTGAGAAGGATCTTGGTTGGGCAACACTCATCTCTGCAACATCATACTTTGATAGAGATGTGTTCTATGTAATGGATAGAAGTACTTATTCAATGTACTTTGGTACGTTCTGCTACTACTACAATGGGTATGCAAACACTTGGTCAAGATACTGCTTCCAACCAGTCGGTGTAAGCTATGTCTACAATGATGTCCCTGGTTTCAATATCCTTGATCAGTTCAACAAATCAAAAACTCAAGAGTTCAGACTCTCCAATCAAAGCGATGACCTTGATTGGATTGTGGGACTCTTCTATCAAGAAAGGGAAGAAGGTTGGGATTTCGAAACAGAGACTGTCAACTACAGAAACTCACTCGGTTATCAAAACCAAATGAACTATGTATCAACTTATCTTCCAGATAGATTGCCAGTTGCTCCAAACGATGTTTGGTGGGCTTCATACGATAGAACCGAATGGGAAACTTTTGCGGTCTTCGGAGAAGTCAACTACAGATTCGATGAGAACTGGGAATTGACAGTCGGTGGGCGATACTTTGATCGTCAAGCCGATAAGAAATATTGGGTAGAAAATCCAAAAGGTGCTTTGGCAGCAGATGGTGTTCTTCCCAAGAACAAATTTGATAATCCGGGTGACAGTGACTTCGTACCGAAAGTCAGCATCAAATACAACATGGATGATGACACCATGGTCTATGCGCTCTACTCTGAGGGTTACCGACCAGGTGGTGTGAACCGAGGACGTGCATCGACACCATTCTATCCGGATGTATATCAGTCAGACTATCTTGAGAACACTGAGCTGGGTCTCAAGACCACTTTGATGGATGGTAACATGCAGCTGAATTTGACTTACTTCTCCATGGATTGGAATGACTATCAGTTGGAAGTGGTTGACCCAAGTAATCAGCCATGTGGATCTGCTTCGGCATTACCTGAACCATACTGTGGTCAACCATGGCAGAAAGTGGTTGCGAATATCGGACAAGCATCATCTGATGGCTTTGCACTTGAAACATTGAATGCAGTTGGAGACAACATGGAGATTGGATTCAATGCACAGTGGGTTGAGGCTGAAACCACAACAGACTTGGCTGATGGATCAGCGCCTGCTGGCTCAAGATTGCCTCAGGTACCTGAGTTTAAAGCAAACCTCTGGTTAGATACTCGTATTGATACCCAAATGATGGGTGCCAATGAAGGATTCTTCAGAGCGTCTGTGGCATACACTGGAGATACAGTGAGTGCGGTACAGCCTGGTTCTTCGTTTAACCAAGGATCATATAAGACGATTGATCTTAAATATGGTCTCATGGGTGATGACTGGGAGGTTAACCTCTTCATCAACAATGTGAGTGATGAGAGAGCAGAAATCTCAGTGAACGATTGGTTCTTTGATTTCTTCTTTGGAAGAGCACGACAATACGTGAATCGACCAAGAGAAGTCGGCGTCAGGTACGTAAAACGCTGGTAATTAATCCAATCGGATATAAAAAAAGCCCCTCTCGAGGGGCTTTTTTATTTTGATAAGCAAGATACAATAAGTGAATCATTAATATTGTTAAGGGGAGATATGATTGGCACAGGTCCATACGATTCACTGCGTGAATATGTCGAAGCCATAGAAGAGCACGGGAAGCTAATTCGCATCGATGAAATTGATCAAGATGCATATGAACTCACCGGCTTCATGTACAAGCTCTTGGATAAATATGGCTGGATGGGCGCACCAGCTGTCATTGTTGAGAAAGTAAAAATTGATGGTGAATGGATGCAAGGTCCAATCCTCATCAATCAGTATGGAATGGGCGGTCATGAAGCACTCGTTGTCGGCGTGCCGCTTGATGAAATCGATCCAGAAGATCATATCCTTAACTACAAAAAATCGCTTGAAAAGATGTTGGATCAGGTGCCCATTGAGCCTAAGAATACAAAGGAAGTAAAAGCATCTGAAGCACCCAGTAAAGAAGTCATTTTAAAAAACGATGAGATTGATATCTTAAGCTTCCCATT
>JAPOHS010000119.1 GCA_029979325.1 Pseudomonadota bacterium | reverse complement strand
AAGGAATTTTTCTTTTGCCACAATGATGATAGATATTTGGCCAAATTTCTGTCTCAATGATGATTGCAATTTTTGGTTTAGCCCATTTGAAAAATCTCTTTACAGGACCCTTCAAATCATATGGAAGATAAACACTGCTGACACGATCATCGAATAACTCATTTATTAAAGCCGAGCCAGTTGGTGTCGTACATGTGAAGATTATTTTATGGCCTGAATTCTCTTCCAATAATGATCTCACCAGTGATTGAGCTGCATTGACCTCTCCATAAGAAACAGCATGGATCCAAATCGAATCATGATTGTTCTCTTTCTCATAAAATCCAAATCTCTCAGCAATTCTATCGGTATATCTTCGATCAGATATTGATCTAAAAATTAGATGCAAGATCAACAAGGGTGATACCAGATATGTAAATATATCGTAGAAAAAGCGCGATATTTTAGTAGTGAGCATCATGCCATGATAATCTCTGAGTGATTACCAAACTAGTTTTTTATTGAGATATAAAAGGATCTGCTGATTGTTTATTCAGATCTTCCGTAATCGACTTTTCTGTAATTGACTTTGATTTCTTTAAAGCCTTCAGCAAACTCATCGACAATCTCGCCCTTAATGCCATTTCTGATCTGATTGAGGTCCCTTACAATTAATGCGAGCCTTCCCACTTCTTCAAGTGGCATATCTACGCCTCTTCTGATATCCCCCTCTGTATCCCATATTTTTCCATTGATTTCGTACATCCTATCTATGAATGTATTAACCGAGTCACCATCTGGAATTTCTTTTTTATATGCATTGAGTTCTTCAGAGACGTCTTCATCGGTCCTCTCTGATTTGAGTAATGTAATGGTATATCGATCTATGATTTCTGAAAGAGGCATCTTCATTTTTATACTCTCTTTTCTATCCGCATTTTGAATAACCACAATTCAGGCATGTTTCACACCCATCCATGAGAACCATCGCAACTGTATTGCATTGTCCGCATAGCTTTGAACCTTCTGGAAATTCAGTATTTACAAACGCATCTTGTTGTTTGCTTTGATTTTCAAATTCCTGTCTTTTCTCTTCAATCAGCTTTTGTTGATGTTCGTCCAAAATTGGCTCGCCTATGATTCCTATGTACTTGAAGTGCCTTTCAATGACGTATCCCAACTCTGCAATAATTGAGGGCATAAACTTCCCTTCGCCAGCAAAATAACCGCCTTTAGGGTCAAAGACTGCTTTTAATTCTTCCACCAGAAATGCCACATCTCCACCTTTTCTGAAAACAGCAGACAAAACCCTGGTCAATGCAACAATCCACTGATAGTGATCAAGATTTTTTGAATTAATAAAGATCTCATATGGCCTGAATTTCTCATGCTCTGTATCCTGATTCAAAACGATATCATTGATTGTGATATACATTGCATGATCTGAGACTGGCGGTTTAATTTTATAAGTTGTTCCCCTAAGCATTTCGGGCCTTTCAAGGCGCTCATGCATGCGGACAACGTT
>JAPOHS010000118.1 GCA_029979325.1 Pseudomonadota bacterium | reverse complement strand
AAGGAAAGTCAGACAAGTTACAATTTTTCCAAAAACTCACTATGTAACTCCACGTGAAGTCATGTTGAATGCAATAGACCAAATTAAAGATGAACTCTCAGATCGATTAATTGTTCTGAATAAACAAAACAAGCTTGTTGAGGCACAAAGGCTTGAACAAAGAACGATGTATGATATAGAGATGATCAGGGAACTTGGTTTCTGTTCTGGCATTGAGAATTACAGTCGATATCTATCTGGTAGGGAAGAGGGCCAGCCACCACCATGTTTAATTGATTATCTTCCAGATGACTCACTGATTATTATTGATGAGAGTCATGTGACTATTCCACAGCTAAGGGGCATGTACAAAGGAGATCATTCTAGAAAAACTACATTGGTTGAATATGGTTTTAGATTGCCATCTGCTTTGGATAATCGACCGCTCATGTATGAGGAATTTGATCATATGTCAACACAAACAGTCTATGTTTCTGCAACACCCAGAGATTATGAGTTGGAACAATCAGACAATGTCGCCGAACAAATTGTTCGACCTACAGGCTTGATTGATCCAGAAGTTGAAATCAGGCCTGTTACCAATCAAGTGGATGACTTGCTTTCAGAAATTAGATTAAGGGTCAATAATGGTGAGCGAGTTCTTGTAACAACGCTTACAAAAAGAATGTCCGAAGATTTAGCAGAATATTTTAATGATAATCAGGTCAGAGTGAGATATCTCCATTCTGATATCGATACCGTAGAAAGATCAGAAATTTTAAGAGATCTGAGATTGGGAGAGTTTGACGTATTAGTGGGCATTAACCTGCTAAGAGAAGGTTTGGATTTACCAGAGGTGTCCTTAGTGGCAATACTAGATGCCGATAAGGAAGGTTTCTTGAGATCCGAGGGTGCATTGATTCAAACCATAGGCAGGGCGGCAAGGAATGTGAATGGAAAAGCAATCATGTATGCAGATAAACAAACAGATTCAATGAAAAATGCGATTGATGAGACAAATCGCAGAAGAGAGAAACAAATCACATTCAACAAGGACAATGGCATAAAACCAAAAACTATCATTAAAAACATTCAAGATATTATGGATGGTGCAAAACCATCACAGAAAAAGCAGTTCATTAAAATTCCCAATCGGATCAAGAAGAAACTTCAATCAGATAATCCCTCAGACCTTTCTAAAGTCCTTGAAGAGCTTGAAATTAAAATGTTCAACGCTGCCAAAGATCTGGATTTTGAGGAAGCAGCTAAAATTAGAGACGAAATAAAACTCATCAAAGATCTTAATTTTGGTATAAATTATGTTGATTCATCAGATAAGATGAGAACTTAAATATTTTTTATTTAATTGATCCAAAATGATTAAGAGGAGCCATACTTGAAATCTAAAGCGATAATCATATTAGGTTTGTTTTTTAGTTTACCAATTTCAGCAGAGATTTCTGGCGACATTGAATATGGGAAAAAGTTAGCAGAAGAGTCGCCAAGCCCACTGATTCTCCAATTACTGCTATACAAACATTTGGATTCACCTAAACA
>JAPOHS010000117.1 GCA_029979325.1 Pseudomonadota bacterium | reverse complement strand
GATATCATTCCATGGGCCATCGTAGCCTTGTAACTCCAGAGCGCCTGTGATCACTTCAGACTCTCTCTCTGTGCTCCCCATTGCCAGTACTCGATTGAATCCATTTTCACCGAATCCGACTTTGATAGACTGATTATCCAATTCATCAATGGTTTGAATGTGAACACCACCAGCCGATGAAAAATCTCCAATTTCAGAGTGATAGGGGCCTTTAACGAAAGACATTTCTTCGATGATCTCGGGTATTAAAAAGTTGATATCTGTATATCCTTGCCCATGTCCATGGCTTCTCATATTCACTGGCATCCCATCAATCCAAGTTGCAAAGTCTGTTCCATGATCAAGATTAAAGCCTCTGAGATAGAGTTGATTGGATTTACCAGACCCACTGTGCTGAGTAACGATTAGACCTGGAACAGCTTCTAGAATATCGCCTGGCCTTTGAAGCGGTCTTTTATAAATATCGACTTGACCGATCACTCCTTCTGAGGCACTTCTTGCCTCACCAACCAGGACTTTCTTTCGTCCAGTGACTGTGATTTCTTCAAGTGACTCATCGACATGAGAAATAGCGTTATCAGAAGTGGTTAATATGAGAAATGTGAGGAGGGTAAAATAATATTTATTCAATTGTGTTTCCTTTTTTTAAAAAAGATTTGTTCTGAATTACCAGAGTTCCCCATTCTTGGTGTTGGATTATATTGGCTTAAATAAATCTGTCCAGATTAAAAATGGTTATTTTTTGAACTAATAAGAAGCCGATCAGTTATTTGATTGAGTGAAGATTAACTGAGTGAAGAAATTGTGTCAGTACGCCATGTTTCAGTCGTTTTAACCTGGTTAAAGCAGTAAATATGATAGCCAGCAAGATTGCTTGTATCGGTGTCATTTTGCTCAGTGATATCTCTCAGTAAATCATTTGGATTATAAATGCTGGATTTCATCAGCTCGGTTGCAACTTGTGATTTCTTTCGTAAGAAACGCAATGAATCTCCAACACCTATCCGAAGAGAGGTTTTTAGAAGTCGACCTCGCTCGATTACACCAGGCAGGCCAACCCAAACAGGAAGCTCTATACCTTTCTTGTGAATCTGAGTCATCCAATCATTCAAAATGTCTGCATCAAAACACATTTGAGTGACGATAAAGTCTGCAAAATCTTTTTTTTCTTCAAGCGCCTCCATGAGCACTTCATCGCTCACATCTGGATGGCCTTCGGGGTGTGCAGCCATACCAATTTTAGACAAATTATGCCCAAGCTTCTTCAGAGCTTTGAGAAGATCTGAGGCATTCTTGAAATCACCCATTGGTTCCGGTCTGTCTCCACCCGGAACAAAAATACTCTCAATGCCGAGCTCATCGAGTTTTTTTATGATTGCTTCAAGGTGTTTTTCGCCACTCACACATTTCGATGCAATATGAGGTGTGACTTTAAAACCCTTTCCAATTAGTTTTTCACTGAGATCCAAGGTTTCATCCACACCTTTTGTGGGCGAGCAGGTCACTGCGATATACATGTCAGAGGGCAGTGCATCTACTTTGTCTTCTATACCTGGAACTGGAATGATTTCCATATAGGATTTCTTAAGGT
>JAPOHS010000116.1 GCA_029979325.1 Pseudomonadota bacterium | reverse complement strand
GCCATGGAATATCAGGCCCATTTTAATCTCTCCAGAACGTTGGTGTGAGCAAGACCAGCAGAGCAAAAATTTCTAGCCTGCCAAGCACCATAGCCAATACACAGACCCATTTATTAAAATCACTGAGCGAGGCATAGTTACTCGAAACATCCCCAAGGCCTGGCCCTAGGTTATTCAAAGACGCTGCAATCGCACTGAAAGATGAAACCTGATCAAGCCCAGACCACATCAAAACCATTGAGAAGAGAACCAAAATAATAAGGTATGCAGAAACAAAGCCCCAAACAGAATTTAAAACCTTCTCATCAACTGATTTGGCATTCATCTTTACAGGGATTTCAGCACTTGGATGAATCAATTGTTTCAATTCTTTAAATACTTGCTTTAGCATCATGAGACATCTGCCCACTTTAAGCCCGCCACCGGTGGAGCCTACACAGCCCCCAATGAAGCTATAGACGATAAGCAGGAATGGAATAAAGGCTGGCCAGAGGAAGTAACCAGACGACGTATAACCAGTTGTTGTTCCGATCGATATCACTTGGAAGATGATCTGAGACAGCCCTGGTTGAGTAGATTTCGAAAAATCACTAAAAACAAAGCTTAGGATTGCAATACAGGTGACCAAAATTAGAAGCAATAAATAAGCCTTAAATTCAGAATCTTTTAAGAAACCCAAAAGCGATTTATTTTTCCACGCAAAGAAATGGAGGGTGAAATTAATGCCGGCGAGAAACATAAAGAGGGATGATATTAAATAAACTCCAGGCATGCCTTCAAAATAAGCGAAACTGGCATCATGCGTAGAAAAACCCCCAATAGCAGTCGTTGTCATTGCATGGCAGATGGCATCAAAAAAAGACATGCCCGCAGATAAATATCCAAGCATGCAGAGAAGGGTGAGAGCCAAGTATATTCTCGCAAGTGATTTTGCTGTCTCTGTTTGTCTGGGAGTAAATTTTGAGTCTTGAATGCCAGCCCCAGACTCTGCACGATAGAGTTGCATTCCTCCTACGCCCAAGAGAGGCATGATTGCAACAGCCAATACAATGATTCCCAGCCCTCCAAGCCATTGAAGTTGAGACCGATAAAAAAGCAAACCCTTAGGCAGTTGGTCAAGACCAGTTAGTATTGTCGCACCAGTTGTAGTTAGGCCTGAAGTCGATTCAAAAATTGCATCCGTCAAGCTGATGCTGCTGTCCGGCAACATGAAAAAAGGAATAGAGCCAAAAAGCGCCAAAATGATCCAAAATAGCGCAACAATGAGAAAGCCCTCATGTAGCCTGATATCAGAAGAATCTTTTCTTGAGGGTAGCCATAGAATAAGGCCTGCAAGCAGAGTAAAGAAGAAGGATGCTACAAAAGAAGAGGCGGTAAGAACGTCAGCTTCTATTGCTGAGACGATAAAAGGTACTACCATTGAGAAACTAAAGACCATCATTAGCATCCCTAACGTTTTGAAAACAGATTTGTAGTAACCCAAAGTCATATATGCTCCCAATAACTGAATTAGTGGGATTAAGCGAAAATTGTTTCTATTTCACCAATAGTATCTCGGTTATCAATAAAAACTACAACATGATCGTCGGCATCGATCATGGTAG
>JAPOHS010000115.1 GCA_029979325.1 Pseudomonadota bacterium | reverse complement strand
GTCAATTTGAAATCATTTTTGAGCCAATTTTGACATCAGAGGTATTGAGGTTATGGGTATCAAGATTGCTTATACTCGCATTGATGCTCTTTATTGGAGGTTTGGCAAGTCGTAAAGTTTCAAAAGCCGTTGGTTCGAGTATTTCAGGAGACATGTTGATCGGTCTAGGCTTTGGTTTTCTAAGAGGCCTTGTTTTGATTTGTTTATTGATGTTGATTCTGGAAGATACACAATTGTATGCTGAACCGATCATACAAGACGCAGTATTTTTGGAAGAAGCCGAGCAAGTGAAAGAGTTTTTCTATAATTTATTTTTGCAGTATTATAACTAGCAATCTAGCGAAGGATTAATCAGGGGAAATATCATATGTGCGGAGTCGTAGGCATTATCAGCAGTAGGCCCGTTAACCAAGAAATCTATGATGCTTTAACAGTGCTGCAACACCGTGGGCAGGACTCAGCAGGAATCATGACGGACAACAATGGCGTGCTTTGTCTCAGAAAAAGCAATGGCTTGGTCAATGATGTTTTTTCAAATGAACACATGACAAGACTGAGAGGCAATATGGGCATCGGTCATGTTCGCTATCCAACCGCAGGAACGCTCAGTTCATCAGAGGCACAACCTTTTTATGTGAACTCTCCCTTTGGCATCTGCCTGGCTCACAATGGGAATCTTGTTAACAATGAGGAGCTTAGAAAGCATCTAAGCGAAGTGGATCGAAGACATTTAAATACTGAATCAGACACAGAGGCTTTATTGAATCTATTCGCCCATGAACTACAGGAAAATTTCGATGGAAACCTCTCTCCTGAAATTATTTTTAAAGCTGCAACTCATCTTTTTGATAAATGCTCAGGAGGTTATGCCGTTGTTTCAATGATTTTGAATGAGGGACTGGTGGCCATGAGAGATCCAAATGGAATTCGTCCTCTGATACTGGGAAAGAGAGAAGTTGGGCAAGGCACAGAATATATGATCGCCTCTGAAAGCGTTGCATTGGACATCGCTGATTTTGAAATCATGAGAGATGTTAAGCCTGGTGAAGTGATTTACATCACCAAGGAAGGAGAATTGTTTTCTAAGCAATGCGTGAAACCAAAATCATACACGCCTTGTATATTTGAGTTTGTATATTTTGCAAGGCCAGATTCGATCATTGATGGCATGTCAGTTTATAAATCTAGACTCAGAATGGGTGAGTATTTGGCACAGAGAATCATAAAAAAAGGTCTGCATCACGATGTGGATGTGGTGATTCCAATTCCTGATACCAGTCGATCAACTGCGCTCCAAGTCGCCCATCATCTCGGTGTCAAATACAGAGAAGGCTTCATTAAGAACAGATACATCGGACGAACATTCATCATGCCTGGACAGGAAATCAGGAAAAAATCCGTGAAACAGAAACTCAATCCAATTGATCTGGAAATTAGAGATAAAAATGTATTATTGATCGATGACTCCATAGTCAGAGGGACAACTTCAAAGAAGATAATACAAATGGCTCGAAATGCGGGTGCAAGCAAAGTATTTTTTGCGTCCGCAGCACCACCGGTTAGGTATCCAAATGTTTATGGCATTGATATGCCATCAACAGCAGAGCTTTTGGCAAGCAATAGAACAGAGGAGGAGCTTGCAAGATATATCGGCGCAGATTGGTTGATCTATCAGGACCTTGATGATCTCATATCAGCGGTTCAGTTTGATGAATCCGAT
>JAPOHS010000114.1 GCA_029979325.1 Pseudomonadota bacterium | reverse complement strand
CAGGAATAGCTTCAGCCTCTTCGACTTTAATGCTCATATCCAATGAATATGCTCTGAGTTGTTCAAGTTTCTCTTTTTTCTCATCTTCACTTTGAGGAGAAATACTGAACTTCCTTAAACTGGCCACTCTGTATGCATATATGCCAATGTGGCGACGCAAACTCTCTACGTCATCATCAATGTTTATTTTTCTTTTAAAGAATATGGCTTCATTTGTCTTTGAATCAGCCAATACCTTAACAACATTGGGATCGATGATTTCTTGCTCAGTAATCGGTGCTGAAAGTGTTGCAATATCACAACCATCCATCATTTGAGCAATTTGATTGATATTCTCACTTGGCATTAAGGGGTTGTCACCTTGTAAGTTAACGACAATTTGATCATCACTCCAATTGCGACGTTTGCAAACCTCAAATATTCGATCGGTTCCTGACTTATGATCCTTACTGGTCATTTCAACATCCGCACCAAATGATTCAGCGACCGAGGCAATCTCATCTGAATCAGTGGCAATCAATACAATCTTGGCAGAACTTGCTATCGCTTTTTTGTAAACCCAATGAATGAGTGGCTTGCCATTTATCATTGCCAACGCTTTCCTTTGTAATCTCTTTGAGTCTAGCCTTGAGGGTATTACAACATTATATTCATTCATTTCATCATCTCTATAATCTGCCTGATCAAAATCTCCTCTTGTGATTGATCAATAGACATCTCCGGAATCAATTCCCATGTCTCTTTTGGCAACTTATCTTTTGAATATTTTACCAAGTCTTTCGGTGTTAAAAATATTGTTCTGCTTGCAATATCTTCCATCGAGCTCAGATTGACACTCCCATGATCGGCCACATCGATAGAGTGAACATTGATATCAAGATGGATCAATTTCTCTTTCAAGGCATCTGGATCACCTATCCCTGCGATCAATGATATATCTGAATTTATGAATGCCTCTATGGGTCTCACTTCCCCATCGTGTATATTTCTGACTTCTATATTGAGGATTTCAAAGCTGATTACATTATCAATGTTTAGATCTTGATCTAACTGTTTACCATTAAGCAAAAGAAAATCCAGTGAATCGAGCCTTCTGATTCCCTCTCTCAAGGGCCCAGCTGGAAGTAAATATCGATTGCCGAATCCCCTATTAGAAGAAACGACTGCAAATTCTATGTCTCTACCTAATGCATAGTGTTGAAGCCCGTCATCTGAAAGAATGATATCGACACCTCGATCTGAGAGTAAATTTGCTGCAACTGACCTTTTCTTACAAACGCAAACCATTGCATCTGTATGTTTTGATAGATAAACAGCCTCATCCCCAAAATCTTTGGCGTTGCTATATTTATCCAATATGAATGGTTTTGAACTTGATCTTATTCCTTTATAACCTCTCGATACAATCCCTACTTTCTTACCTAATTGGGACAGTGTATTTGCCAAATATAATGTGAAAGGAGTTTTGCCTGTTCCTCCAACATTGATATTGCCAATTATGATCACGGGAATTTCGGGTTTACTGGTTGAAAAAATTCCAAGATCATAGAGTGCCCTTCTTATTTTAAGTATGAGAGCATAAACCATTGAAAGGCCAATCAATAAATAGGGTGGTTTTTTATCTCGATACCAAATGGTTTCCAATATTTTGACAATTCTAGTCATTGAACTGCATTTTATGCAAAAGGGAATATTCTCCATCTTGGCTTAATAGATCGTGATGAGTTCCCTCTTCAACGATTTTTCCATTTGAGAGAACCAATATTCGATCCGCTTTCTCAATTGTAC
>JAPOHS010000113.1 GCA_029979325.1 Pseudomonadota bacterium | reverse complement strand
TAAGAGTTTTTTATTTTACGACACCTGTTGGAGCAGTATTTCACTTCGTCCCAAACTGATTCCCACTTTTTTCTCCAACTAAATGATCTGTTGCAGACAGGACAGACTTTTGAGGGCAGATTAGACTTTTTCATGATTGAGTACACTGAAAAAAATCTGAGCACTTTCATTTACAGCGCTCAATTGATCCTCAGACATATTGTTCAAGTTTCTATAAGCAAGCCCTAGTCGTGGATTCGAAGACAGCTTCTCTCTATTCCTATCTAGGAAGTTCCAGTATAGGTAATTAAAGGGACATGCTTTCTTTCCAATTTTTTCTTTCACATCGTAGTGACACTCTTTGCAGTAGTTAGACATCCTATTGATATAAGCACCGGAGGATGCATAAGGCTTTGATGCCATGATTCCTCCATCTGCAAATAATGCCATTCCTGAAACATTAGGCAGCTCAACCCATTCATACGCATCTGTATATACTGATAGAAACCATTCATTTACTTCTTCTGGCTTGATGCCTGACAGGAGAGCAAAATTACCCAGAACCATTAATCTCTGAATGTGGTGCGAGTATGCATTATCTCTTGTATTCTCGATGCTTATTTTCAAGCAATTCATCTTTGTTTCTGCATCCCAATAAAAAGAGGGCAGAGAAACTTCAGCAGCAAGCTCATTCAGAGATCGATAATTTGGCATTTTCAGCCAATAAAGGCCTCTAACATATTCTCTCCAACCAAGTATTTGCCTGATGAAACCTTCAACAGAGTTAATAGGCGCTTTTGACTCATAAAATGCTTTTTCTGCGAGATCAATGCATTCTTTTGGCTTGAGCAAGCCATTGTTGAGGTACATGCTTAGATGGCTATGAAATAGCCAAGGATCCTCTGCAATCATTGCATCCTGATAATCACCAAAACAAATCAGTCTCTCTTCAATGAATCGATGCAAAGCTTCAAGTGCCTCTTTTCTTGTAACAGCAAATATAAAGTCATCAGTGCTTCCTAAGTGATCTGAGAATTCATCATTGACTAGGTTGATTACACTTTGTGTCTCATCATCAATAACGCATGCATATTTTTTTGGGACCGAATTTTTGTTTGCCAGAGGCTTTCTATTTTTTTTATCAAAATTCCAAGCACCGCCTTCAGGTAGGTTGCCATCCATTAAGACATCATGTTTTTTTCTCAACATACGGTAAAAGAATTCAAGTCTTAACTCTTTTCTTCCCTCTGCCCATGACTTAAATTCATCGGTATCACAGATGAATAGATCGTTTTTTCTAATCTCAACTCTTCTTCCTATGATTTTTTGCCAATCTTGAATTGACTTCATCTCCGCATGAATCGATGGCTCAGTAACAATGACTCGATCAATATCTTTCTTTTGAATGAGCTTTAAAATTTCTGATGTGTAACTATTTTGATTGTCTGGATTATCCAGTTTGAGATAGTTTATTTTAAAACCCTGGGCATCCAACTCTCCGCCAAAATGCCTCATAGTAGACAATTGATAAACGATCTTCTTTTTATGGTGATTGATGTCACTGAAGCTTTCTTTAAATTCACAAATCAATACTTCATCGAGATCTTTATCAAAATCATTCAATGATGAGATTTCTTGATTGAGTTGATCTGCAAGAATTACGCAGAGATTTCTCATTTTTTCTTCTTTATCTGAGCAAATGATGCCAATGCATTCTCTCTGGATGATTTCAGTTCAACAATTGGATAAGGATAATTTTCACCGAGGTTGATGCCCGCATCATCCAATATCTCTTTAGGCGCTTCCCAAGGATTAAATAAATATTTGCTGGGC
>JAPOHS010000112.1 GCA_029979325.1 Pseudomonadota bacterium | reverse complement strand
TGGGATCCATGGAATTTGAAGGAAGAGTATATACCTGCTTTTTTTGCGTTGTGTTTTATTTGTCCTGACTGCGTTAAAAAATGCCAGTGGATGCGGTATCGACAATGCCGTCCAAGATAAAATCCGTTGAGGTGTTGACATAACAGTGGACCAACCGATTGCCGCTCCCCAATCATGCCCAATGAGATGGAATTTTTCAGCCCCAAGCGCATCAGCAACACCGAGTAAATCATCGATTAGGAATTTAGTTGTGTATTCTGATGTTGATTTTGGTCTTGCAAGTGGACTGTAACCTCTCTGGTCGTAGGCAATGACTCTGTAATCTGAATTTTCAAAGCTGTCGAATACTGGCTCCCATGATATTGATGTTTGCGGAAATCCATGCAAAAGAATAATGGTATCTCCAGATGCCTTTGGATTGAGTATTCTAAGTCTAAAAACCAAATCATTAATCTTGATGTTGGCAATTACAAATTGTGAGGATTGAGTTTCTGAAAAATAAGGGAATTTAGAATGAACTTCTTGGTATGAATTTTTCCAATCGATTGAGAATAAATAACTAAGAAAAATATAGAAAATGCCGATAGGTATGATTAAAAATAAATACCAGATTGATAGCATCATAAGAAGAGTGCAGTGAGATTAATCCTCATTAGATAAATATTTGGCATGGTGCTTGAGGTGATCTTCCATGAAAGTGGAAATAAAATAGTAGCCATGGCCATATCCTGAATGACGTCGAATGATCATGTTTGCATTTTTTGCCTCACAGACTTCTTCAAAATGATCTGTATTTAACTCCCTTTCAAGAAACTCATCACTGAGACCTTGATCAATTAAAACTGGATTGCGAGGTGTTTGAACCATGCCATTCTCTATCAATTCCGATGCATCGTAGTTACTCCAGTCATTTTGATCGTCTCCCAAGTAATTGCTCAATGCTTTCTTGCCCCATGGGCAATTTATTGGGTTACAAATTGGAGCGAAGGCCGAAATGGATTTGTATAAATTTGGATTTTTGAGTCCTATGGTGAGAGCGCCATGCCCTCCCATTGAATGGCCAAATATGCCGTGACGATTTTTGTCAACCTGAAAGTTAGCGTAGACAATCTCATTTAACTCCTTGGTTACGTAGCTGTACATATTGTAATTCTGTTTCCAGGGATCTTCTGAGGCATCAACATAGAATCCGGCTCCCAAACCAAAGTCGTATGCACCCTCTTGGTCATCAGGAATATCATCACCTCTCGGACTGGTGTCCGGTGCAACAATGACGATACCCAGCTCAGATGCAATTCTTTGTGCACCTGATTTAATCATGAACGTATCTTCATTGCAGGTAAGACCAGATAACCATGTAAGTATTGGTGCTTTATTTTTGTTTTTAGCAGGTGGAAGATAGATTGAGAACTGCATTTCACAGTTATTCACAACAGATGTATGGCGATAGGTTTTTACTTGGCCGCCAAAAGATTCATCCTGTCTCAGTAATTCGATTTCCATAATTTGACTCGGATTTAATTATATTTTTGCATGATGAGCGTGGCATTCGTTCCACCAAAACCAAAACTGTTGCTCATCACTGTATTGACGTTTGCATCTTCAACGCACTTTGTAACCAAAGGCATATTTCCAACATCTGGATCGATATCCATGACATTGATTGAGGGCATAATAAAGTTATCCTCGATCATCATCAAGCAATGGATAGCTTCTTGGACACCCGTAGCGCCCAGTGAGTGTCCACACAGCGATTTGCTTGTAGAAAATCTTGGTAAGTCTTCCGTAAAAACTTCTCTGATAGCTTTAAGCTCAGTAGTATCACCAACTGGTGTACTGGTTCC
>JAPOHS010000111.1 GCA_029979325.1 Pseudomonadota bacterium | reverse complement strand
TAATGAGATCCTCTGATGTGTAATCTTTTATAGAAATGAGGGCTGATTGAGCAGTTTTAGTGATTTCATTATTTGGCAAATCATTGACGAAGGGGAACTCCAAACCATAATAAGGTGCAATCGATTTTGCATCATCTAGACTATGTTTCATCAATAATTCTGGTTGTGGGGCTGCCTCTTTGGTTGGCGGAGGCACAAGGTAAGATTCCACCTCAATTTCATAATTTTCTTTCAATAAAGGAATCACTTGAGCGCACAGATGAGAGTAGGGGTCATCAACCTGGTGAAAATAATAAATCACATGATTTCTTCCTTCCCGTGATCTCTTTTGCTCTCTTTTTTTCTTAACTCTCTTGTCTCTCTCGGTATCTAGAAGCACACGCATAAGAATCCTTTTGAGTTCAAGCTCAAGCCATTTAACTGGATTTGGAATCATTGACTACTCTTTTGTAACTCTTTTATGTTTCCAGAGTTTTTCCTCAGTTGAGGATTCTCTGGCTAAGAGTCTTGCGATTACAAAAAAAGCATCTGAGAGTCTGTTCAGGTATTTCAATGCAAATGAATTCACATCCCTCTCTTTGGATAATTTTACCATTGATCTTTCAGCTCTTCTGCAAATGGCTCTTGCCATATGGGTTTGGGCAGATCTGATTTCTTCACCAGGCACGACAAACTCCTTTAGAGGGGGTAGATTTTCATTAATTTGATCTATGAAATCTTCCACAGCAACAACTTTTTTTTCATCCAATGATTGAAATTCAGGAGCGGATAACTCGCCTGCAATATTGAACATTTCTTGTTGAGCAGATTGAAGAAAATCTTGAATATCGGATGGTATATTTTCTTGGCAGGTGATTAGTCCAATTGCTGCACTGAGTTCATCGAGTTCCCCATAAACAATAATTTGAGAATCGAATTTCTCGACCCTATTATTGCCGCCAAGATCCGTGGTGCCATCATCACCTTTTTTGGTGAAAATCTTTGTCAATCGGTTACCCATATTAACAATAGTAACTAGATTGATGCATTCGAGCCAATGGTTTTAGTTCATCATGTAATTAAAACCAAGGTAGATTTTCCTTTTTGGTGTGTTGTAGCCATTCGCAAGGACATAGTTCTCATCGAGGGCATTATTGAAAGATGCATTAAGCATCAGCTGTTGATTGATTCGCCATCGCAATGAAGCATTCATCAATGTATATCCATCAAGCTGCAATCCTCCAAAATCATATCTAGTCGAATCTCTTCGGATATTTAGATTTGCTGTCACTGCGCCAATGGTTCTTGTCATCGTCATACCATAGGATTCTTTGGGTCTTCTGAGCAATTGACTGTTGCTGGTCAAATTTTTTGGATCTTGAATGGTGGCATTCAGTTTTAGATCCCATTCATTGAGTTGAGTTAAAAAATTCATATCAACCCCTCTGGTTTCTGCTTGCTCAATGTTATAAAGCTTCCAATCCACATAACTGAAGGCAACGAGGTCATCGATCTGATTATCAAAGAATCTCATATCCCATTTCGTTGATTCGCTTAGACTTGCTGAAAATCCAATGCCAAACTTTTTTGATTTCTCTGGTACAAGTAAGGTGTTTCCACCAAAACCATAAAGATCGAATGCGGATGGATTTCTGTAAGCAGAACCCCCTAGGATCATCACTCTTAAATTTGGATTGATTCTATAACCATATTCAACATTCCACGCATCTTTGTCTTTTGTGAAATCGCTATTACTTGTTCGAAATGCAATCAAAGCCTGGTGGTTTGATTTCGAATAAAGATGTTCGATAAACATGGCTTTATTTTCAAAGTCTACATCGACTCCAACACCGTAATTGCTGGCAGTGAATGTTTCATCGTCGATAATTATGCCAACAAGAGTTTTATTGAATTGATTGACTTCAAATCGATTGATCCATTCAAGGCCGGTTCGCTCACTGTGATTGAAATCATCGCT
>JAPOHS010000110.1 GCA_029979325.1 Pseudomonadota bacterium | reverse complement strand
AGGCTAACTGGAAATATCAGTTCAACAACTCTGAATCCTGGTGATGTTGTTTTGGTTCAAGGAACATCTGAGGCAATAGGTAACTTAAAAAGCAACAGCAACATGCTTGTGATTGAGAAAGACACGCTTGATCTTGCAGCCAAGCGATCTTTTTTCCCGCTTTATATGATGCTGGGCGTCACTTTGATGGCAGCTACCAGTATCATGCCTATTTCTGTGGCTGCCATGATCGGACTCTTGGTTATGTTACTCGCAGGTGCTTTGAGGTGGAGTGATGTTGGCAATTCAATGAACATTCCAGTCATCATGCTCATCGTTGCCAGTTTGAGTCTAGGTACTGCTCTTGAAATCACTGGCGGCTCTGATTTCATTGCAAATTGGTTTGTTTATTTTACTGCTTCCTTCCCGATGCCAGTTATTCTCAGTGTTTTGATGTTATTGATGGCGCTTTTGACCAACGTGGTTTCAAACAATGCTGCTGCAGTCTTGGGAACACCGGTTGCAATTAATATTGCCATCCAATTGGGGGCTCCTATAGAGCCTTTTGTTCTGTCCGTTTTGTTTGGCGCAAACATGAGTTTTGTTACACCAATTGGATATAAAACCAATTTACTGATCATGGGCGCAGGCGGCTATACATTCAATGATTTTGTAAAATTGGGTTTGCCGCTTGCCTTTATCATGTGGATTGTATTATCGATTACGCTGCCGATGCTGTATTTTTAAAATTGTCGTCTTGACGATTGAACAATATAGAGACATACTTCTCACAGTTATGAATACAAGGATTTCAAATAACAGTAACTGGTGGCGACTCTCCTAGGAGAGGGCAACCTGTCTCTATTTGAAATCAAGGTTTACCCATCTCCTATTTAGGTGATGGGTTTTTTTTTGAAATGAGCACATATTTTGACATTGAATTACAGGATGAGACACCCGCATCGGTGTTCATGAAGTTGCGTGAGCTTACTCCAACTTTTTTACTGGAGAGTATCGAAAGAGGGGTCGACCAATCAAGATACTCATTTTTGGGCATAGGAGCAGCTCAATCCATTCAAGTGAGAGATGGAAATTTCATTTTAAATGGGGAAAAAGTAAGCAAGCCAAGTTCTCAGTCCGAAGTGATGAATTTGTTTAGAAAAACACTCAAAGAAACCCCTGATTTAAAACCTGCAATCGAAGACATACCATTTTCAGGAGGTATGGTCGGCTTCAGTTCATTTGATATGATTCGTCATTTCGAGAAATTGTCTGTACCCAAGGGAAAAAAAGGCATTTTAAGCCCTCCAGATTGTTCATATCTTTCTCCAACTTCACTTTTGGTCTTTGACCATGAAGCCAATAAGATGGCACTTCTTCATTCTGGAAATGAGGAAGAAAGAATAAATTTAAGGTCTGAAATACTCACAATGCTCAACAAGGAGATCACCCAAACACATAAAAATAAGACATACTCCGAGCCAATTGGAAATATCAATGAAGAAAACTTTTATGATGCCGTTGAAACAGCAAAGCATCATATTTTTGAAGGAGATATTTTCCAGATCGTTTTATCCATTGCTTTCTCAGGAAGTTATGACCTTGATCCTTTTGATGTCTATCGAGCAATGCGATTGATCAACCCATCTCCTTATATGTTTTATTGTGAATCAGATGGTTTCAAAATTGCAGGATCTTCTCCAGAGGCTCTGGTTAGATTGGGAGGTAATAAAGCATCACTCAGGCCGATCGCAGGGACAAGACCAAGAGGCAAAGATTCAGAAGAAGACAATTTAAATAAAGAATCACTACTCGCGGATGAGAAAGAGATCGCAGAACATATCATGTTGGTTGATCTTGCACGAAATGATCTTGGACGTGTCGCAAAACATGGGTCAATCGAGGTCGAACCATATCAATCGATTGAATACTATAGCCATGTGATGCATATAGTCAGTGGTGTTCAAGGCAATTTAGAAGATGATAAAGATGCCTTTGATTTATTTGCCGCAGCTTTTCCTGCAGGAACTTTGGTTGGCGCACCAAAAGTCAGAGCAATGGAATTGATTGATGAAATTGAGCCAGAACTCAGAGGTGTTTATGGAGGCACTGTAGGCTATTTTTCGAAGAATGGAGACATGGACCAGGCAATTGCAATTCGAACTATCGTTTTCAAAGATGAGAAATATTGCTTTCAGGCGGGTGCAGGGATTGTAGCTGATAGCATGCCTGAGAATGAATACAAAGAAGTCTTAGCAAAAAGCCAGATC
>JAPOHS010000010.1 GCA_029979325.1 Pseudomonadota bacterium | reverse complement strand
ATACTCTGCTGCTTTTAGTGAGCCAGTTAACTTGGATCACAATCAATACATTAAACTAAGAACAAATAAGGTTCTTGAGGGTGTTGAGAATAAGAAATCAAAAGGTTTTGTCGTCAGCAAAGTTGGGACAGAAGAATCTACTGATTTCCAAGATGCAGGAATCGAGTATTACAAATATCTGAATTAGTTATTTGTCCTTAGGTATTTCTCATACCAGTCTAAATATCGGTCTAAACGGTCCTTGATATAACTTGGTTTACTTAGTCCATGATGTTGATCTGGATAAATAATAAGTTGAGTTGGGATCTCAAGATGATTCAGAGCCTGATACATTTGCTCTGATCCGATCAGTGGCACGTTGTAATCTTTTTCACCAACTAAAAACAGAGTTGGGGTAACTATTTCATCGGCATTTAAAAATGGATGAGAGACATTTAGCCAGGTATCCAGATTATCCCAAGGTGTCCCGAGCTCAATAATGTATTCTCTTATGTATTGATCATCACCAAACCCACTTAAGAGGTTTGAAATTCCTGCTCCAGATGTTGCTGCATCAAAACGATCATCTTTGGCGATGACATAATTTGTAAGCATGCTTCCATAGCTCCAACCTCCAATGCCCAATCTGTTTTCGTCAATGTAATCTAGTGTGAGTGCAAAATCCAATGCAGCACTGATGTCTTTCGAATCCTCTATACCCCATTTTGCAAAGATAGATTTTTGAAATTCAAAACCCCTTCCGGAGCTACCTCTAGGGTTTGTTATGATTACAATATAGTCATTAGAAGCATAGAGTTGCCAATCAAAGTCAAAGTCTCTGCCATATTGACTAACCGGACCTCCATGAATCCTTATAATCAGGGGATATTTTTTCTTTGGATCAAAATCATGTGGCTTGATCATCATTCCATTAATGGTTAAGCCATCAAAGCTTTCATATGAAATAATTTCGGTTGATCCAACATACTTGTTATCGATGAATTCTTTATTTTCAGATGTCAACGCGTTGATTATGCCATCTTCTAAAAGATAGATTTCACTCGGTGTTTCTACTGAAGATGAAAGGAATATTACTTTGCCATCATTCACAAAATAGTTTTTAGAGTAATAATTTAAATACATGTTTTCTGGCGTTACTTCTTCGATGGTTTCATTATCAAGTGAATATTTAATTAACTGGCTTTTCATATCGTCTTCAAGGACGTAATACATATTTTTTCCATCTTGTGACCACTCAGGCATGCTTGTATTTCGATCAAGGTGACTTGTGATGAATTCTGTTTTACCGCTTTCAACATCGATGACTGAGACTTCCTGAAGCGCATACCAAAGCATCGAATGATCACCACCAAATAAATAGGCAATCTTTTTTCCATCAGGACTCCATTGTGGTCTTGAATCCCAAGCAGGAGAGGAATCCTCACCTTCATGAGAGGTAAGCTTTACATGATCATTGTCACCGTGAATATCGGCGATAAAAATATCCCAATTATTATGCCGATCAAACTCTCCTTCTTTTGTCACATAAGCGACACGCTGACCATCGGGAGAAATCGAGGGGAAAAAGACATCTTTCTGGCCTGATGTCACTTTCTTTATTTCTTTGGATAGGGTATTGAATAGAAATAAATGTTCTCTGTCGCTTCCAAGGAAGTCCTCATAATCTCTTTTAAATTGATAGCGATCTATAACTATAGGTGGTTTCGTTTTACCCCCATTCATTTCTTGAGGTTCTTTTCTCCCAATGAAAGCAATTGTTTCTTCATTTGGTGATAAATCAAAATCGATTATATTTCCATCAAAGTTTGTAATCCTTCTTTTTATCTTATTGGAGAGGCTCAGAGACCAGATTTGCACATTGCTTTTTTTTGATGGACTCAAGCCTGATGATAAAAAATAGATTAATTTCGAGTCCTTAGAGAATCTAACTGAAGAGAAATCCATCCCCTTTTCCCCGAGTTGCTCAAGAAGTTTGACTTTTTTTCCTGAATGAATATCCAAAAAGTAAAGTGTTTTTTTAAATTCATCTGATTTTTTATCAGCTTGACTCGTTATAAATACCAGACTTTTCGCATCATTTGAAACATCTTCAAGTGATATATCTTTTATCGAGTATATGTCATCTGAGTTGAATGCATTTTTTGCATTTATTGGTGAAATACAAAGAGCGAGAGATAGGAATAATATGATTCTAGTATTTTTCATAAGCACATGATTTGAATGATTTTTAATTTGGCTTTGACCCAAGTGTTTTGATCATGCAAAAAATAAAGATTGGAAATAATACCAACAGCGGTGGAGACATAAGCAAGATTACATCCATCGCTATTCGATTACTGTTTATTAAAAATAAAGCTGCTGGAAGTATTGACAGTACGAACGCCCACATTAATCGATCTTTACGTTCTGGCTCAGTTTCTTCGTTGGTTACCTCTTGTACATGAGATGCCAGAATATATGAAACTGAATCATAAGATGTGGCAACAAATATAATAACTATCAGAGAGTAGGCTAATACAAATATTTCACCATATGGTAGTGTCATGAGGATTTTGGTCGAAGTTGCCTGGTGGCCAATATCTGAGAGTGTTTGCGAGACATTCATTTGTCCACTCAATTCCAAATTAACGGCGTAATTTCCCAAGATTGAGAAGAAAAGGAAGCATCCAAGCGATCCAAAAATCAACATTCCTAGAACCACTTCTTTAAGTGTTCTGCCTTTTGAAACTCTTGCGACAAATAACCCTACTTGGGGACCGAGGGCGATCCACCATGCCCAGTAGAAAATAGTCCAAGCTTCAGCAAATTCTGAGTCTTCGATGATTCCAAGAGTATTCATCTCAAAAAAGTTTTTCCCCAGCTCCACCATTGAATTCATTGTCAAAGCCATGATTTCACGGGCAGGACCCAAGGCTAAAATGGCCACAAGAAATAAAAGAGAGATGATGATGTTTAGATTACTGATGACTCTGATCCCACTATATATTCCTCGATATACACTAAAGGCAAATAAACCTGTGCAGATGGCCAGCATGGATAAATCTAAATTCAGGTCATGCTCAATATTCAAGAGCTCAGAAAAACCTGCTCCGATGATGGGAACATAGAGGCCAATGGATCCACCAGATGCTCCAATTAAAACAAGCACAAAAATAAAATCAACCATCCTTCCAAAAGTTGTTTTTTCAATGATATTTTCTTTTGATGTTCTCAATGCTGAGCTCAATCGCAGCGAACCAATTCTATATTTATAAAATGGAACAGCGACCGCAATTGCTGGGATGGTATACAAGGCCCATCCTGTCGGACCCCAATGAAAGACACCATATGCAGATGCAAGATGGTAGGCTCTGTCAGAGAATGGTTCAATGCCAAATAATCCTTCACCAGCATAATATGCCCATTCAACAATCGACCAATAAAGGATTCCACCACCAATACCTGAACAGAAGAGCATGCATGCCCAACTGAACAAAGAGTAGTCTGGGCCAATATCATCTCCACCTAATCGATGGCTGCCAAATCTTGAGAAGGCAACAAATAAAACAAAAAGAAGCATACATGCTCCAAATATCATGTAGGTGGCACCAAAAATATCCACAGTCATTAGATATGTGCTTCTTATGAATTCAGCCGATTCTTTTGGATATATTGCAATTGGGATAGCGATCAGTGCAATGGCTCCTAAAACAGAGAGCCTGGTAAACTGATCAGTACTGCTACTCTTCCTCATCTATCGCCAATTCGGACTCTGCATAATTTTTTGCCATCTCGCCAACTAAGAAGAACTCAAAGGTTGTGAGAACAACAAAAATTATAAAAAATACAGCCAAGGTAATGATTACTTCTCTCACTTTGTACTCTCAAAGAAATTGTTAAATGCGGTGTCTTTCTGTGAAGACATAAGAAGTGTATCATATAAGGCTCTAGCCTCAATTGTAATTAGATATATATGAGTACACCAAAAGACATTGATAGAAATAAGGGAAAAATTCCCCAAAAAGAAAAAGGATCTTTAACTCCGATTATGACCTCAACAATTGAGGAAACAAGAAGACACCAGTTGGAAAGATTGGCTGCTGCTTTTAGATTATTCGCACACTATGGCTTTGATGAAGGATTGGCTGGCCACATAACTCTGAGGGATCCAGAATTTAATGATCATTTTTGGGTCAATCCACTTGGGCTGAATTTTGCACACATCACTGTTTCTGACCTCTTGTTGGTTAAGGAAGATGGAGAAATTATTCAAGGCAGTAGGCCGATTAACCCAGCAGCTTTCTTTATTCATTCTGCAATTCATAAAGCAAGACCCGATGTTAATTCTGCTGCACATGCACATTCGATCTATGGCAGAACATTTTCAACATTGGGGAAAGAGCTGGATCCAATCACTCAGGATGCTGCCATGTTCTATGAAGAACAGTCTCTTTATTCTGATTATGGTGGGGTAGCATTTGATAAAGGCGAGGGAGAGGAAATTGCCAAAGCACTTGGCGATAAGAGAACTGCAATATTGCAAAATCATGGTTTACTAACCACGGGTCAAACAGTTGATGTGGCTGCTTGGCTATTTATTTCAATGGATAAATGTTGTCAGAGTCAGTTATTGGCTGAAGCAGCTGGCAAGCCAATTATTATTGGTGATGAGATGGCAGAACATGCTAAAAAGCAGGCAGGTACAGATCTAATACTTTGGGCAAGCTTTCAGCCTCTTTATGATCTTATTTATGAGCTTTCACCAGATTTTTTGGAGTAAAACATGCAGCAAATTTTAGAAAAACAAAAGACACAGTCTAGGCGTCAAATATATCCAAGCTTATCGATTCGAATGGATCGGTTGGATCGCATGCTTGATATGATGCTTGAGTATCAAACACAGATACCGAAGGCATTGTCCGAAGACTTTGGTCACCGACCAGAAGTATTGAGTAAAATGTCTGAGTTGGCAGCCACTTTCGATTCAATCCATTATATTAAGAAAAATCTAAAATCATGGATGAAGCCAGAGAAAAGAAAGGCAACACCTCCGTTTAACTTATTTGGTGCGAAAGCATATATACAATATCAACCTGTAGGTGTTGTAGGAATTATCAGTCCATGGAATTATCCATTTAATTTAACCTATGCCCCGCTTGCAGTGGTATTGGCTGCTGGGAATAGGGCGATGATTAAACCATCAGAATTTACACCGAGATCATCGGCATTAATGAAATCCATGATCAACAAATATTTTGATGATGATGAGGTGGAGGTATTTCCAGGAGATGCGTCAGTGGGGCAAGAATTCAGCTCACTCCATTTTGATCACCTCTTGTTTACTGGCTCCACATCCGTTGCAAAAAAAGTCATGGAAGCTGCATCCAAAAATTTGGTTCCAGTGACATTGGAATTGGGCGGCAAGTCACCTGCAATCATTGGCGAGAGTGCGGACTTGAAGAAAGCATCAGACAGGATCTGGAATGGAAAATTAATGAATGCAGGACAAACGTGTATTGCACCTGACTATGTTTATGTCAAAGAGGAGGTGCTTGGAGATTGGATGGAGGCAACCAAAGATTCCATCGCATCAATGTATCCTTCAGTTTTCAGCAATGAAGATTACACCTCGGTTGTCAATGATGGGCACTATCAAAGACTGCATGGATATATAGAGGATGCAAGAAATAAAGGTGCTGAAGTCATTCAAATCAATCCTGCGAACGAATCAGAAACAGAAAAATCTCATAATAAAATGATGCCCACAATTATTTTGAATGCAACTGATGAAATGTTGGTGATGCAGGAAGAAATATTTGGCCCAATTATGCCAATAAAGACTTACAACCAAATCGACGAAGTGGTTGATTATGTCAATTTGCACGAAAGACCACTTGGGCTCTACTATTTTGGAAATAAAAAGACCGAGGAAAGCTTTGTTATGACAAATACGGTTTCAGGTGGAGCAGCTCTCAATGATGTTATTTTTCAATTCATTCAGGAAGATCTTCCTTTTGGTGGAATTGGACCAAGCGGAATGGGTCATTACCATGGGATTGAGGGTTTCAGAACCTTCTCACATGCCAGAGGTATCTATAAACAAACACCATTAGAGGGTCTTCTAAAAATGATGAGACCACCTTTTGGTAAATTGATAGACCAAGTTATTTCAACCAAAATAAAAAAATAATTGAGATCACCAATTAATTCACTGATAAAAGAAAAAATACATGATCTGGGTATCGATGTTATTGATAGACATATTTTTCTTTGTGCCGATCAAACAGAACCCAAATGTGCACCCAAGAGGAAAACGCTTGAATCTTGGGATTTTTTGAAGTCCAGACTCACAGAGTTAGAGATGGATAATCGGGGTGGAATATATCGATCGAAGGTGAACTGTCTGAGAGTTTGTACGAACGGTCCCATCGCAGTTGTCTATCCGGATGGTGTTTGGTATCAAAATTGTACTCCAGATGTGCTTGAGCAAATCATTCAAGAGCATTTAATCGGCGGAAAAGTTGTTGATGAGTACGTTATTTCAAAGCCGAGTTGACGGTTTCAAATAAATAGGTCTCATTCGCACGTTGAATGAGATAAGCGTGAATATCCTTAGCGTCTTGCTCACTCAAGCGACTCGCAAATCCAACCATACCTTTTTCGGTATATAGACCACCGAGTGTGATCGCATTGAACTTCTCGTGTGTTTCTTCTGACATATATCGAAGATCTGCCAAAACGCCGCCTCCAACTGCCCCAGCTCCATGACACATATGACATTCCCAATGATAGAGATCCTCACCTCTGGCAATGCTGGCTTGATCTTCGATAGGTGAAGGTGGTTTTGGCATCTCGATATTTCTTGGCCTCTCTGGCAGTTTTAGATCGCCATCGAGTGCAAAAGTAACAATCCGTCCGTTGATTGGACCTCCAGAATTTTTGGGCGGTAGCCCAGCCTGCAGTGCGAAAACCCCTCCATATCCTACGAGCACTGTGACATATTGTTTACCATCAATGCTATATGTAATGGGCGCAGCAACGATTCCATTTTTTAAATCATTACTCCATTTTATTTCACCAGTTTTTGCATCATAGGCAACCAGTTCACCGTCAGATGTGCCTTGGAAGACTAGATTTCCGTCGGTTGATAAGGTTCCTCCATTCCATGGAAGTGTTAGGTATTGTTTCCAAACTTCTTTTTGTTGAACAGGGTCCCAAGCGCTCAGCCTACCTCTAATGCTTCTTGCCAATAACATCAATTGCAGGAGGTTTTTCGGAGGCGCCATGACTGTTAGGTCACCCGCAGTATTCCATCCTTTTTCATCGTATTCATAGTCATCATCCTTCTTCATGGGCATATAGAGTTCTTGAGCGGGGATATAGACCAGACCTGTCTTAGGATTGAATGACATTGGCATCCAATTGTGTCCGCCAAGAGCTCCAGGAAAAATTAGTTTTTCTGCATCATCGTAATTACCAAGTTCAGTTTTAACAGGCCTCCCGGTTTCAAGATCAATATGACTTGCCCATGTTGCTTGGACATATTTTTCCGCTGACAAAAGTTCACCATTGGTCCGGTCAATGACATAAAAGAAGCCATTTTTTGGAGCCTGCATCAGAACCTTTCTTGGCTCACCTTCGATCGTTAAATCTGCAAGTATGATGTGCTGCGTTGCCGTATAGTCCCAATTATCTCCAGGAGTTGTTTGATAATGCCAAACGTATTCCCCATTCTCTGGTTTCAAGGCAACAATGGATGATACAAAAAGGTTGTCTCCACCACCGGGGCTTCTGATTTTGTAGTTCCATGGCGAAGCATTTCCAGTTCCTATGTAAAGCAGATCTAAATCTGGGTCATACGCCATCGAGTCCCAAACTGTACCTCCGCCACCAAATTCCCACCATTTGGCGCCTTTCCATGTTTTTGAAGCCATTTCCATCGCAGAATTTTCAAATCCATTATCTGGATTTCCAGGGACTGTATAGAATCGCCATGCCATTTCACCATTGTTTGTGTCATAAGCGCTCACATAACCTCTGACTCCAAAGTCTGCACCTCCATTGCCGATGATGACCTTGTCTTTGATAATCCTTGGTGCGCCCGTGATGCTATAGGGCTTACTGTCATCCACTGTCATTGTTTCCCATAACAGTGACCCTGTTTTGGCATCAAGAGCGATAAGCCTTCCATCGAGAGTTCCAAAAAATATTTTCCCTTCCCATATTGCTGCACCACGATTCACGACATCGCAGCACACGAAATAAGCTTTTTCCTTTGGCACCTTGGGGTCATATTTCCAAAGCAATTCTCCTGATAGGGCACTATGTGCATAGATAACGCTCCATGCACCAGTTGTGAACATCACTCCATCAGAAACGATTGGAGTTGCTTCATGCCCTCGATTGCTATCAAGATCAGCAAACCATTCAATGCCAAGACGACCAATATTTTCAGTGGTGATTTGACTGAGTTCACTAAATCGTTGTTCATCATAAGTTCTGCCATGGGTCAGCCACTCTTGACTATTATTTTTGGATTCAACGATGGTATCTTCATTCACATTGAAATTTTCTGCGTGAACATTTGGCAGAAATAAGACACAGAGAGTTATTGATAATTTTTTGGAGAAAAAGTTCATGAAAATATTCTACAACAAAATTTTTCTATTTTTTTTAGCTTAAAAAGTTCTTCGAGGTTGTTTGACTTTTGGTTCAATTTATATTCATCTATCAATCTAGAAAATAAAGGAGGGAGCATGATGCTAAATTCCAGATTCTTATCTTTGGTCATTGCATTTATAGTCATCTTTTTTGGAATGCCTGATGTTCAATCGCAAGTCAATGAGAAAGAGTTAATCAATTACGCATATGAATCCACTTATAAGCCAGAGGAGAGTGGTAAATTTCTCATAACCAATGCCAATATTTTAACTGGCCAAGGCGATTCAATATTGGATGCTTCTATCTTAATAAATCAGAATAAGATTATTGCTGTTGGCAAGGATTTGGATTCATCAGATGCAACCGTGATTGATGCCGAAGGAAAATGGGTAACACCTGGTATCATTGATATTCATTCTCACATGGGTGTATATCCTGCACCCAGTTTGAGATCTAACTCTGATGGTAATGAGGCAACCAGCCCAACCACACCTCATGTCTGGGCGGAGCATTCTGTTTGGACACAGGATCCTCAATATACACTGGCTTTAAAAGGAGGTATCACTTCTTTTCATGTCTTAGTGGGATCTGCGAATTTAATCGGCGGCAGAGGAGTCACACTCAAGAATGTTCGGAGCAGAACTGTTCAAGGGATGAAGTTTCCAGATGCACCTTACACATTAAAAATGGCATGCGGTGAAAATCCTAAAAGAGTTTATGGAGGCAGGAACTCAGAACCTTCGACCAGAATGGGAAATGTTGCAGGATATCGCAATGCTTGGATTGAAGCGCAAGCCTATCAAAGGCGATTGAAAGAATATGCGGAAAAATCAGATGAAGCAAAAGAAATGTCCTATAGCCCATCTCGCGATTTGGGTTTGGAAACCTTGGTTGGAGTATTAGAGGGCGATATTTTGGTGCAAATGCATTGTTATCGAGGTGAGGAAATGGTCGTCATGTTGGATGTTGCCAAGGAGTTTGATTACAAGATCACAACTTTCCATCATGCGATTGAGGCCTATAAAGTTGCTGATATATTGGCGCAAAATTCTGTTTGTGCTGCTATGTGGGCAGACTGGTGGGGTTTTAAAAATGAAGCTTTTGACATGGTCTGGGAAAATGCAGCCATTGTAGATCAAGCTGAAAATGAAACTGGCTGTGCAATCGTTCATTCTGATTCTGCGGTTGATATTCAACGACTGAATCAGCAAGCCGCTAAAGCTCTAGCAGCTGGGCAAAACGCAGGCTTAAGCCTGACCAAGGAAAGAGCCATTCAATGGATCACATTGAATCCAGCTAAGGCATTGGGTATTGATGATCAGGTTGGTTCGATTGAGCCTGGAAAAATGGCAGACATAGTGATTTGGTCTCATGATCCATTCAGCGTTTATTCAAGGGCAGAAAAAGTCTTTATTGATGGGCATTTGAAATTCGATATAGATGACCCTGCATCATATGAAAGAACAGATTTTGATCTCGGGATCATAGATCCTGAAGGAGATCGATTATGAGTCTTTATAGATCTATTTTAATCAGTTTCACTGCACTCTTCTCTCTTTCAATATTTGCGAAGACACAAGACATTCTCATTAAAAATGCAACCGTTATAACATCGACTGAAATTGGAGTGCTTGATCAGACGGATGTTCTGATTCAAAACGGAATAATTTCTTTGGTCTCACAGAATATCAAGATCGATTCGGTTGTATCTGACGCAATTGTTATTGAAGCGAACGGAAGAACCCTTACTGCAGGACTATTGGCACCCGTGACCAATCTGGGTTTAATTGAAATTGAATTGGAGGCTGAAACAAGGGATGACCGGACTGATCATTTCTCAGCAGGATTCAGTATTTCATCTGCATATAATCCAAGCTCCACATTGATTCCTTACAATAGAGCCTCGGGTATAACGTCTGCAATTGTATTTCCATCTTCAGGTAGAGGAGATATATTCTCCGGTTTAGGATCGGCTTTCAAAACACATGGTGAAATTGATACAAAGTCGATTGCTACTGATATTGCAATGGTTATGCAAATGGGTGGTAATCGAGATTCTAGGGCATCAAATTTTTTAGAGTTGGAAGATGCATTTCAAAAAGCGAAAGAATTTAAGAAATCTCGAAGCATGATTCAGAGAGGAGGTTTTTTCGATACAGGAGAATACTCAGAGAGAGATCTAGGAGCTCTCTTGGACCTGATGGAGGAAGGAAAACCTTTGATTGTTAAAACCAATCGGGCGAGTGATATGTTGAGAATGATTGAGTTCTCAAAAAAATATGAATTAAATATCATTTTTCATGGCGCCAAGGAGGCTTGGAGAATTGCGGATCAGTTGTTTGAAGCAAACATACCAGTGATTATTGATCCAATGGACAATATACCAAGTTCATTTGACTCAATTGGAGCAAGGATTGATACAGCGTCTATTTTGACAGAATCAGGCGTCACTGTTTTGATTGGTATTACTGATGCTCATAATTCTTTTTTGAGTCGACAAGGTGCTGGCAATGCAGTCGCCAATGGAATGGATCATTATGAAGCGATAAAAGCACTTACTATCAATATTGCAGATGCATTTGGATTGAATGACTCGATTGGGAGCATCGAAGCCGGTAAGAATGCCGACCTGGTTCTTTGGGATGGGGATCCGCTTGAAGTCATGACCTTTGCAGACATAGTGATTATAGATGGAAGTATAATGAGTGGCATGACTCGCTCAAAAAGACTTCGTGATCGATATTTGGAAGTTATTGGATTGAATTAAGGTGGTCCAATATTCTCCCAAAGAAATTTGGACTGAGACTCAATGAGTTAGTTTCTTTTTGAGATTGTTTCGTCTACTGATGCGAGATAATCTGAGAGACTAATATCATTTGAAGACTGAGAGAGCTGATCGATGATTTCACTGGTTGATCTAAACTGTGGTGTGTAATTTGCAAAAGATATATCGCCTCGCTCAACTGAAGTTTGATCAATAATTGATATTATCGAAGAAAGCTCACTGTCATTGAATGACATAAACTCACTGACTTCATCTTCAATTGTTTCTTCCATTGGAATCGGTTCCTCACCAACCTCTATGAGTTCTATATATTCTGAAAAGTCTCTTACTTTTTGTTGAGAAAGATCAAGTGAATTACTCCAAGCAACATAAAGTCTTGGATCATTCTCTGATGATCCAGTTCTTTTGTTCTTATAAACATCAAAACCCAATCCGACATCAAAGCTCCCAAGTGGGATGTCATACCAATATAAGTCAAATTGATAACCTAAATTGAAATTCAAGAAATCAGTCGAATCTTGAGAAAGAAGATAGCCTGTATTGGAACCTCTATTGATTCTTCCAATTGCCAATGTTGACTTATACAACTGGGTATCATCTAGCACGAGTATTCCACCCAATGAAATCGATAAAGAATCTCCATCAAGTGGATATCCTATATTTATTCCATCATTGTGGTATCCGGATGGAAAATTTTCATTTTGATATGCGCAACCATATTTGCTTTGACCATCAAAAATTCCACATGATGTGGAGGAGAGTTCAGTAAAAACTCGATAAGATTCGAATGTATTGCTTCCTTCAATGCTTCCCCAAGTTTCTAATCCAAAGAGCCCAACCGAATCACTCAAAGATGAGCCCGAGATTTGACCATAAGATGCATATGGAATATCAAAGGCAGTTCCAGACACTCGGTAATCCAATGTATTCAGATCATAAACATCATCTGATCCAATTAATCCATCAACAACTTTACTTAACCCGCAATCATTGCCTTTATTGCAAATGACTGCTGACTTGGAAAATCCAAGTTCTAAATTATTTATTGGGCGTATTCCTAATCGCAGTGCTGTAAATCGACGATCTGGTGTCAAATTTGGATTCTTAATGTCGCCAAGAATGAAGGCCAAGTCCCAATTGCCAAGAAGTTTTAGAAAGCGATTTTCAAAAGGATCTGAAAAGTTTCTTTCAATCGATATCCCTCTGATTGGTCTGGAGTTTGAAGACAGAACAGTACTTCCCATCCATCCTGGGCCCCACCAATTTTTATTTGACCCCAGTGTCACGGAATAATTTCCTCTAGCCAGAGAGATATGAGACTCATCCAGCAATTCAGAAGTACCTGTTTTTTCATATTTGAGGTTTATGGCCATATTCTTTGACATATATGAAACTGAAGAGCCAGCAAGTTTTTTTGCATTAACGGGATCAAAAAATGTCATGATCTGATCTGGATTCTTTGCAACTTTGATCTCTGCATCTGCAGATATGCCTCCCATTTGTTCATCTATCAATCTTTGCTTGATTCTTTGAAGGGATAAGAGGGTTTCTGTAGATAACCCCTTAGGGTCATCCACTTTTAAATTGTATGCGACATCGCCCCAGGCAATGGGCCATGTATTGATGGGTATGTTTAGCAATCCTGCATCAGTAAGAATTTGCAAGTCATGCTTTACCAACACGTCATCCGGTGTCACCCACGGAGATGAGAGCACATCTTTTATGGGCAAGCACAATAGGAAGAACAAAATGAGATATTTTGCCCTATATTTTTTAGTCAATTTGATTCGCATTTCTGGCATTCTACTCTTTCGTTAAAAAATCTAAACAAATTCTGCAATTACTTCGAATGTTATATCATTATCGGCGCAATTATGTTTTTAGATCATATTAAAAAAATAACTATTTTCATCCTAGCAGGATATCTCGCCTCTTGCAGTATTCCAAAAACTGATCTTGTCCCCGATCGGAAGACCCTTCTTACAATAAATGAAGGTCTGATCATTGGAACCAATAACGGAAAAACACATCAATGGCTCGGCATCCAGTATGGTTCCATTCCTGATTCAAGTTTCAGATGGAGAAAAGCAAACGAGCCTGAAACATGGGAAGGAATTTATGAGGCACTCGAATTTGGAAACACATGTGTTCAGAGAGGATCACTCATCAATACCACCAAAAGGAGAAATTGGGGTGATGTCGTTGGATCTGAAGATTGCTTATATCTGAATGTTTGGGCTCCTTTGGATTTGGTTGATTCCCCGTCAAAAAGAATTCCTGTGATGGTATGGATTCATGGCGGAAGCAATGTTTCTGGCAATGCCGATTTCTATGATCCAAGCGAACTAGCAAGGAGTCAGAATCTCATAGTCGTCACGATTAATTATCGATTGGGACCATTTGGATGGTTTAGACATCCTGACGTCACTTCAAATGAAGAAAATCTGGAAGATCGATCAGGTAATTATGGGAACTTGGATACAATGCAAGCACTGGAATGGGTCCAAAGAAATATTGAATTCTTTGGTGGAGATTCTTCAAATATTACAATTTTTGGAGAATCAGCAGGGGGTTATAATGTGGCAGCATTGTTGTCAGCTAAGAATGTTAGCGGACTATTTCATAAAGCCATTATTCAGAGTGGTGGCATCAGACCGGGTGATATAAATCATTCTGAATCATATATCGATCAGAACTTGCCATGGAAAAGTTATTCTTCAAGAGAGCTTCTCAATCAATTAATGATAGATAAAGGCATGGCTTCTGATAGAGAATCTGCAAAATTTTTACAAGAAGACATGTCTCAAACTGATATTGACGCATTGATGAGGAATGCTTCTACTCAGGAGATTTATTCTGCTTATCAGATCGTCAAAAGAAACACCAATGATATGCTGCGACCCTTTCCAGATGGCGGTGTTTTGAGTGAGCATGGAATCTTAGGCTCATTACAGAATGGATTCAGCAGTGATATTCCTTTGATGATTGGAACAAACAGGGATGAAATGAAATTATTTCTCCTCGATAATCCTAGATTGACAAGGGAATTTCTCAGAATACCTAGAATCAGAGATCTGGATTTATGGAATTCGGTTTCTAAACATAGAAGCAATTCTTGGAAATTTTTGGCTGTGGATGAACCCGCTCAGAGCCTGACAAATTCTGGAAGAGACAATATCTATGCTTATCGATTCGATTGGGATGATGAGCCTAAAAAATATGGTGTCGACTTAAAAAACTTGCTTGGCGCTTCACATGCATTTGAGATTCCATTCGTGATGGGTAATTTTGATGAGGATGCACTTACGAAATATATTCTCAGTAAGAAAAATCTTGAGGAGGTCAAGGTTTTATCTCATTCAATGATGAGCTATTGGGCAGAATTTGCTTACAATGGGGATCCTGATAGAGGCAGGAATGGAGATTTGGCGGATTGGGAGTCTTGGGACCCTAGTGAGCAGGGCAATAAGTTTATTATATTTGACTCCACTCATGATGGTGGAATAAGAATGACAAAAGAGTACCTTACTGAAGATAAATTGATTCAGATGTTGGCCTCAGATACAAATATAAAAGACTATAAATGGAAATGTGAAATTTTGGATGCAGCAATAATGTTCGACGATCTCACAACCCCAAACATCTTATCTGAATTCAATAACAATCAATGCAGTGATCTTGATCCTTCAACGGAATGGAGAAAATACTGGTACGATGAGAAAGAACAACGTTATTAGGAGATGATATGCAGTATTGGCTTATGAAATCTGAACCTGAAACATATAGCATCGATGATCTTAGAGGCTTTAAAACTGATCACTGGGATGGGATAAGAAATTATCAGGTAAGAAACTTCTTCAGAGATCAGATGAAAGTAGGGGACAAAGCATTCTTTTATCATTCTAATTGTAAGGAGCCAGGCATTGTGGGGCTGATGGAAATCGCAAGCGAGGCTTACCCTGATCACACAGCTTTTGATAAAAAAGAGAAGTATTTTGATGCAAAAAGTGATCCTGAAAATCCAAGATGGTTGATGCTCGATGTGAAATACATTCGTCATACCAAAAGAAACATTTCACTATCGGAATTAAGAGAGCACCCTTTTTTAGAGGAGATGAGACTTTTACAAAAGGGCAATCGTTTATCTGTTATTCCCATGACAAAAGAAGAATGGGATTATATCCTAGGGTTAGAATGATTCGTTTTAAATATATTATCTCCACTGTTTTCCTATTGATGACCTCATCCATCTATTCGGAAGACAGTAGGGTATTCTTTATTCAACCTTCAGACGGAGATGTTCTAGATACTACATTTGAAGTTATCTTTGGCATTAAAGGAATGAGCTTGGCTCCAGCAGGTACCTATGAGAGTAATACTGGCCATCATCACTTAATCATCGATGCGCCACTTCCAGATTTATCAATGCCAGTACCAGCCTCGGAACAATATATTCATTTTGGTAAAGCACAGGATCGAGTGATGATTACTCTGAAGCCTGGTAAGCATTCACTTCAAATGATCCTTGGTGATGGCAATCATATTCCTCATGATCCGCCTCTCTACTCAGAAAAGATTATAATTGAAGTTAAGCCTTAGAGGCTCTCCGCTCTTTTCATAAATAATGAAATCATCTCAACGGTTTCTTTTGCCTGAATTTCAGTCGATGCTATACCTGATTCTGCAAGCGTCACAATCTCAACTGATTCAAGATCTTCCTTTATGATTTCTAGTTTATTATGAAAAAAATCGTCTATTGCCGACATAACCATCAGCGGTGTGTTAATTGTCTTAATTAGTGATTTGAAATCTTGATCCCAAACTGCAGCAAATGCCTGTTCTCGACCCTTGATTGATCTTATGGCTCCTAAAAACTCTCTATTTACCATTTCAGCATCATATGATGGAAAGAGTGACTTCATTAATTCAAAGGTTTCTAAAAGATACTTCCCTTGAATATCCTTTCTTAAAGAAGATGAAGTCATGGTTTTGAATGAGTTTCTTTCATCTTCATTTAAATAGGCCACCCCATTCAGCATCAGTGACAAAACCCGATCTTGCCAGATATTTGCAATCTCAGCAGCAATATGTGTTCCTGTATGATGAGCATAAATATGGAAATCCTCAATTCCAAGTTGGTCGATGGACTCGCAGATCCAGTCACGATAATTTTTAATACTAGGATCTCCCATTGGATCGAAAGAGGATCCAAATCCGGGTGTATCAAAAGCGTAAATAGGCCTGTCATCGATCATTTCAATCATCATCGGCTCATACATAACTGAGCTTGAGGGCGTGCGGTGTAAGAGAATAAGAGGTATGCCATTGCTAGAATGATTTGTCCTATAATGCATTTGACCATCAGAAAGTGACAGATAAGCTTTTTTTATTGAATAATTTTTAGTATTCATCCTTATTCTTAGACTAATCTAATTGTTTATAAATTGATATAATCCTCATCATGAAAAGAATAATTGTTGGAATCTCAGGTGCGAGTGGAGTCATTTACGGCATTCGACTTCTCGAGATGCTTAAGGAAATCGAAGGTGTTGAATCTCATTTAGTCTTGACCAGTGGAGCCAAGCTCAATATTTCATTGGAGAGTGACTTTGAGCCAAAAAGTGTGGAAGCGCTTGCTGATGTTGTACACAGCGATAAAAATCTTGGTGCCAGCATTGCCAGTGGCTCTTATGAGACAGAAGGCATGATCATCGCGCCATGTTCTATGAAGACACTTTCTGGTGTTGCAAATTCATACGCTGCAAATCTCATTGTTAGAGCTGCCGATGTCGTTTTGAAGGAACGCAGGAAGCTAATCATTGTACCCAGAGAAACACCGCTTCATTTGGGACACATTGATCTTCTTAAAAAAGTCTCATTGATGGGCGCTCATGTTGTTCCACCAAATCCGGCCTTCTATAATCATCCGGAATCCATCGATGATATCATCAACCATACGGTTGGCAGAGTTTTAGATCTGATTGGTATTGACAATAAAGCAGTCAGCCGATGGAAGGGCGTATAAGAAAACATGACGCAAACATCCGTTGAAGGAATTCAGGAAAATGCAATTAAGATGCTGCAAGACCATCATACCGTCACCATTTCGACAACAGATGAGAAAAGTGTTTGGTCTGCAACAGTATTCTATGTTTCTGATGAAAATTTGAACCTTTTTTTTCTATCCTCTGCAAAGAGTAGACATATTCAGCATATTCAAAAGAATCCTCATGTCTCAGCAACAATATATAAAGATCAAAAAGATTGGGAGAAGATTAAAGGAATTCAGATGTCAGGAATGGTCATAGAGCTAGAGGGAACTGAAAGAAAGTTAGCAATTGATATGTATCTTAAAAAGTATCAATTTCTTGATCGTGCTATTAATAATCCATTGAATGATGATGAAGAAAAAATTGGCTTACAATTCGCATCTATCCCATTTTTTAAACTCAAGCCAAGCTTTATAAGGATCATTGATAATCAAGTCAGCTTCGGTCACAAGGAAGAAATAAAGGAAATAGAGGGAAGCTGGGAATTATTCTAGAGATCTTCTGAGGAATAACTTGGTAGTTTTCCTAAGTGGGCACCACTGTCAATGATTAAAATCTCGCCAGTGATCAATGGTGCACCTTCTAAAAACCAAACTAGAACTTCTGCAACATCCTCAGCAGATGCTACCTTTCTCAACGGTAGACTTTGTTCAGCTTGATCAATCAGTGATTCATATGCTTTGTCACTCATGCCCCCTTTTAGCCATCTGGTCTTTATTGGTCCTGGAGCCACTGCATTGATTCGAATTTCAGGCCCCAATACATGAGCCAAAGATTTTGTCATGGCATTGAGTGCGGCTTTTGATGTTACATATGCTATTGAAGATCCCATTGCATTGATTCCAGCCAAAGAAGAATCATTCACAATGGCACCTGAACCTTGTTTTTTCATATGCGGAACGACTGCTTTAATCATTTGATAAGCACCAACCACATTGACTGCATAGATTGACTGGAAATCATCCATATTCAGACCATTTAAGTTCTCAAATGGATTGAATTTAGTTCGGCCTGCATTATTGACAAGGTAATCTATTCGACCCCATTTTTTGATGACTGCAGAGACCATCGCTTGGCATTCATCGTCTTTTGAAACATCTGCTTGAAAGACAATAGTTTCCGCCCCTTTTTCTTCAGCAATTTTTGCAGTCTCGAGAGCCTCATCTTCTGATCTAGTATAATTAATGACGACATTACACCCTTTTTCCGCCAAAAGAATGGCTGTGGCTGCACCAACACCAGTCGCAGACCCTGTAATTATAGCTACTTTTTTACCCATATGACCTCACCAGATATAGATTTTCTATTGTATCGGTTAAACTTAACAAAATCTTTGATTTAATTTGAATACCTGAGAAGGCACAATGCTTATATAGATTAGAAAAGAGGAGATGAGAGTGCAATTTAATGATATGAGAGGATACATTGATGTCCTAAGAAAAGAGGGCTTGCTTCACGATTTGGATATACAACTCAATGTAGCTAGAGAAACATCAGAGCTTCAAGCTTTGATGAGGCATTTGCATAATGAAAATGGTCCTGCATTAATGTTGAATAATCTCGAAGGCTACAACATGCCCGATATACCAGTTCTATTTAATCCCTATGGAACTCGAGAAAGAACAGCAATGATTTTAGGAGAGCATGATCCCCTTAAGGCAAAAGCAAAGCATGCAAATGTTTTGGCTGATCAATCCAAATGGATTGAACCCAATGTACTTAAAGTAGGAGACGCCCCTTGCAAGCAGAATAAAATATCAGAAAATGATATTGACCTCGCAAAGCAACTTCCGCATGTTTGGTTTGGCAAAGAAGGTCCATCATATATAACAAATGCTATTGTGATCACAAAAGATCCGGAGACAGGTATTGCCAATACAGGTTGTTATCGTCTTACACAATTATGGAATGCATCTCACCCTCATGGCGAAATATACTCCGAAGAAGAACAAAGGAGATGCCTGTCTATTTTTGCATTCTGGAATCCACCAGGTAATCACATTGGACTCCATTGGGCAAAGGCACAAGAGATGGGCAAACCATTGGAGATTGCAATCGCATGCGTTGTAGATCCAGTAATTCAATTGGCTGGTGCAACCAGTCTACCCTTTGGTTTAGATGAAATGAATTTTGCTGGCGGTTTAAAAGGAGAAGCAATTGAAGTGGTTCCCTGTGAAACTGTTGATATAGATGTGCCTGCAAGATCAGAATTGATTATAGAGGGCCAATTTCTTCCAAATAGAGATATTACGATTGGCCCTCACTCTAATCCAATTGGTTACTATGATGATGAGCAGTTATTTCCATTAATGGAAGTTCAATGCATTACTCATAGAGATGAGCCTATATGGTATTCAACAATGGAAATGATGCCTCCATTTGATCACAATTATATGGCTGTTTTACCTATTGAGGGGGAATTGCTCAGCGATTTGCAAAAAAAGATTCCAGAAGTGAATGATGTGGTTGTGACTCCAAACTTGAGTTACTTTGTTCAAATATCAGTTGACGGTGCTCAGAAGCCACACCCAGAATTTGGTAAGTATGTATTACATGCTGTTTGGGGTGCAAGTGGCAGATGGGGAAGAACAGCGAAAATAGTGGTTGTGGTCGGGCCAGATGTGAATCCATATGATATCAACGAGGTTGAGTGGGCAATATTGACTCGCGTACAACCGCAATCAGACACCATCATCAATCAATCAGGACAGGCGTTTCTCATGGATCCATCAGCACCAAAAGATTCGACTCATGGGATTGCTCTTCAGTCTGAACAGATGGGGATTGATGCAACAATAAAGGTGTTTGAGCGTTTTCATTCATATCCTGAATATAGCAATGCCGATCAAGAATCTGTTTCAGCGATTGCTGAAAAATTGAAGGGATCATACTAACCTTCCATTTCAATCATTGAATGTGAGAAAGAAAACAAAGCAGTTTAAAGATTTACTTCTCAGCGATGATCTGGAATTCTTGCTTGAGGCTCATAATGGAATCAGTGCAAAAATTGCTGAAGAGGCAGGCTTTAAAGGCCTTTGGGCAAGTGGATTAGCAATTTCTGCACAATACGGTGTCAGAGATAGCAATGAGGCGAGCTGGACCCAAGTTCTTGAAAACATAGAGTTCATGTCTGATGCCAGTGAAATACCGATCATGTTAGATGGCGATACCGGATATGGTAACTTCAATAATGTTAGGCGTTTGATTAAGAAGCTCGAGCAAAGAAATATCGCTGCAGTCTGTATTGAGGATAAGCTCTACCCAAAAACCAATAGTTTCATTGATGGAGATAAGCAAGAGCTTGCAGACATTGATGAATTCTGTAGTCGCATCAAAGCAGGTAAGGATGCTCAGATTGATGACAATTTTTCCATTGTCACCAGAATTGAGGCATTCATAGCTGGATGGGGTTTAAGTGAGGCTCTCAGAAGGGCGGAGGCTTATCATCAAGCAGGTTCAGACGCAATCCTAATTCATAGTGCAAAATCTGATCCAAGTGAAATATTGGCTTTCAAGAAAGAATGGGGTAATACGTCACCTGTGATTGTGGTTCCTACAAAATATTATTCAACCCCAACTGAAGTATTAGAAGAGGCGGGATTCTCAATTGCAATATGGGCAAATCACATGATCAGATCTTCTATTAAGGCTATGCAGAAGTCTGCTAAGCAGATATATGAATCATCTTCTATTCTTCCAATAGAAGGCGAAATTGCTTCAGTGAAAGAGGTTTTTAGATTACAAGGAGTCTCTGAGCTTAAAGAAGCAGAAGAAAATTATTTACCAAAAAAGGAAATGTCCACAGAGGCAATTATTCTTGCTGCATCAAGAGGTGAAGCCATGGGGAGCCTCACTGATAATCAACCAAAAGCCATGATTCCATTAAAAGATAAAAGTATTTTGGGGCATATTTCTGATACATATCGCAATCATGGCATCAATAAAATTCATGTGGTTCGAGGATATATGAAGGAATCGATCAATTACCCTGAGTTGAATTACATCGATAACGATGATCATGAAACCACCTCTGAGTTGTCCTCATTTCATAAAGCCATTGATCAGATCAGTGGCGACATTATTTGTTCGTTTGGAGACGTATTGTTCAAACCTTATTTGCTCCAGTTATTGGATGAATGTGAAGATGATCTAGTCATTGTGATCGATACTCAATGGAGGGATTCTGTGAATAAAGATAGGGCAGCTGATTATGTGAATTGCTCGCAGCCTCATTCTAGAGCAAATTATGGCGACTCAATTTTTCTTGAATCAGCAGGAGAAAATCTGGGTGAAGAGTCGATTCATGGCGAATGGATGGGGATCATTAAGATTTCATCAGGGATTTTGCCGACAGTCAGAGAAGAGGTTGAGTCTCTATCAAAACTTGAGAATTTTGATTCGATGAAAATGCATCATTTATTGGAACACCTTTGTGGGCTCAAGCAACCAATCAGGGTTGTGTATACCACTGGTAATTGGCTTGATGTCGATACTCTTGAGGATGTGATTAGGGCAAACAACTTTATATGATTTGTGCTCAAAAATTCTTAGATGAAGCATCTCATTTAGGCTTTAATGTCTATACAGGAGTTCCTTGCTCATTTCTTAAGCCGCTGATTAATGCATCAATTGATTCTAAGCATTTATCCTATATTCCAGCTGTAAACGAGGGGGATGCAGTTGGTATTGCTGCTGGTGTCTATCTCGGCGGCGGTTTACCTGTCGTCATGTTTCAAAATTCTGGACTGGGCAATGCTGTCAATCCATTTACATCATTGATTCAAACTTTTGAGATTCCAATTTTAATGATAGCCACTTTGAGGGGTGATCCAACTGAAAGACCTGATGAGCCTCAACATCAACTCATGGGGAAAATAACAACCCAATTGCTTGATTTAATGGAAGTCAGTTGGTCCTGGTTCCCTGAAGAGGATGATGAATTGGTCAAGTCAATGGATACAGTGAAAAGCAGGATCATTGATGACAAGAAATCACATGTTCTGATTATGAAAAAAGGTTCTGTGGAACCATATGAGCTCACCCAGAGGCCCGAAATAATCATTGACCAAGATTCAACCATAGAAAGTAAAGAGAATAATCTATCAGGCCTGGTAACCAGATCCGAGTTTATTGAATTGGTCACTGAGAAAACAAATGAGAAGGATGATTTAATCATCGCAACCACGGGATATTCTGGAAGAGAATTATATGCAACCTCTGACCGTAAGAATCATTTTTATATGGTTGGTTCAATGGGTTGCGCGATTGATATAGGATTGGGCTTATCCTTGCAAAGACCGGACAAAAGAGTCATTGTCATTGATGGTGACGGTGCAATCCTCATGCGTTTAGGAGCCATGTCAACCGTGGGTTTCATGGCGCCTGAGAATCTCACCCATGTTGTTCTTGATAATGGCGTATATGAATCTACGGGTGCTCAAAAAACAGTATCCTCAATACTTGATTTTAAAACCTTCGCTTATTCAAATCGTTATAAAAACTCCATCAAGATGAACTCTTTGAAAGACTTTGATTCATTGTTAGACTCAAATAAAAAAGGGCCTAATTTCATTCATTTTCCGATAAAAAAAGGAGTGAAAAAAAATCTTCCTCGTCCTTCAATATTGCCAAATGAAGTTGCTGAAAGATTCAGGAACAATATAAAAAATTAAAAATGATTAACCGAAAACAAAATATTTTGCTGAATCCTGGACCTGTCAATATGTCGGATCGTGTGAAAAGACGTATGACTGAAGAAGATTTCTGTCATAGGGAGACAGAGTTTTCAGATTTGATCAAAGATGTCAATTCTAAACTTCCGAGCCTTTATGATGATATGGATGATTATGAATCTGTGATTCTAAGCTGTTCAGGCACTGGTGCTGTCGAGGGCATGCTGACTTCTTTTATTCATGATGAAAAGTCACTACTGATCACCAATGGTGTTTAT
>JAPOHS010000109.1 GCA_029979325.1 Pseudomonadota bacterium | reverse complement strand
GAATCATCAGATGTTCCATATATCCAAAAACCTATTTCTTTGATCCTATCTATGAACTGAGAAATGTTTGAGACAACGGCAATATTTGTGTTTTGTAGAGCCCCTGAAGACACTTTGCTTATAACTGGACTATCGATGTTTACTCTATTCTTAGAGAGGACAACCATGTCTGCAGCAGTCGCATTTGCAGTTCTAAGACATGCTCCAATATTTCTCGGATCATCGAGGTCATCAAGAATCAATACCAATGATCCATGATTTTGAGAGAGGTACTCAATACTTGATTTCAGATCAAAAAAGTCTTCGATTCTGATTTTTGCAGCAATGCCTTGGTGTTTCTCAGTAGAAAGAAGGTCTGATAGAAAATGCTTGTCAACTTTCTGAATATTCAGTCTTGAAGCAGCTTTACTCGATAATAATTTCTCAACTCGTTTATTCGAAGAAGATTCATCAATATACAGCTCTATTATGCTTTCTGGATTTTTTAATACGGAAGTTTCGACAGAATTATAGCCGTATACAGTAACCTCTTTGCTCATGAAAAAATTTGATCAATGACAATCATGTCGTTTCTATCAGGTCCTGTTGATATCAAAGCTACAGGAACACCGATTGAGTCCTCTATCCCTTTTATCAAAGTCTTAGCTTCAGTTGGTAATTGATCAAAAGATTGCAGTCCAGATGTGATTCCTGACCAACCTTTGTATTCCTTGTATATTGGTGAAATTCTTTCGAATCGATTTTGACTCATGGCAGGGAGAGTGTCATATATCTTTTCATCAATTTCATATTCTTCAGCAACAAGAATCTTGTCTAGTCCATCAAGCACATCGATTTTTGTGATGCAGAGTTTTGATATTGAATTGATATTGACCGCTTTACGTAATGCGACTAGATCTAGCCAACCGCATCTTCGAGGTCTGCCTGTTGTTGCTCCAAACTCAACACCAACCTTTGCCATATGTTTGCCATAATCATCATTGATTTCTGTTGGGAATGGACCTGAGCCAACTCTGGTAGCATATGCTTTGGTGATACCCAGCACTCCATCGATATCCAATGGTCCGACACCAGAACCTAACGAAGAGGCCCCAGATAGAGTATTTGATGAAGTAACAAATGGGTATGTGCCTTGATCAATATCTAGCATTGAGCCTTGAGCTCCTTCAAAGAGTATATTTGACTGATTTAACTTCAAATTGTTCAACTCTTTTGAGCTATCAACAACAAGGTCCTTGATTTTAGAAAAATGACCCATCCACTCTTTGTATGTGTCTTCAATACCAGTTCCATCAGATCTATAGAGCTCTTCAAGAAGAAAGTTATGATAAGCGGTTAATGAAGTCAGTTTCGATTTGAATAAGTCTTTTTCAAACAAGTCCATTACATGCAGCGCTCTTCTAGCAACCTTATCTTCGTAAACAGGCCCAATTCCCCTTCCAGTGGTTCCGATTGCATATTTTCCTAATGACTTCTCTCTTGCTTCATCAATGAGAATGTGACTTGGCAGTATCAATGGACACTGAGAGCTAATCATTAGCTTACTCTGAATATCGATACCCTTTGATTCAAGATATTCAATTTCTTCTATAAGCGTTGGCAAATGCAGAACAACCCCATTACCAATAACACATTTGGCATCGTTGAAAATACCCGATGGTATGAGATGAAGCACGGTTTTATCGCCATCAATAACAAGAGTGTGGCCAGCATTATGACCTCCTTGAAATCTGACAACAGCGTCTGCTTTCTCGGTGAGAATATCTATAATCTTCCCTTTACCCTCATCTCCCCACTGAGCACCGATTACGACTAAAGATTTGGACACTGAATACTCCTAGAAAAAGTTCATTAAGATGACGCCTATTATAATCAAGATAAGTCCGGTAATCCTTATAGAATTCTCATCAGTATTCAGCATTTGCACAAGAAGAAACTTATAGAACTTTGGTGAAATAAAAGGAAGAAGCCCTTCCAGTATCAAAAATACCGATAAAGCAAAGACTACCTCATTGACCCCCATGCAGTTATATTCTCTTCTATTCTGCGTTTTGGTCGTTCAGGTATTTAAAGAAATCTCCCTCTGAGTCAAGAACAAGAATATCATTGGAAGTACCAATAGAGGCTTTATACGCCTGAATGCTTCTATAGAAAGAATAAAATTCTCTGTCTTCGTTATAAGCCGTTGCATAGACATTTGCAGCAGTGGCATCACCTTCACCTCTGATGATCTGCGAATCACGATTTGCATTGGCAAGAATCTCCGTTCTAGC
>JAPOHS010000108.1 GCA_029979325.1 Pseudomonadota bacterium | reverse complement strand
TCAGGCGTTGCGCACGATTGATCTTGCTTTCAACTGTGAATGATCTAAAACGGCTTTGAAATTGCTCTTTTGAAACTCCATTCTTTTCAAATAATTTAAAAATTTCATCTTCATCCATCAGCATTTTTCTATCCAGATGAATTGCTCTATATACTTCTGTATGCATCACATCCAAATTCCCCAATGATTCAGCTGTGTAGTAAATTCTTGCGTGCATTTTATAGGCATCATTAAAGATCACCGGCATTTTCACAACATCAACATAATCTGCTTTGGAACGATCAAACTGATCAAGATAAGGCTCAAAATTAAAGCAGTGGTTGCAAGAATACGCAAAGACCTCAAGAACCTCTACTCTGTTGTCTTCTGCGACAACCTTTTCAGCTAAACCAAGACTTTTATAATGACGGCCTTCTTCATAAATCATGTGATCATCAGCGAACACTGCTGTAAAAAAGAGCGTTGAAACCAAAATAAGATGGATTTTTGTTTTTTTGAAATTTTGGATCATGGTCTATCTACCGAGTGCTTGGATGTATTCTGCGACCGCATTCATTTCCCTTTCAGTCATTCTCGGTGCAATCGATTGCATCATGTTATTGATTCCTGCTTCTCGATTACCATTTGAATACTCTTTCAAGGCAAGCACCGTATATGATGCATGCTGGCCGGCAAGGACTGGATATCCTGCGCCTGGATTTCCCTTGCCATTGGGTCCATGACAAGCAATACAGGCTGCAACACCGTTTGAGGTTCCTCCCCTGTATATGCTTTCACCCTCTTTTGCCAACTCTTCATCATAGGTCAGTTGAGCAGCCTTCTGAGAATGATAATATGCCGCAAGATCTTCAATGTCTTGATCGCTCAAGCTCATTGCCAGAGGGTACATGATTGCGTTTTTTCTCATCTGGTTCTTATATGCTTTCATTGACTGAATGAGATATTTCTCATGTTGCCCAGCCAAGCTTGGCCAATCGGGGTTGATGCTATTGCCATCTTGCCCATGGCATGCAGCACACACAGCTGATTTTGCCTTACCAGCCTCAGGATCGCCCTTTGCTATCAATGAAGGTGGAGACACCAACATCATTAACACGAAACAAAAAATTGATGAAAATTTAGTCAAGCTTTCTTTCATTTCCCTCTTTAAAACTCTAGTATTCATAACTGACGGCCATTATCCCTTTTAAATCTTGTAATTGAAAGTTTGAATTATATAGATAATGTGAATTTATTCGAAATGAATTTTAATAAAACAAAATTTATGCAAAGTGCTTCCAATATCACTGAATCTCCAGATGATACTGGGTCTGAGGTTGCCTTTGTTGGTAGATCCAATTCAGGTAAATCGTCTGCAATCAATGTGATTGTAAACCAGAAAAATCTAGCTCGAATCAGTAAAACACCCGGCAGAACTCAACTTATCAATTTTTTCGAGGTTGATAAGCAACGTCGTCTTGTGGATCTACCTGGATATGGGTATGCAAAAACTTCAAAAAAACAACAGAAGGAATGGGGCTTCATGATCGGTGAATATCTGAAATACAGACAGACCCTTAAGGGCGTGATACTGATCATTGATATTCGCAGAGGGCTAATGGAGTTGGATCATGCTTTCCTGGATTTCTACCTTCCTCTCAATAAGCCCCTTCATGTTCTCTTAACGAAATCAGACAAACTCAAAAAGCAAGCATGTAAAAAGTCATTTGATTCTGTTCAATCCATCGTTGGTTCGGTCGCGAGCGTTCAGTTGTTTTCATCATTGAAAAAATCCGGGTCAGAAGAAGCCAAGGGTAAGATTTTAGAATTGCTTGAATCTTAAATCAGTGGGCCTCATCCCAATTATTTCCAATATCAGCATCAACCTTTAAATCGACATCAAGCTTAAAGATGTCTGCCATAATATTTACTGTAAGATCAGACAATTCGTCTAATTGATTCTCATTCACTTCGATCACAAGCTCATCATGTACCTGCATGATGATTTTTGCATCAAGGGATTCATTTCTGATTTTACTATGTAAGTCAGTCATCGCCATTTTTATCAAATCGGCTGCTGTGCCCTGCATTGGTGCATTGATTGCACTCCGTTCTGCGTATTGTCTTCTCTGATAGTTGGAAGATTCAATATCTGCCAAATAAAGTCTTCGGCCCAATACGGTCTCTACAAAACCATTTTTCTTGGCGCTGAGTTTTGTCTCATCCATATAGTTTTTAACGCCTGGATATCGCTCAAAATATTGTTCTATATAATTTTGTGCTTCTGCTCTTGTGATCTGCAATTGCTTTGATAGTCCAAATGCAGACATCCC
>JAPOHS010000107.1 GCA_029979325.1 Pseudomonadota bacterium | reverse complement strand
TGATCCCTCCGAGACTATGAAGTAGATCTGAGACCGATCTAAATCCACTCTCAGCAATTTAACTTTCATTGATTACCAATGCTGGTGTAATGACATCTTCTAATTTTTGTTCATTTTTTGAGGCGCTGACAATGATGTTTTCAATCGCTTCGCTTTCTTTTGCGTCCATTTGGTTTACAAAAGATAAACCTATAACAAAAATAACTAAATATTTTGACCGCATATCTAACTCCCTTAAATAGCGGCAGATTGGAGAAATCAAATGGATTAATGATGACTCGTACCCACCGTACATTATTATTTTCAATGAGTCGGTCTCCGGACTGACAAGAATTCTCTGATCTTTACCTTCCCATCTTTTAGACAGTGGTTGAGATTTTTTTCTCAAAAGATCAGCTCACTTGATCACCGTTGCGGGGGCAGTGTTGGATTCTTCACCAACTTCCCTAACAGCAATTTGCTGAACTCATCGTAAGAGATTAAAACTTACTTTTTGACAAAAGTAAACTAAGGTTGAATTCTGACTGAATTCCACCTTTTTTCTGCGTTAATGCTTTCATTTTCAATTCTTATCTTGCGTGTGAATTTGATTCGATCATGAAAGCGATTTTTCTGATTTTTCCAGAGTTCGATCTCTTCAATCCACATATCATAGCCACCCCAAAAATCAGGCCTTGGAATGTTTACTCCTTTTGCCTCTTCCAAGTTTTTTATTTGAAATTTGTCCATGATTTTTTGATAGGAATCTCCCATCTTTTCAAGAGACTCAATTTCCTTGCTCTGATTGCTGGTCCAAGCTGCGATCTGGCTTCCAATGTCACGTGTTGAAAAGTATTCATCATTCTTGGAATCACTGCATCTTTTAACAAAACCTTTGAGACGTGCTTGAAGTCCAAATTTATCCCAATGGAATAGCGCAGAGCATTTTGAATTATTTTCGAGTTCTTCAGATTTAATCGAGAAATAATTGGTATAAAAAGTCAAATAGCCTTCATCAGTATTTAATTCTTTGCAAAGCACCATCCGGGTGTTTGGAGAACCATTTGAATCCACTGTCGCAATAGACATGCAGTTTGGATTGGGTTGAGTATTGGATGCTATAACCTCATTGATCCAATCATCAAGAGTATCCAATGGATTTAAGATATTCGCTTTTCTAAGGTTAGTGTTCATCAATAGATGTTCTAGTTTTGTTATAATTATTCTTTCGAATCTCTAGTTTTTTCAGATTATTAGTATAGTCACTATTAGAAATACATGACATTAGATTAGAACAATTGCAATGAAGGATATAGAAACATTAAGAAAAGAATTGAGTGAACTTGATCTAAAGATCATCGAGTTGGTTCACCGACGTCAGGTATTATCTGAGGAAGTAGGTGCGATCAAGCGGGAAAAGGGTCGCCCGACAAGAGATTATCAGAGAGAGAAATTGGTCATTGAGCTTGCCAAGTCTCATGCCAAAGAATTAGGTGTTGATCCATCAATGGTGGTCGATCTGATGCAGCTATTGATTCAGTCCTCACTCAAAACACAAGAAAGTGCTCGTGTAAAAGAAGAGGGGCAAGGGAATGGCAAGAGAGTTTTGGTCATAGGAGGCCTTGGAAGAATGGGTGCTTGGTTTGCGGAATTCATGAGCATGCAAGGTTATGAAGTTCATATTGCTGATATCAATCTTGAAAAAGAAGATGATTCTCATTTTATTAATTGGGCCAATACAAATGATGATTATGACATAACTGTAATCGCCACACCCCTCAGGCAGTCAATCGAGATTCTTGAAAAAATTCTTGAAACAGGAAGGAGCGGCATGCTTTTTGATATTGCATCCATCAAATCTCCCATCAAAGAGATACTCTCAAAAATATCTGAAAAAGGAATGCAGGTGACATCCATTCACCCAATGTTTGGACCTGATACGGATCTGCTAACAGGAAAGCATGTTGTTTTTATGAATCTGGATTACCATGGCACGCATCTTGAAATCATGAAGCTCTTCGAATCCACCACTGCTCAATTGATTGAGATGTCAATCGATTCCCATGACTATGCCATATCTTATGTCTTGGGTTTATCTCATATTATTAATATTGCTTTTTCAAAAGTTCTGCATGACAGCGGTCAGAAAAGTGAAGAATTTTCAAAAGTTTCAAGCACAACATTTAAAGACCAGATTGAGGTTGCAAGAAGGGTTTCTCAAGAAAACCCCAATCTTTATTTTGAGATTCAACATTTGAATACTCACAGCATGCAAACCATTGAAGAGTTGAATAGAGTGATCAAGGAAATCACTGATGCCATAACAATGGGTAGTGAAGAAGATTTTGTTGAAATCATGCATGCAGGAAAGAAATATTTCGAGGATGCTGAAGATTAGCTCGGC
>JAPOHS010000106.1 GCA_029979325.1 Pseudomonadota bacterium | reverse complement strand
ATCACTTTGAACACACCACCACCTGGCACACCAAACTCTATAAGAACTTTATTTACTGATCCTAATAATGTTTCTGGATCTTCTATTTTATTTTCTTCGTAATTAATTCTCTTTTCCAACTCCTCTAATTTGGCTAATTGCTTTTTATCAGGCACATTGACCACCGGAGCTTGATTACCGTTTCTAGTCTGCATACCAGGATCGGTAGTGTTGTTAAAATAGGCGAACATTTGAAAATATTCTCTCTGCGAAATGGGATCATATTTATGATCATGACACTGGCTACACTCCATAGTTAATCCCATCCAGACATTTGATGTGGTCTTGACTCTATCAACAACATACTCAACCCGAAGCTCCTCAGGGATTGCCCCTCCCTCGTCTGATGTGGCGTGATTCCTATTAAAACCTGAGGCAACTTTTTGCTCGACAGTGGCTCCTGGCAACAAATCTCCTGCTATTTGCTCAACAGTGAATTGATCAAAAGGCATGTTAGAATTATAGGCATTAATGACCCAATCACGCCATGGCCACATAAACCTCGGCCCATCCGCGTGCATTACAGAAGAATCTCCATATCTTGCTGCATCCATCCAAGCCAAAGCCATTCTTTCTCCATACGAATGCAACTCTAATATGCGATCGACCAATTTCTCGTAAGCATTAGGAGATTGGTCTGCAAGAAATTGATCAACTTCGTCTTTGGTTGGAGGCAATCCTGTGAGATCAAATTTGACTCTTCTGATTAAAATCTCCTTAGAAGCTTCATCCATTGGAGACAAGCCGGTCTCTTTGAGCCTATCAACAATAAAGGCATCAATCGGATTATTGACTTTGATGGAATTGTCGGTTTTTGGAGGAACAAATTCCTTAACCTTCTCAAAAGCCCAATGATCTTGATACTCTCCACCTGCATTTATCCACTCAGATATCAACGCTTTTTCTTTTTCAGATAAAACTTTTTTTGAATCTGGAGGAGGCATGATATCCTCAGGATCCTCAGACTGAATTCTGTAAAGCATTTCACTCTCTGATAGCTTATCAGGGTCAATCGCCTTAATCCCATCATTGTCTGCTATCGCACCATCCCTTGTATCAAGTCGAAGTCCAGCTTTGCGATGATTAGAATCAGGGCCATGACATTCGAAACATTTTCCAGATAAAATTGGTCTGATGTCTCTATTGAATTCTATCTCTCCATAAGATGTTGAATTAAATATGAATACAGCAATAAAGATTGAAAACTTGGATGATTTAATCATAGCGGCGAATATTAACTACCTTGCGCCTATAAATCTGACAATGATCTTTGGTAAGCTCAAGCCCAGAACATTGAAAAGCTGTTTTTTTTGCTTTTCTTAACTACTCTGAGACTATTTTGAGCCTAAAAAAATATGATTGGTTTAAATTAACCGGTTTTACAGATCGGAACGACCTCCTGTAAAATTCAGACTTTAACTCCTTATCATCTTCTATTGATTTCAAATATTCCTCACCACTATTCCAAGTGATCATATCTTCTGAGACCTCTAGAACAAATTGAAGCCCATCAACGCCCTTTCTTTGATTGTATGAGTAAGTTAAAAAAGTTTTACCATCTAGATTGATTTTCGATATCTCGTCGAGGTTAGATAAACCTGAATTAATCAGAGGTGAAGAATCTAATGCATACTCTACCATGTTCACAAAACCATCTCCATCAGGGTCAGCATTTGGTTCAGAAAATTCATTATCTAAAGAAAAAGATTTGATCCAGTCTGCATAACTCTGAGAACTACTAGTTACAGTAGGGGTGCCATTCAGAGCACTTGAAGCAGACCAATTTTTTGCATCATTATGGTCTTGACCATCAAAAGGTCGATTAAGAACAAGTGAGTAACCCTCTCCATCTGACGACTCTGGCCATGGTAATTTGTCATTGTATTCAAATGATTTAACGACGGTTCCATCTATTAATTTTAGCTCGATTAATTCGCCATCATTACTAAGACTACCCGAAAACTCTCCAAGTATTTTATCAGGGGAAACCTCTGGATAGCGAAGATTAAAAGCTTCTCTATTCTTAACAATGACTACGCTTTCATTTGGGCGTAAACCCAGAAAATGAGACTTTGAAAAATCAAAAATTACCCCCTCGCTCAAGAGCAATTCGGAACAATCAATTGAATCATCACTGATATTTGTTAACTCTATAAATTCAAAATCAGATCTAGAAAATCTTCCTTCGGGGTCCTCAATATCATTACTTGGAAAAGGTCTGTAGTGTAATTCGCTAATCACAAGATTATTCGATGTTGGTGGAACCCCAACTCGAAAAACTGATTCACTTAAATCCATTCGCGTTAACGTCTTTTCACTCATGTAATCATCCCCCATTTTTATCTAATTGTAGTGCTCACAAATTTAGTAAGTCAACTTAAATGGGACAACGATAAGTAA
>JAPOHS010000105.1 GCA_029979325.1 Pseudomonadota bacterium | reverse complement strand
ATTTGCTGTGGTATGCTATGTTTAAACCAGACAGTACCATACTGATTGCAGCACACAAGTTTGCAGGTGCACAAGAGATTATGCAACGCATACGTTATGCATATGAATTGTGTCCTGATCACATCAGAGCAGGAGTGGCAAGGGGTGCAGATGCATTTCGAGAAAAGGCAAAGAGGGTAATAGAAGGCGGCGCTGATCATATAAAGCTTATCGCTTCAGGAGCTGTGTTGGCATACGGAAGTTTACCGGGCAGTCCAGAAATGACTCAAGAGGAAATTGCAGCTGTCGTAGAGGAAGCTCAGAAAACAGGGATAAGAGTAACCGCTCATGCCCATGGGGCATTGTCGATAAAGCAGGCTATTTTGGCTGGTGTCAAAAGCATAGAGCATGCATCTTTGATTGATGATGAAGGTATTGAGCTTGCAAGGATAAATGGTGTTTCTCTGACAATGGATGTCTACAACGGTGACTATATTAATGAAATGGGTCTGCTGGATGGTATGCCAGAAGAGTTTTTAGAAAAAAATAGAGAAACGACTGAGATACAGAGAGCGAATTTCAGGAAAGCTCATGAGGCAGGAGTGAAGATTGTTTTTGGTACCGATGCAGGAGTTTATCCTCACGGACAGAATGCAAAACAATTCAGCTATATGACAAAACATGGCATGACCAAGCTTGAAGCAATTCAAGCAGCCACAGTCAGAGCTGCAGAGGTTCTAGGAATGAGCCAAGAAATAGGACAGGTAGAAGAAGGATTCTTTGCAGATATCATTGCAGTGAGTAATAATCCCTTGATCGATATTAAAAGTCTTGAAGACATTCAGTATGTAATTAAGGAGGGCTATCTCTACAAAGATAGAAATAAACAGTGATTAAAAAGTCAGCATTCTTCCTTGTTTTTGTCTTAATTGCTTCAGGCAATCTTAATGCCAATCCAACTTTAACAACTCCATCAGTTGCTCTAACTGGAGTCACATTTTCTGTATCCGCATCAGGATATAATCTTGAACGAGCTTGCGACTACAGACTCGAACTGGAGGGGAATTTTATTGAACCATCAGCTTGCTCTTCAGCAGAAGTTATTGAGTTTGATTTTTTAAGATTCACAGAAGCTGCTTCTGAATCAGTGAAATTAATATTGGATGGGAATGTTGTATCAGAAGAAATAATCAATGTTCTTCCTGGATGGGTTTCATTGTTACCCCCTCTGATCTCAATTCTTATGGCCTTGGTTTTTAGGAGCGTGGTTCCAGCACTTTTTTTAGGTATTTGGATTGGATCTTATGCAATTACTGGCTTTCAGGCAGATTCAATTTTAGAGAGCCTGCTGAATATTACCTCTATATATGTGAAGGATGCGCTGGCTAATCCTGATCATGCTGCAATTATTATTTTTAGTTTAATGATTGGAGGCCTTGTTGGAATCATTTCTAAAAATGGTGGCATGCAAGGCATCGTAAATAATTTGTCCAGATTTGTGAGTTCATCTAATCGTGCTCAGCTCGCAACATCGTCATTGGGAGTCGCAATTTTCTTCGATGATTATGCAAACACACTCGTTGTTGGTAATACCATGAGAAAGGTCACTGATAGTCTCAGAATCTCAAGAGCCAAACTAGCATTCTTAGTCGATGCAACAGCAGCCCCGATTGCTTGTGTTGCATTGATCACCACTTGGGTTGGATATCAGGTTGGAATGATCGATATATCAGTGAGTCAAATCAGTGAAATTGATCAATCTGCTTATTCACTTTATCTCAATTCTATACTCTACAGCTTTTACCCCTTATTCATGCTTTTGTTTGTTTTCTTGGTCGCAGGCACAGGTAAAGATTTTGGCATGATGTATCAGTATGAGATTGCTGCTCGCTCAGGAAAAGACCCTTCTCTTCAGCAAAAAAGCAAGGGCTATACAAATGATGATGAAACAAAGCAGCTTGAACCAGCAGATCCATCTAAAGCAAGAGCCTTCAATGCATTCATTCCAATTCTAATGTTTATTCTTTCCACAATTGCAGGACTTTATAGCACTGGGGAAGGTGAGAGTATTCAGGATATCATTGGTTCTGCAGACGCATACACTGCTTTGTTGTGGGGCTCATTGGCAGGTGTTCTGACTGGGTTTACACTAACAATACTTCAACGCATTTTATCATTAGAAGAAACTGTGCAAGCTTGGTATGAGGGCGTGAAGTTTATGATTTTTGCAATCATTGTTTTAATTTTGGCATGGTCCTTGGCTCAGACAACAGAGATTTTACAAACAGCGAACTATTTGGTCTCCATATTGGGGGAATTCTTGCCAGTTCCATTGATTCCAACTGTCATCTTCCTTTTATCTGCAGCAACTGCTTTTGCTACAGGATCCAGTTGGGGAACAATGGGTATTTTTTATCCAATTGTTATTCCTCTGGCTTGGCAGATCATGTTTTTAAATGGTGTTGCTGACATGGAGCATATTCATATTATCTATTCATCAGTGGCATGTGTAATTTGTGGAGCAGTTTGGGGTGATCATTGTTCTCCAATCTCTGACACTACAATTATGTCTTCCATGGCATCGGGTTGTAATCACATTGATCATGTTGCAACTCAACTTCCTTATGCATT
>JAPOHS010000104.1 GCA_029979325.1 Pseudomonadota bacterium | reverse complement strand
ATCAAATGAGAATGAGAGATTGATTGAGATCACCAAGCCTTTTTATTTAGGTACAAAGGAAGTGACGAATAATGAGTTCAGAGCTTTCAAGCCAAAGCATACTTCTGGTGCTGAAATGTTTAGGGAGCTTTCAAATGGAATGCATCCCACTGTAATGGTCAGTTGGTCGGATGCTGCAGCATACTGCAATTGGCTGAGTAGAAAGGAATCTTTGGCGCCTGCTTATGAGAACATTGATGGTCAATATAAGCTCAAACAACCAATAACGAATGGATACAGATTGCCAACTGAAGCCGAATGGGAATGGGTTTCGAGATATAACGGCGGAGCAGGTGAGCAAAGATATCCATGGGGCGACAGCATGCCTCCTCTAGAAGAAAGTGGAAATTATGCAGATGAGTCTACAGAAAGTCTTTTGACAAATGTCCTCAAAGATTACTGGGACGGTTATCCTGTGACTGCACCGTCGGGAAGGTTCTATCCAAACAAAATAGGAATATATGATCTGGGAGGTAATGTCGCTGAGTGGGTTTCAGATTATTATGCTGTGCCAACGCGACAACTCAGGTTGGTGGAGAAAGACCCTTTTGGTCCAGCTGATGGAACTGCAAGAGTAATCAAAGGATCCAGCTGGAGAGATTCATCGCTCACAAAACTTCGTTTTGCATACAGAGATTATGGAACTCAAGGAAGATTGGATGTTGGATTCAGAATCGCAAGGTATACTGATCTGGACAATGGAACAGATGAAAAAAACAATTAAATCATTACTGCTTTTGATTATAGGGTCTTCGCTATTATTTGAGATGACACCATCTTATGCCCAAGAATTAGAGGGCGAGGCAAAATTACAAGAAGAAATTGATAGAGAGCTTGAAAAGGAATTGGCAAAAATTCAGGAGGCATATGAAGAAGAATCATTGGAGGAATTTGTGCCGTCGGAGCCATTATCTGCTGATGTTGCAGTGAGCTTTCCATCTGATATTTAGGAGTAACTCATGAATGGAAATAATTTATCGAAGGAATTTTTATATCAAGCGCTTGCATTGATTGTGTCAATCATTTTGGTGCATGCGACCTATGTTTCGTTGATAAGGCCAGAGGCGAAGGAGATCATAAAAGAACAACAGATCATGATTGAGCAAGATATCAATTATGTTCCTGAGAGATCATTTTATGTGATTGTTAGAGACTTTGAGCAAGAGGCCTGTTTTATTCTGATGCTTTGGGCTTTCGCAATCATGGCAATCAAAGCGAATGCTTCGATCAATGAGCGACGTTTATTGAGGGAAGATCTGATTCCCATTCGTGTAGGAGAAAGTATCAATCCTGACTCTGCGACGGATTATCTAAGACAGCTAGAAGGATTGGATGATTCAAAGAAAGGTTTATTCTTAACCAGAACATTGATCAATGGACTGAAACGCTTCACTACAACCAAGAATGTTCAAGACGTATCGACCGCAACACACACAATGGTTGAGTCTGAAGCTGAGAGGCTAGAATCTGAGCTTTCGATGATCAGGTATATTGCTTGGGCAATTCCTTCAATTGGATTCATCGGCACGGTCAGAGGAATTGGGGCTGCACTTTCTTTGGCACACAGAGCCGTTGATGGAGACATCAGTGGTGTCACTCAGAATTTGGGTGTTGCCTTTAACTCGACCTTTATCGCCTTGCTGATCAGTATTGTCATTATGTTTATGGTGCATCAACTTCAATTGCTTCAAGAAAGACAAATTTTTGAAACGGAAACCTACTGCGATGAGAATTTAATCACGCATCTGAAGGGTGAATGACTTCTTGATTCATGGCTAGAAGACAGTTCAACGTATTTAATCTCTCATTCTTAGATGTGATCTCATGTGGATTTGGTGCAGTGATTCTATTTTTTATGATCATAAACACACAATCCAAGACCAGGAGCGAGCAGGCAAATGTTGAACTTCAAGCGGAAAGCCAGCTTTTAGAAGAAAAAATCTTTGATGAACAAAAAAGATTGGTGGTGTTAAAAAATACCATTGATCAGATGGACTCAGAGAATGTAATCATTCAAGGAAGCGTCTCTGATTTAGCCAAAAAGATTGAGGATCTCCTCAGGGAAATCGAATTTTTAGAGAATAATTCAGTTGCCTCAGTGGCAGATATCAATCAACTTCAGTCTGATGTGAAACAGTTGGAAGAAGCAAACAAACGCATGATGTCTCAGATGGAAAGAGCCAGTAGCAATCCAGGAGATGCATTGAGAAGCTTTGATGGCGATGGAGAACGTCAATATCTTACAGAATTGAAACTGGGAGGAGGCCATGTTCTTTTTCTAGTTGATTCATCAACAAGCATGCTTGGCAGGACTTATGTAAATGTCATTCGATATCGAAATATGTCGGATCAAATGAAAGTTAAGGCCCCTAAATGGAGACAGGTAGTCAACAGCGTTGACTGGTTGACCACCAGGCTGAAACCTGGAACAAAATTTCAAATTTATGCTTTCAATGAAGATGCTCAAACAATTATTTCTGGGTCAGATGGCAATTGGATTGAGGTGACAGATGGGAATGAGGTTGATGCTGCCATTCAGTCTTGAATTCAAAATTCCGGATTTTTCTTTTCTTATGTTAATTTCTGCTTTGAGTGTATATAAT
>JAPOHS010000103.1 GCA_029979325.1 Pseudomonadota bacterium | reverse complement strand
TCATGTAAGCACTGAAGGCGCACCAGACACAAGCGGAGATGTAACCAGTGGGTTTGTTGTTTCTGACGGAGTTGGTGGCCCAGCTGTGAAAATTGGTGTTCATAATACTGGTGCTTTAAATTATCTACAATCAGGGTATGTAAACAATATTCAAGTTGCTAGAAACTTTGCTATTTTCAGTGGTGCAACTGAAGCAATAAGAATAGACTCATCGGGGAATTTGTTGGTGGGTACAACCACTGATCCTCTAACATTGCTTGGGGCTTCTTCAGGTAGTGGTTTTGGCTTTAAATCAGCAGATGGATATTTAACTCTTGCGAGAGATTCTGATTCCGCAGCACTTTATTTAAATAAAACAACTACTGCTAATGGTGATATGGCTTTATTTAGGAAACAAGGATCAACTGTAGGAAGTATTTCATATACAGGTTCCGCAGTAGCATACAACACATCTTCAGATTACCGATTGAAAGATGTCAAAGGCTCTATACAAAATGGATTAGAAAGAACATTGGCACTTAATCCTGTTGAGTTTGAATGGAAAGGAACAGGCAAAACCTCAGAAGGTTTCATAGCACACGAAGCACAAGAAATATTTACTGATGCAGTCAATGGCGAAAAAGATGGTGAAAAGATGCAAGGCATGGATTATGGAAGAATAACACCATTGCTTGTCAAAGCCATACAAGAACAACAAGAACAGATTGAAGAACTTAAACAACAAATTAACGAACTAAGAGGAAACTAAAATGGCAAATACTTACACTTGGCAAAATCCCACAGTCGATGCCTATTTGGATCATGATGGTTTCAGTGATTGTGTTTATTGTGTTCATTGGAGATTGGTCGGCACATCATCAGAAACAGATGGTGAAGGTAATAAATACACTGCATCCGTTTATGGCACGATCAGTCTTGATCTATCCAATTTAGACCCATCCACATATGTTGCCAAAGATGATCTCACAAAAACAATTGTCAATGATTGGGTCAAAGAAAAGATGGGTGATTCAGAGGTGGCAGCATTGAAGGCTGAATTGAAAGCAAACATTGACAGTCAAATAACCCCAACAACGGAGACATTTACTGTTTAGAGATGCAAGACAAAAACGGAGAGAGTTTTGATTATGTCAAAGGATTTTGGATTGTCTTGATTGGTTTTGTATTACAAACATTAAGCATTTTTATTTAAGGAGAAAAAAATGGAAACGGAGAAAGTGCATTTCAATGGCAAAGATTATGAGGTTGATGATTTCAATGATCGAGCCAAAAACTTATACAAAGAAGTACAGGATTTAAGGCCACAAATTGAAGAAGCTGAGAAAAAATTCAATCAAGCACAGCAAGAATATGGGGCTTTATCAAACACATTTCAATGGTTATTGAATCAAATGGCAAAAGAACTAGGGATTACAAGTGACAAGCAAGATGACAACAACACAGAGGCTTCAGGAAGTTGACAAAAGATTGACTTCACATGAAGCTGCTTGCCATGAAAGATGGCGCGAAAATTATCGAAGGCTAGAGTCTATCGAATCCCAGCTGACCACTCTTAACACTCAAATCAGGATCGCATTGGCAACAATTGTATCAACCCTTTTCGCCATGTTGGTCACATTCCTTATTCGATGATTCAATTCTTAAAACTGTTTGGAAAACTCGGCACAACCTATCTGAATGGTCGCATTGCTAGATCAGAAGCAAAGGCGAAGGCTGCTGCCGATTGGAATACTGTGGCTCAACAAAATGCTGGCAATAGCTGGAAAGACGAATGGTTGACACTGCTTTTTTCGATCCCACTCATCATGTGTTTTATTCCATCTGCTGTGCCTTATGTAAAACAAGGTTTCGCAGTATTAAAAGAAATTCCCACCTGGTATCAATATTTATTAAGCGTGATCGTAGCTGCCTCGTTTGGGGTTAGGTCTGCTGTCGGCTTTATGAATCGAAAAAAGTAATAATATTGAGGTAATGATATGGAACAGATAGTTGAATATGTGACAATGGCGATTTCAATCGCTTCATTGATTTGCATGGCTACTCCAACTCCTAAAGATAACGCGATACTGCATCAGGTTTATCGTTTTATTGAGTTAGTGGCTCTGAACATACACAAGGCCAAAGACTAAGGCTTCAAACAGTGGGTTGATTGATCTCAGCCCACTGTTAATCATTCACAGTTTCCTTGATGTAAATTCCAGAAGTCAGAACTTTGGTTGCTGGTTTGGCTGGAATGTATTTCTCAGGGGTTGCTTTTCGATTGATGATCCTTCTTTTTCCTGTGATCAATATTTCATTGCCATCATCGTCTTCATAGAATCCGATGCCTTCTTTTGCATCTTGCATTTCACCTTTGATTGTCATTTCATCGGCTTCATTTAATGCTTCCATTTCTTTGATCAAGGCTTTTCTTTCAACAATTCTTTTCATGGCCTCAACTGAGTCAGTAGAAAGGTTCACTCTTTTTTCTTCATCGATATCGGGATTGACCAAATCGAAGCCTTTTGAAGATTGAGGTGTATACCAATCTTCATCGGCAACCCTTCGATAAAAGTCATTCACCTTTTTCTCTAATTCTATACAGAAAAATTTGTCTCTTTCAAAAATGTAGATATAAGGATCGTTGCCATGCACCACTGAGACTGCATACCATTTAAAAGATGGATCATTGGATGCCATGACCTCAAGA
>JAPOHS010000102.1 GCA_029979325.1 Pseudomonadota bacterium | reverse complement strand
TAGCTCATTGCCCAACTTTAACTTAGACAATACTTTATCCTTAAAGGACTCTATTTTATTCAATGTCTTGAGAGCCTTACTGGTTTGTGGAAATAAGTCTTTATTAATATCTGTTTGAAGAAATGACTTCAAATCAGGTTTTTCTTTCAGTTCTCTTTCTATTTCTTCTGATCCTAAATCTGCTTCTTTTATCAAATTCTGCAGTTCTTGATTGTCATCTTTATCACCATTAGCCAATGCATAGAGGTATGAAATTGAGAATGCATTCAATGGCATCTTATGAAAAGGACGATGCATGAATACAGCTGCAGCCCCTTTCAATAATTTAGATAAACTCTGTCCCCTGTTTTGACTCATGTTTGATAACGCTGAAATTGTTCCATCTATATAGCAACTTGCAGAATATTTCCCATTAAATACAGGGAGATCTAAGTCTGATGCTGAGTGCCCATTTAAATTTTGAGCTCGGTACTGTATTGGCTTTCTAAAATCTATCTGCCGATATTCTGATGAGCTTCCTGAAAAGGCAGTCTTAACCTCAGCAATCTTTGGGTTTGATTCAATGAGTGTGGCAACTGCTCCAGCTCCTTGTGTAGGCTCCCCTGAAGACCCCATCTGATAGAGTGCAATATCTGAACACACCACAATTGCTTTCTTTTCAGGTGCGTCAGAATTCACATAACGAACAGCATTCTTCAGTGCATAGATCCCAGACAAACAGGCTTGCTTAAACTCTGGAACCTCACATTGATTGGATATCGGATTCATACCTCTATTTTTAAGCTCTTCATTAACCATTCCTTTGATGATGATTGTTCCAGCGGAGTTATCCGTGCTGGATTCAGTACCTAGTGCTAAAAAACCAATTTCGTTGGGATCAATATTATTTTCAATGATTAAATCAAGAACTGAATTTGCTGCCATGGTGTATATGCTTTCATCAGGTCAAAGCATCCTGAAACCAGAACCTATAATATTGCTGATCTTATCCCAAGAATTATTGGTCCAACCACACCAATCTTCTAGCCCAACTCGATAAGATGGGACATAAGCTGTAATTGCACTGATTCCGACTTTTTGTTTCAAGATTCTTCTCTATTTGAGTTTGAGATTGTATTACTTATATTTCCCTTCTAAAAGGTCTTTCAGTCTTTTTTCATATATTAATCAGGCGAAGTGAATTTGTCCCGCCGCTCACTCTCAAAGGAGATCCAGAAGTGAGAACGATCAAATCACCTGATTTAAGTATGGAAGAGCCAATAAGCTCACTTCTCACATCTTCTATTACATCAGCCATGCTATCGACTAAAAATGGATATTGATACGAAATAACACCACTATAAAGACTTACTCTTCTTTGAGTATCTTCATTTCTGGTAAAGGCATATATTGGTATATTGGTTCGATATCTTGAGAGCATCAATGCTGTTGAGCCTGACTCTGTAAGAGCAACAATCGCTTTGATTTCCATATTTCTAGCGATACTCATTGAACTAATAGCAATGGCTTCATCGATATTGTTGATTTCAGAAAATTTATACTCTTCGTTCTTTGTGATTGACTCTTGGTAGGTCTCAGCACCCATGCAAACTTCATGCATGGCTTTCACAGTCTCAACGGGGTATTTTCCTATTGCCGTTTCTGCTGAAAGCATCACGGCATCAGTTCCATCTAAAACGGCATTGGAAACATCGGTCATTTCTGCTCTCGTTGGTGTTGGATTTGTGATCATTGACTCCATCATTTGAGTGGCAGTGATTGCAATCCTTTTTCCTTTAACGGTTTGCTTAATGATGTCTTTTTGAAGCCCTGTCAGCTCGCCTGGTCCAGACTCTAAAGCAAGATCGCCTCTGGCAACCATGACCCCATCGCTTGCTTTGATAATCCAAAAGAGTTGCTTGAGTGCCTCAAGCCTTTCAATCTTAGCAATTAAATGAATTGGACTCCCGATCTGAGTTAAAACCTCCCTAGCTTGAGTGACATCGCTGGCTTCATTGACAAAAGAAAGCGCAATCCAGTCAACACCTAATTCCGCCAATCGTCCTATGTCTCTTTTGTCCTCTTCGCCAAGTCCTGAACGGTGAATGATCTTATTCTCAACCTCAAATCCTTTATTGCTTCTAAGTAAACCGCCCTTCTCAACCTTGCAATGAAGAGTCATATTTTTTTGGCTTGTCCTTTCAACTACTAATTGGATCAAACCGTCATCAAGTAAAATCTTGTCCCCAACTTCAATGTTTGGAAAACAATAGTCAGCATCAATGAAAATCTCATGCTTGTTTGTCTTTTTCTCTTTGGTGAATATGATTTCGATGTCTGAAGCATGCTCCAGTTCAATCATATGATCCTTAAAGTCACCAATTCTGATCTTATTGCCTTTTAAGTCAACCAAAATGGCGACAGGCTTTTTCAGTTTCTTCGCAGTCTCCTGGATGAGTTGAATATTTTTTTTATGATTATATTTCTCATTCTCATCCCATGTCCCGTGGGCTAAATTGATTCTTATAACGTCTGCATACTGACAAACATCCTTTAGTATTTTTGGATCTGAGATTGATGGTCCAAAAGTTGATATGATTTTTGTGCGTCTCATAAGGTGATTATTATCATCTTTATATTACGCTTTCGCTACGAAAAACGTCTTCATCGATATCGTCCTCCGATTTAGCAACAAGAACGGAAACGGTTGCATCACCAGTGATGTTGACAACAGTTCTT
>JAPOHS010000101.1 GCA_029979325.1 Pseudomonadota bacterium | reverse complement strand
GATAAGATTCTGTCTTAATAAAAACAGAACAACAATTATGATTGGTAGAAGTAAGGCAGAAAGCATCGGATTATTCTGTGCCTAAACGGACACTCTCCCCTGGTCTAAGACTCGGTTTAATCGCATAAATGAGATGCCTAATAGATGTGAGCAAGAATGCGGTCGGGATAATCATTTGGAAAGGCCAGACCGCTATCCTCAGAACTATAGATTGGACATCATCCCTGAATGTCTCTACAACAACTTGAAAAGCAATCAAAGCAAATGCAAAACAAAACACAAACATCAGACCCTCTTGGATTCGATTGAGCATGGGATCAAGTGATTTTGGTAACCAATTGTCTGCAAACTTAGGTCTCAGATGGGCCGCCTCAGATGAAGCCACACCTAATCCAAACATGACAACAAATAAGTTTGCATACACACCCACTTGTCTAGACCAATGTAATCCCGTTCCAGTAATTTCTCTAAAGGCGACATCACTGAACATCACGATCACCAATACACCAAAAGCCAGGAATGTGACATTCCTTTCAAAAATATCTAAATATCTTAAAGTCAGCTTCATGATTTTGTGTTTGAATAATGATAAATCATTGTAAACTATCCTGATAATCCATTTTATTCAAAACCACTAATTATGAGCAATAAACAAGAAATTACGATAAGTGAAGAAACCAAGAATTTTTTAGAGTCTGAACATCTTTTATTCATTGATGGCGAATGGAAACCATCATCTACTGGTGAGAAGATTCCAGTATTGGATCCCGCGACTGAAGAAAAAATAGCAGAGGTTCAGTCTGGAACAAGCAAAGATATTGATTTGGCAGTAAAAGCTGCAAAAGAAGCATTATCAGGCGAATGGTCTAAGATACCATCACATGACAGGGCTCAAATCTTACACCGACTATCTGATGAGATTGAGGCCAACTTCTCAGTCCTTTCAGAGCTAGAAGTATTGGATAATGGTATGCCTTTGCAGCTTGCTCAATACTCCATCGCAAGCCATGGTGTAACCCTTTTAAGATATTACGCGAGCTGGGCACCAAAAATTCATGGAAAAACGATTCCTGTCTCGCCTGGCGGTGTAATGAATGGTGAATCTTTGACTTATACAAAAAGAGAGCCCATTGGAGTTGTTGGTGCAATTATTCCATGGAACTCACCTTTGATTTTTGCAATTCTGAAACTTGCACCAGCTCTAGCAGCAGGATGTACTGTGGTGCTTAAGCCTGCAGAGCTGACCCCTTTAACTGCATTATATTTTGGCCGTTTAATAGAAAAATCTGGGATACCAAAAGGCGTTGTGAATATTGTCACTGGTCTTGGAGAAACGGCAGGAGATGCACTCGCAAAACATAATGATGTGGATAAAATCACCTTTACAGGATCAACTGAAGTTGGAAAAAAGATCGTTTCTTCTTCTATCAGTAACTTAAAGAAGGTTACCCTTGAATTAGGCGGCAAAAGCCCAGTTATTGTCTTTGATGATGCCGATCTTGAGAAAACAATACCCGGTGTGGCAAGAGCTTGTTTTTTTCTTCAAGGTCAAAATTGTATGGCTGGAACGAGAGTATTTGTTCATGAAGCAATACATGATGAACTGGTTGCAGGAGTTAAGAACATGGCTGAATCATTTCAAATTGGTCATGGTCTCATAGAAACAAATGACTTTGGACCGTTGATATCTGAAGACCAAAGAAAAAGAGTAATGAAGTATATAGCCCAAGGGATTTCTGAAGGAGCAACATTGGTCTGCGGTGGCAATGAGGTAAATGACAAAGGATACTTCATAGAGCCAACAATTTTTACTGATGTTACCGGAGACATGTCAATTGCCAAAGAAGAGATCTTTGGGCCTGTCTTATGCATTGAGAAGTTTAGTGATGACACTCTTGATGAACTTGCTGATAGAGCCAATGAGACTACATATGGTCTATCAGGAAGTGTTTGGACCAGTGATATCACAACTGGTCATAGAATGGCTGCTTTGATTGACTCAGGACAAGTTAGTATAAATTGTCATGCTGCAGTAGACTCTGCTATTCCCTTTGGTGGGAATAAGCAATCTGGCTGGGGAAGAGAATTCGGCGAAGAAGGGTTGGATTCATACCTGAAAACCAAGGCAACGACTGTTATGTATTGATTTACCAGGGTACTTCGTTACCAAATCGATCTAAGAATTTTCCACTGTCATCAGGATTAATTGATTCAAACATTTTTTGTTGTTCAGCCACGCTGACATCTGCCTCAATCTCAGCCTCCTCTCCTCCAAGATAAGTTTTACACCAACCAGGTGCGAGTGCGATCACAGTAATATCATTCCAATCAATTGACATTCCTTTAGATAAAATATTCAGGCCAGCTTTGCTCGCTCTATATGAGTACAGCCCGCCAAAATTGTTTTGTTGAACAGAGCCAAGATCGCTCGACATCATGATCAGTATTTTTCTTTCACTCATGGCGATTTGATCATGAAAAGCAGTCGCAACTTTAAAAGGAGCAAGAAGATTGACTTCAAGAATATCTCTCCAGATCTCGAAATCCATATGATCTATATTCTGATACCCCATTGCTTCGGGCACTCCCTTTGGTCCAAGTGTCCCAGCATTGTTAATAAGAATATCAATAGGTTTTTTGCTATATTTCTGACTTAAATCACTGACCGCTTCAAAATTTGAAACATCCAATCTCTCAATGATGATATTTTCGGGAAATTTTTCGCTTAATTCCAAAAGATCTTTTGATTTTTCAGGATTTCGCGAACAAGCAATGATTTCCCAATCTTTTTCTGCATATTGTTT
>JAPOHS010000100.1 GCA_029979325.1 Pseudomonadota bacterium | reverse complement strand
ACATCTTGTTTATCAAACTGGATCAGCTCTGCTGCATTCCCAATGCAGTGAGCACTTGTTGCACATGCTGAGCTGATAGAATAATTAATGCCTTTGATTTTAAATGCAGTGCCCAGAACTCCTGAATTTCCACTTGCCATTGAACGAGTCACGAGAAATGGGCTTACTTTTCCTTTCTCTCTCAATGAGTCAGCACCAGACACGATGGTTTCTGGCGAACCTCCGCCATTGCCCATAATCAATCCTGTTCTGATATCGCTGACCTGTTCTTCAGAAAGTCCGCTATCTTCTACCGCTTCCTTCATGGCGAGATAATTAAAAGCAATTCCATCGCTCATGAAGCGTTTTAGCTTTCTGTCGACATGCTCTTTTAAATCAAGCTTAATTGAACCAGCAACGCGACTCTTAAGACCCATTTCCTCAAAGTCTTCTCGATAATCAATTCCTGATGCGCCTTTCTTTAGGGAATCTAAAACTTGATCTTTATCATTACCAATAGAACTAACAACTCCGATTCCGGTAAGTACAACTCTTCTCATAATTATATCTCTGATAAATCAGTGAATAGGCCGACCCTAAGATCTTGGCCAGTATAAATGACTTTATCATCAGCTCTCAACGAGGCATCTGCTATGCCCATCATGAGCTTGGAGCGAATGACTCTCTTGATATGAAGATGATATGTGAGTAACTTTGTTTGTTTTGTCACTTGCCCAGAGAACTTGATTTTGCCGCCACCCAAGGCTCTGCCTCTTCCTTGTCCTCCAGACCATCCAAGAAAAAAGCCTATGAGTTGCCACATGGCATCTACACCGAGTGACCCAGGCATGACCGGGTCTTTAAAGAAGTGGCAGTCAAAGAACCAAGCATCCTTCTTGATATCCAATTCAGCAATGATCTCTCCTTTATCGTATTCCCCACCTGTATCGCTGATGTGAGTAATGCGATCGATCATTAGCATTGGTGGCAGTGGAAGTCTTGCATTTCCTGGGCCAAATAGCTTTTCTTTGGCACAGTCCATTAAATCTTGTAAGTTATATGAGTTCTTTCTTTCCATGGCGGTCATTCTAATCAAATATTGAAGCCTTTAATATATTTTTAGGCCCCATATGTCAGTTGTAATGTTTTGACTTTACCGAACCATGGTACAGTCACAATGAAAAGCTGATTATTCTTATTTAGAGACTCAGTATTAATATTTTTACTTCCTTGAAGTTCAACAACAAGCCTAGATAAATTTTCTGGGTGAGACACAATGAGAATGATCTGGCCCGAATGATCATTTTTGATTGATTCAATGAAATCTTCAACAATGTCTTGGTCAACAATATTGATAGGCAGGTCCAAGAGTCGGGATATTGGTTCAGCGGTTTCTTGTGTGGCCCGATAAGTGGTTGCATATATTGCATCGACACCAGAAACGACATCAACTGATGATAAGGTTGATGCCAATGAATTCGCCCTTTTAATGCCTTGATCACTGAGACCGGAATTTGCATTTAAGTCGGTTTCAAGCTCAGCATGCGTGGTAACAATAACCGTTGTTGTCACTTGAGACTCAAAGAACCAAGAGAGCAATACTGCGAAGCCTGTAAAAAGAAGAGCAAATGCAATGCGTCTTAACTTTCGTTTCTTTCTTCGAGATTTGTATTCATCAATTCGATCAATCATCGTGTTCTCTATCATTTAGAATCGTATATTCTGCATCAATTATTGTCTCATCTGAATCCTTATTTTTTTCCTTCTTCATAAAGAAGCCTCGTACATAAAAACCAATAACCGCTAGGATCAAGAGCCCAACAATGGTCATCAATATAAAAGCGCCAAAAATGAAAGAAAGAACCAATATGCCTAATCCAAAAAGGATTCCTAAAGCTCTGATGATTAAATCAATGGGCGACATATTTTATTGCACAGTATATTTGGTGTTCCATAAGAGGTTATTAAACTTTATATCATTTTGGTAGGCAACTATCGATGGTATAGGGTCTTTAAAAAATTTTAAAAAATTAATAATATTTTATTGAATGTTCTCTTTTTGTTCTCTATTATTTCACTAATAAAAATTGAGGAAAATAATGTTAACACCAAGCGAAACCAAAACCTTAAAGTTCATTCAAAAGTACTGCATTGAAAAGGGCTGTTCACCTACCCTTACGGAAATTGCCGATGGGATCGGCATTAAATCCAGAGGGGTTGTACACAGATACATTAAGTCTCTTGAGTCCAAAAAATTACTGAACATAGCATCCAATCGAAAAAGAGGCATATGCCTTAACCTTGAAGCCTATGAGAACCAATCCATCGCTCCCATCATTCCACTATTGGGACGTATAGCAGCTGGACAACCGATCGAAGCAATTGAAGATAGACATGAGATCAATCTTGCAGACTTCATTATGAACCCAGATAGATTCGCCTTACAGGTAACCGGTGAGTCAATGATGGATGCAGGTATCCTCGATGGAGACACAGTCATCATCAAACATCAAAATACTGCAAACAATGGTGATATTGTCGTCGCTCTTATTGATGGCATCGAGGCAACATTGAAACGTTTCAAAAGACTGCCCAAAGGTATGATCCTTCTCATTCCAGAAAATAAATCCATGGAAGCAATTGCATATGAGGCTGAGCGTATACAGATACAAGGAGTAGTTGTTGGTCAACTTAGAAGCTACCAATAAAGATTCTTGGCCAAGGATTATCGCTCTGGTTGATATGAACTCTTTTTTTGCATCCATTGAGCAAATGGATTATCCAGAGTTATATGGGAGGCCTGTTGGTGTTACAAATGGTCTGCAAGGGACTTGTATCATCACTT